>JAZKCX010000047.1:0-4298 GCA_040387875.1 Pseudomonadota bacterium | reverse complement strand
TCACAAAGCCGTTTTCGGTGCGCAGGTCGGCCGCTGGCAATTTCCACTGCGCGGCGGCAGCCGAGACCAGCATGGCGCGGGTGCGGGCGCCCAGTTCACGGTACTGGGTGTAGGAGTTCTTGATGGTGTTGGAGCCACCGGTCAGGTGCATGCCAAAGCCAGGGTCTACGTAGGCGGCGTCGGCGTTGCCGTGTTCACTGCGCACCTTGGACCAGTCTGCATCGAGCTCTTCCGCAAGAATCATTGGCAGCGCGGTCTGCACGCCCTGGCCAAAGTCGAGCCGGTTGATGACCACGGTGACAATGCCGTTTTTGGCAATGCGCACAAAAGCCGCGGGCTGCTGCGTGGGCTTGAGGCCGGCTGTGGCCACTGGCGCGTCGGCAGCGAGTGCCAAACCGGCAGGAAACAGCCCCAGCGCAAAGCCCGAGGCGGTGGCGAGTTTGAGGAAGCTGCGGCGCGGCAAGCCTTGACTGAATGCTCCTGAATTTGTAGCAACATCGCGAGATTCGATGCCGGCTACTGGGCTGTTTGATTCAAAATTAGGGGTAAAAAGCATCATTTTCTCCTCAGGCCAGGGTTTTGGCGGCGTCTTTGATCGCGGCGCGAATGCGCTGGTAGGTGCCGCAGCGGCAGATGTTGCCGGCCATCGCGGTGTCGATGTCGGCGTCGGTCGGCTTGCGGTTTTTCTGCAGCAGCGCAGTGGCGCTCATCACCTGGCCGCTCTGGCAGTAGCCGCACTGGGCCACGTCGTGTTTCACCCAGGCGTCCTGCACCGCGCGACCTACTTTGCCGTCGGCACCGGTGGCCACCGCTTCAATGGTGACGACCTTGCGGCCGTTCACTGCCGAGATCGGCGTGATGCACGAGCGCGTAGCCACGCCGTTGATGTGCACGGTGCAGGCGCCGCACAGCGCCATGCCGCAGCCGAATTTGGTACCGGTCAGGCCCATCTCGTCGCGCAGCGCCCACAGCAGCGGCGTATCGTCGGCCAGGTTCACCTGGTGGGTCTTGCGGTTGATGTTGAGTGTGGTCATACAGCCCTTTCTTTTGCGATGGGCTGATTGTTCCCAAGCGGCAGTCCCGCCTCAAGAACGATTCTGCGCAAGACTTGCACAATCCTGCAGACTTTCGGACAGTCCGGCACGTTTTTGACGCATAACCGTCATACTTCTACAAGCCAACGCAATACCATGTACTTCCTAAGTGAGCCATGACTTCACCCGCAACGCCCGACCTTGCCCAACTGCTGCGCGGACTCGATCTGCAGGAAGGCATCCACCCCAGCCGGGTGGCCGGCGTGAACCTGATGCACACCCAGCGCAGCTTTCCGCGCCAGCCCCTGGTCTACGAACCCAGTGTGGTGATCGTGGCGCAGGGCCACAAGATTGGTTTTCTGGGCGACGAACGCTACTGCTACGACAGCGACAACTACCTGGTGCTGTCGGTGCCGCTGCCGTTTGAATGCGAAACCCGCGCCACACCCGAGGCGCCGCTGTTGGGCCTGTCGGTCAGCCTGCAGCCTGCGCTGATTCAGGAGCTGCTGCTGCAGCTGGACGAACCCGGCCCCGGCGCACGCGAGTTGCCGCGCGGCATCTGCTCGGCCCCCATCACGGCGGAGCTGCGTAACGCCAGTTGCCGGCTGCTGCAGTGCCTGCAGAGCGATACCGAAAGCCGCATTCTGGGGCCGGCGCTGGTGCGCGAAATCGTGTTCCGGGTGCTGCAGGGGCCGTATGGCGGCGCGCTGCGTACTCTGGCGGCGCAGCACGGCCACTTCAGCACCATGGCGCGGGTGCTCAAACGCATTCACGCCGACTACGCCGAGGCGCTCGACATCGAAACCCTGGCGCGCGAAGCGCACATGAGCGTGTCCAGCTTTCACCACAACTTCAAGGCGGTCACCTCCAGCTCGCCGCTGCAGTATTTGAAGAGCATCCGGCTGCACAAGGCCCGGCTGTTGATGGCGCACGACGGCGAGCGGGCCAGTGCCGCCGCGCTGCGGGTGGGCTACGAGAGCGTGTCGCAGTTCAACCGCGAATTCAAGCGCGCGTTTGGCAACAGCCCCGGCGAGGAAGTGCGGCAACTGCGCTCTGGGCCGGCCTGAATTCCGCTACCGACCGGCAGACCGGATAATGCGGCTTTTGCACACCCTGGAGTTGCGCTTGAAACACCTCTCATGCTTTGTTGTGGCCGCCTGTCTGGCCGGCTCGGCCCAGGCCGACGCGCTGGGCGATTTCAACCCGATTTTTGCCAACTGCCAAGCCACCTACAAGGCCATCAAGGCCGGTGGCGTGGTGGCCGACACGCCACCCAACTGGGTGCGCAAGATCACCACCAGCCACATGCTGAAGTACGACATCACGCAGAAGTTTTATTCGTCGCCCTTTGTGGCGGTGATGACGATTGAGCTGACCGAGGCGTTTGGCAGTGCCGACAGCCAGGCCGCCGCGCAGCAGCTCATCGTGGCCGACAACAACCGCATCAAACGCGACGTAACGCGCATCAGCTACATCTACCAGAATGGCCGCTGGGCCGCGACCGAGGCCGAGCAGGCTACCGAGATCAAGCGCACCCGGGTTGAGCCCTGGGGGCCGGCGACCGTAACCAAGGTGTCGGGTGATTCGCTGCGCAGCAGCGCCGAGCCCTGGGCCGCCTGCGTGAAGTAAGGCAGATTAATTTTTATAGCACTCCGGGCTTATTCGGCGCCGGCCCGCGTGCTATTTGGCGGGTAATCTGCCCGGATTACCGGCTGATATCGGCCCAGATAGGCGCTGCGGCGGGCGGGCTGACCCGCAGGCTGTCGCCAAACGGGTCGGCCGGCAGGGCCGCCACGGGCTGGGTGGACAACATGCGCTCGAGCATGCGCACCAGTTCCACCGCAATCTGCTCACCGGCCCAGCTGCCGCCGGGCGCATACCACTTCATCACCCAGTTCACCATGCCCAGCGCGGCAAAAACCGCCAGTTTGGGATCGCACCGCACCACGCTGCCATCGGCCATGCCCAGCGAAACCAGCGCCCGCAACTGGTTTTCAAACAGGTCGCGCCGGGCAATGATGGCCGCAACATGGTCTTTGGTGAGCGCGTGCTCTTCCAGAATGAGCACATAGCTGGGGTTGTTGGACAGCACCAGCGTGAGGTAGCTGCGCAAGGCGCCACAGAGTTTTTCCAGGCCGTTGCCCTCCATCTTGCGGGCCTGCGCCACGCTGTCCAGCGCCGCGTCCATGGCCGCCTGGTGGCAGAAAAACAGCAGTTCGTCCTTGCTTTTGACGTAGGTGTAAAGGGCCGCCTTGCTCACACCCAGCGTTTCCGCAATTTCGGTGAGCGAAGTGCCGTGGTAGCCCTTTTTGGTGAAGCAGGTGGCTGCTTCGCGCAACAGAGCTTGGCGTTTGGCCTCGTACTGGGTCTGTGCCGCAGGTACCGCGCCGTTCCATGTCCTCATGCTGGTTGCCTCAGTGTTTTGTGTACTTTTTGTTACTTACAAAACCAGTTTAAGGGAGACTCTCTAACGGTATGTTTACTTAATAGATACCACTGTGACCCAGCAGTTAATCGATAGCAGGCCTTCAAGCCAGCTCAGGGGTTTCTGGCCAAAGCGAGGTGGAAAACCGCCACGTTGCTGATCAGTCCAGGCAGTAGCCACTGGAACAAGCGGCAGACTTCCAGCACCTCGGCCACCGACGCATCTTCTGCCGCCGCAGCCCGCAGCGCAGCGCCCTGCAGGCCGCCGGGGTTGGGCAGCGTATGGGCCAGATCGTCGGCAATTTGAGAGTGCAGTGCATCACACAACTGGCTGTAGCCGGGCTGGGCCAGAAGCGGTTTCAGGTCGCTCCAGGCCAGCGCAAAGTAGCTCGGCCAGCGGGCCAGCGCACGGTAGTCGGTGTTGACAATCGGCAGCCGCAGGGTAGCCATGATATCGTCATAGACCGCGACCGTAGGGGTTTCGGCGTGGTGGCGCTCCAGCAAATTAAGTGTTACGCCAGTTGCTGGCGCATGGCGGCCGGCAAAAGGGGTGGCGGCGGTGTGGGCCGACAGCTCGCCCCCCTCCAGCAGCAGCCGGGCGGCCGAGGCAATGTAGACATACAGCGGGTTGCCGTGCGAAAACACCTCCAGCACATCGCGGATGTTGTCCAGCTCACGTTCGGCATAGCCCAGCGCCGCCAGCCGCGCGGCCATGGGCTGGGGATTGAGCGCCGCAGCGCCGTCTTCTGCACGCTTGCGCAGCCGCTGGCAGGCGGCCACATATTCGGCACTGGCGCACAGCGGCCGCAGGCCCTGCCACAGCGTGCCAAAAAAGCGCGG
>JAZKCX010000046.1:0-13479 GCA_040387875.1 Pseudomonadota bacterium | reverse complement strand
GACCAGCGCATCATCGACTACATCATTGCCGAGTTCAAGAAAGAGCAAGGCGTTGACCTGTCCAAGGACGTGCTGGCCCTGCAGCGCCTGAAAGAGTCGGCTGAAAAGGCCAAGATCGAGCTGTCGAACAGCGCGCAGACCGACATCAACCTGCCCTACATCACGGCCGATGCATCGGGCCCCAAGCACCTGAACATCAAGCTGTCCCGCGCCAAGCTGGAAGCGCTGGTGGACGAGCTGATCGAGCGCACCATTGCGCCCTGCCGCACCGCCATCAAGGACGCTGGCGTGTCGGTCTCCGACATCCATGATGTGATTCTGGTTGGCGGTATGACCCGCATGCCCAAGGTGCAGGACAAGGTAAAGGAGTTCTTCGGCCGCGAGCCGCGCAAGGACGTCAACCCCGACGAAGCCGTGGCCGTGGGCGCCGCCATTCAGGGCCAGGTGCTGTCGGGTGACCGTACCGACGTGCTGCTGCTCGACGTAACCCCGCTGTCGCTGGGCATCGAGACCATGGGCGGCGTCATGACCAAGATGATTGGCAAAAACACCACCATCCCGACCAAGTTTGCGCAGACCTTCTCCACCGCCGACGACAACCAGCCGGCCGTGACCATCAAGGTCTTCCAGGGCGAGCGCGAGATTGCCTCGGGCAACAAGATGCTGGGCGAGTTCAACCTCGAAGGCATTCCGCCGGCCGCACGCGGCACGCCGCAGATTGAAGTGTCGTTCGACATCGACGCGAACGGCATCCTGCATGTGGGCGCCAAGGACAAGGGCACCGGCAAGGAAAACAAGATCACCATCAAGGCCAACTCGGGCCTGTCGGAAGCCGAGATCCAGCAGATGGTGAAAGACGCCGAGATCAACGCCGCCGACGACCGCAAGAAGCTGGAGATCGTGCAGGCCCGCAACTCCGCCGAAGCCAATGCCCACAGCGTGAAGAAGAGCCTGGCCGAGTTCGGCGACAAGCTGGACGCTGGCGACAAGGAAAAAATCGAAGCCGCCCTGAAAGACGTGGAAGAAGCGCTCAAGGGCGACGACAAGGACGCGATCGAGGCCAAGAGCAATGCGCTGATGACCGCCAGCCAGAAACTGGGCGAGAAGATGTACGCCCAGCAGCAGGCAGACCAGGCCACGGGTGAAGCGGCACACGCCGACGCGGCTGCCAGTAACGCAGGCGCCAGCGCATCGGCCAAACCCAACGACGACAACGTGGTGGATGCCGAAGTCAAGGAAGTGAAAAAGGGCTGAGCCGGCATACCCTGCGTTCGGGCCGTGGCCTTGACCAGAGACCTTCTGCCATCGGGCCCGGGTTGCAAAACTCCGGCCCGATTTCTGCTTGGCACTTGCAGCCCTTTGAAGCCAACCACCTGAACACGCACACCCATGGCTAAAAGAGACTATTACGAAACGCTGGGCGTTCCCAAAAACGCCAACGACGAAGAAATCAAGAAGGCCTACCGCAAGCTGGCCATGAAGCACCACCCTGACCGCAATCAGGGCGACGCCGCCAAGCCAGCCGAAGAACGCTTCAAGGAAGCCAAGGAAGCCTACGAAATGCTGTCCGACCCGCAGAAGCGGGCGGCCTACGACCAGCACGGCCACGCGGGGGTGGACCCCAACATGCGTGGCCCGGGTGGGCCCGGCGCCGAAGGTTTTGGCGGCTTTGCCGAAGCCTTTGGCGATATTTTTGGCGATATCTTTGGTGGCCAGCGTCCCGGCGGCGCGGGCCAGCAGCGTGGCGGCCGCCAGGTATTCCGTGGCTCCGACCTCAGCTACGCGATGGAAATTTCGCTGGAAGACGCGGCCAACGGCAAGGACGCCCAAATCCGCATTCCCACCTGGGACGAGTGCGGCACCTGCCACGGCAGCGGCGCCAAACCCGGCACCAGCGCCAAGACCTGCTCCACCTGCCACGGTAGCGGCGCAGTGCAGATGCGCCAGGGCTTCTTCAGTGTGCAGCAAACCTGCCCGCACTGCCGCGGCGCCGGCAAGATCATTCCCGATCCCTGCGGCACCTGCCACGGCCAGGGCAAGGTCAAGAACAACAAGACGCTGGAAGTGAAGATTCCGGCTGGCATTGACGATGCCATGCGTATCCGCAGCGCCGGCAACGGCGAGCCGGGCAGCAACGGCGGCCCGCCGGGCGACCTGTACATCGAGATCCGCCTGAAGAAACACGACATCTTTGAGCGCGACGGCGACGACCTGCACTGCAGCGTGCCGGTGGCCATGACCACCGCCGCATTGGGCGGCGAAATCGACGTGCCCACGCTGGGCGGCAAAGCCAACATCGACATTCCCGAAGGCACGCAGCACGGCAAAACCTTCCGCTTGCGCGGCAAGGGCATCAAGGGCGTGCGCTCCACCTACCCCGGCGATCTGTACTGCCACATTGCGGTGGAAACGCCGGTCAAGCTGAGCGAAGCCCAGCGCAAACTGCTGCGGGACCTGGACGAGTCGTTCAAAAGCGGCGGCATGAAACACAGCCCCAACGAAAAAGGCTGGTTCGACAAGGCCAAGGAATTTTTCCGCTGACTCCTCGCGCTACGAAAATCGTAGCTACTGCCGCAGTGCTGACGCCGGCCTGCGGCATTTTTTATTCTAAATTCGGCTTTAAAAAGCCCTCAGCGCTTACCGGTGGAGCCGTAGCCACCCTCGCCGCGTTGCGACGGCGGGAATTCATTCACCACATTGAACTGCGCCTGCAGCACCGGTACGATGACCAGCTGCGCAATGCGCTCCATCGGCTCTATCGTGAACGCGGTATCGCTGCGGTTCCAGGCGCTCACCATGAGTTGCCCCTGGTAGTCAGAATCGATCAGCCCCACCAGATTGCCCAGCACGATGCCGTGTTTGTGGCCCAGGCCGGAGCGCGGCAATATCAGCGCGGCGTAGTTGGCATCGCGCAGCCAGATCGCAATGCCGGTGGGCACCAGTTGCCAGGCGTTGGCGGCAAGCGTGAGCGGCTCGTTCAGGCAGGCGCGTAAATCCAGGCCGGCACTGCCGGGCGTGGCGTAGGCGGGGAGCTGGTCAGCCAGACGCGGGTCGAGAATCTTCAGATCTATCTGCATGTAAAGAGTGGATTATTTGTTTTTGCGGGCAGCTTCGGCCGCAGCCGCTTCGAGCTGGGCGCGCAGGTTTTGCAGGTGTTTGCCGGCGCTGCCGTTCTTGAACTGCAGAAACGCCCAGATGCCGAAGCCGAGAAACAGAAAGCCGGAAAACTCACCAACTTCGGGCACAAACACTTCGGCAATCTGCAGCAGAATCCAGGCGGCAAAAAAAGCACCTACTACTGGCCAGATTTTTCCAGGTAATCCGTTGCTGCTCTGCGCAGAAGTGGCCGCTTCACGCAGCTCCCGGGCAGCACTTGCAGTCTTCAGAACAGCCGCCCGCCGCGCTGCTTCGGGCACGCGTGCCAGCGGCTGGGCGCCGGCGGCATTCTGCGCTGCGTTGTTCACCAGCTGCTCCACATAAGCAGCAAAGTCACCGTTGGGCGGGGTGTCGGACGAGATGTTCATGCCTGCACTCCTTGTTTTGCCAGCCGGGCCGCGATATCGGCCACCAGCAGCCGCGCCAGCACCTGTTTGGACGCGCGCGGCAACTCGGTATGGCCCTGGGCATCGACCAACAGCAGCGCGTTGTCGTCCTGGCCGAAAGTAGCGGGGCCTATATTGCCTACCAGCAGCGGTACGCCCTTGCGTGCGCGTTTGGCCTGGGCATGGGCCAGCAAATCGTGGCTTTCGGCCGCAAAACCCACGCAGAACAGCGCGCCGCTCTGGGCCGCCGGTGACTGCGCTACGGTAGCCAGAATATCGGGGTTTTCAGTGAATGCCAGCGCTGGGGCGGCGCCCGAGCCGTCTTTTTTGAGCTTGTGTTCGGCTGCCGTAGAAGGCCGCCAGTCGGCCACTGCCGCGGTGGCGATAAACACGCCCTGCGCCGGCATGTGCGCCAGGGTGGCGGCCAGCATGTCCTGCGCCGAAGTCACGTCGATGCGGGCTACGCCGCGCGGCGTGGCCAGCGCCACCGGCCCGGCCACCAGCGTGACATCGGCACCGGCCTCGCGCGCGGCACGCGCAATCGCAAAACCCATCTTGCCGCTGGAGCGGTTGGTGATGCCGCGCACCGGGTCGATGGCTTCGTAGGTCGGACCTGCCGTCACAAGCATCTTGCGCCCGGCCAGCCGTTTGGGCTGGAAGAAGGCCACGATGTCTTCTAGCAACTGGTCGGGCTCCAGCATGCGACCGTCGCCGGTTTCGCCGCAAGCCTGAAAGCCGCTGCCCACACCCAGCAGCGTGGCACCGTCGGCCTGCAGTTGCGCCAGGTTACGCTGGGTGGCGGGGTGGGCCCACATTTCTCGGTTCATCGCCGGCGCCACCAAAAGCGGCACCTCGGCAATCGGCCGTGCCAGGCACAACAGGCTCAGCAACTCATCGGCCCGGCCGTGCAGCAGCTTGGCCATGAAGTCGGCACTGCAGGGCGCCAGCACAATCGCGTCGGCCTCGCGCGAGAGGTTGATGTGTGGCATGGCATTGGGCTCACGCGTGTCCCACTGCGAGCCGTGCACCGGCCGATTGGAGAGTGCCTGCATGGTCACTGGCGTGATGAAGTGCTCGGCTGCCTCGGTCATCACCACCTGCACCGTCGCGCCCTGTTTGATCAGCCCCCGGCACAGCTCGGCCGCCTTGTAGCAGGCAATGCCGCCGGTGAGGCCCAGAACGATGTGTTTGCCAGCCAAATCTGTCATGGAGGGATTATCGCCCCCACGCTCCCCACTGCGTGTGGTTCGCTGCCCCCCGAGGGGGCTAATTTTCCTCGGGGCGGCCCAGCGGAAAATTGGTGGCGCCCTTGCTTGCTACGAAGAGTGTGGTTTCGCCGCCGGGCCGCTCCCAAGGCGAAACGCGGCCCCCTCGGGGGGCAGGAAGCTACACGCAGTGAGCGACCGTGGGGGTCACATCTATAATCCTGTTTTACCACCTCCACGGGATTGTTCCCCAGCCTGACATGACCAAATTCGTCTTCGTCACCGGCGGTGTGGTGTCTTCCCTGGGCAAGGGAATCGCCTCAGCCTCCCTTGCAGCGATCCTTGAATCGCGCGGCCTCAAAGTCACCCTGATCAAGCTTGACCCGTATATCAACGTTGATCCGGGCACGATGTCGCCGTTTCAGCATGGCGAAGTGTTTGTCACCGACGATGGCGCCGAGACCGACCTCGACCTGGGCCACTACGAGCGCTTCATCACTACGCGCATGAAGCGCGCCAACAATTTCACCACCGGCCAGATCTATAAAAGCGTGCTGGAAAAAGAGCGGCGTGGCGACTACCTGGGCAAAACCGTGCAGGTGATTCCGCATGTCACCA
Source organism: Pseudomonadota bacterium (assembly GCA_040387875.1). GTDB lineage: Bacteria > Pseudomonadota > Gammaproteobacteria > Burkholderiales > Burkholderiaceae_C > PCRC01. Next base: position 8,114 of record JAZKCX010000046.1, on the reverse strand, counting down.
ACGAAATTCAGGAGTTTGTGCAGCGCGGCGCGGCCGGTGTGGATGTAGCCATCGTCGAGATTGGCGGCACGGTGGGCGATATTGAATCGCTGCCCTTCCTCGAATCAGTGCGCCAGATGAGCCTGCGCATGGGCGCCAACAACAGCGCCTTCGTGCACCTGAGCTATGTGCCGTGGATTGCCGCTGCCGGCGAACTGAAAACCAAACCCACCCAGCACACGGCCAAGCAACTGCGCGAGATCGGCATTCAGGCCGATGTGCTGCTGTGCCGCGCCGACCGCCGCATTCCGGCGGAAGAACGCGAGAAGATTTCGCTGTTCTCCAACGTTCCCGAATGGGGCGTGATTTCGATGTGGGACGTGGACACCATCTACAAGGTGCCGCGCATGCTGCACGAGCAGGGGCTGGACGGCCTGATCTGCGACAAGCTGCGGCTGAACACGCCGCCAGCCAACCTCAAGCGCTGGGACGACCTGGTGTTTGAAACGGCGCACCCGCAGCACCAGGTGGCAATTGCGATGGTGGGCAAGTACGTGGACCTCTCCGACAGCTACAAGTCGCTCAACGAAGCGCTGCGCCACGCGGGCATGAAGAACCACGCCAAGATTGCCATCGAGTATGTGGATTCCGAAACCATCACGTCCGACAACGTATCGCGGCTGGCGCAGTTTGATGCGGTGCTGGTGCCCGGCGGCTTTGGCAAACGCGGCATCGAAGGCAAGATTTGCGCTGCCCGCTTTGCCCGCGAGAACAAGATTCCCTACCTGGGCATCTGCCTGGGCATGCAGGTGGCCACTATCGAGTTTGCCCGCCACGTTGCAGGGCTGACCAACGCCAACAGTACCGAGTTCGAACCCGACACGCCGCACCCGGTGATTGCGCTGATCACCGAGTGGAAAGACGCGGATGGCAGCATCCAGACCCGCGATGCAGGCTCCAACCTGGGCGGTACCATGCGCCTGGGTGCGCAGAGTTCCGACGTGGCCAAAGGCAGCCTGGCGCACCAGATTTACGGCGACGTGGTGACCGAACGGCACCGCCACCGCTTTGAGGCCAACGTCAACTACCTGGACCAATTGCGTAAGGCGGGCCTGGTGATCTCGGCGCTGACGCAACGCGAGCAGCTCACCGAGATTGTGGAGCTTCCGCAAAGCGTGCACCCTTGGTTCATGGGCGTGCAGTTCCACCCCGAATTCAAATCCACGCCGTGGGACGGTCACCCGCTGTTCAACGCCTTCGTGAAAGCCGCGCTGCTGCACCAGCGTGCGGGCACGGCCCTGAAGGCGGTGGCGTAATGCGCTTGTGTGACTTTGAAGTTGGGCTCGACAAGCCCTTCTTCCTCATTGCTGGCCCCTGCGTGATCGAGTCCGAACAACTGCAGATGGACACTGCCGGTACGCTGCAGGAAATCACCCGCGCGCTGGGCATTCCCTTCATCTTCAAAAGCAGTTTCGACAAGGCCAACCGCTCCTCAGGCACCACCTACCGTGGCCCTGGCCGCGACAAGGGGCTGGAGATTCTGGCCAAGGTAAAACGCGAGCTGGGCCTGCCGGTGCTGACCGATGTGCACACCGAAGACGACATCGCCGAGGCCGCCAAAGTAGTCGATGTGTTGCAGACCCCCGCCTTTTTGTGCCGGCAAACCGACTTCATCCGCGCAGTGGCGCAGTCGGGCAAGCCGGTCAATATCAAGAAGGGGCAGTTTCTCGCGCCCCACGACATGAAGAACGTGATCGACAAGGCCCGTGCCGCTGCGCGCGATGCCGGCCTGCCGGAAGACAGCTTCATGGCCTGCGAACGCGGCGCGAGTTTTGGCTACAACAACCTGGTGAGCGACATGCGTTCGCTGTCCATCATGCGCGAGACGGGCGCGCCGGTGGTGTTTGATGCCACCCACAGCGTTCAGCTGCCGGGCGGCCAGGGCACATCAAGCGGCGGCCAGCGCGAGATGGTGCCGGTGCTGGCCCGTGCCGCCGTGGCCGTGGGCGTGGCTGGCCTGTTCATGGAAACCCATCCTGATCCGTCCAAGGCCATGAGCGACGGCCCCAATGCGGTGCCGCTCAAGCATATGAAGGCGCTGCTGGAAACGCTGCTGGCGCTGGATGTGGTGACCAAGAAAAACGGTTTTCTCGAAAATAATTTTGGAGTGTGAGCATGGCCTTTGGTTACGTCGTTGTGGACATGCAGATCTCCGACATGGAGCAGTACAAGCAGTACATGGCAGCCGCGCCTGCAGCTGTTGCCGCCTTTGGCGGTGAGTACCTGGTGCGCGGCGGTAAGTTCGAGGCGCTGGAAGGTGCGTGGCAACCCGCCCGCATGGCCATGCTGCGCTTTCCCAGTTACGAACAAGCCAAGGCCTTTTACGACTCCGAACAGTACCGTGCAGCCCGCGCTAAACGCGCTGGCGCCACCGAGTTTTTCAATATGGTGCTCGTCGAGGGTGTTGCCGCCCCCGTCTGACACCCTGGTTCAATCGAAGGAAAAAAATGAGTGCAATTGTTGACATCGTCGGACGCGAAATTCTGGATTCGCGCGGCAACCCCACTGTGGAATGCGACGTGCTGCTGGAGTCGGGCACCATGGGCCGCGCCTCGGTGCCGTCGGGCGCATCGACCGGTTCGCGCGAAGCGATTGAGCTGCGTGACGGCGACAAGTCGCGCTACCTGGGCAAGGGCGTGCTGCAGGCGGTGGAATTCATCAACACCGAAATCTCCGAAGCCGTGCTCGGTCTGGACGCCAGCGAGCAGGCTTTTCTGGACCGCACCCTGATTGAGCTCGACGGTACCGGCAACAAGTCGCGCCTGGGCGCCAACGCCATGCTGGCGGTGTCGATGGCGGTGGCCCGCGCTGCGGCCGAAGAATCCGGCCTGCCGCTGTACCGCTACTTTGGTGGTAGCGGCATCATGCAGATGCCGGTGCCGATGATGAACGTCATCAACGGCGGCGCCCACGCCAACAACAACCTGGATTTGCAGGAATTCATGATCATCCCGGTGGGCGCCCCCAGCTTTCGCGAAGCGCTGCGCTACGGCGCCGAGGTGTTTCATGCACTGAAGAAAATCATCCACGACCGCGGCATGAGCGTGGCGGTGGGCGACGAAGGCGGTTTTGCGCCCAACATCGACAGCCACGAAGCCGCCATCCAGATGATTCTGGAAGCGATTGAAGCCGCCGGCTTCAAGGCCGGTGACGACATTGCGCTGGGCCTGGACTGCGCCGCCAGCGAGTTCTACAAAGACGGCAAATACGAGCTCAGCGGCGAAAAACTCTCGCTCAGCTCCGAAGAGTGGACCGACATGCTGGCCGCCTGGGTCGACGCCTACCCCATCATCAGCATCGAAGACGGCATGGCCGAAGGCGACTGGGACGGCTGGAAAATCCTCACCGACAAGCTCGGCGACAAGGTGCAGCTGGTGGGCGACGATTTGTTCGTCACCAACACCGAAATCCTGAAGGAAGGCATCCAGAAGAAGGTGGCCAACTCCATCCTGATCAAGATCAACCAGATCGGCACGCTGAGCGAAACCTTTGCCGCGATCGAGATGGCCAAGTGCGCTGGCTACACCTCGGTCATCAGCCACCGCTCGGGCGAGACCGAAGACTCCACCATTGCCGACATCGCGGTGGGCACCAACGCCGGACAGATCAAGACCGGCAGCCTGTGCCGCTCCGACCGCATGGCCAAATACAACCAGCTGCTGCGCATCGAAGAAGACCTGGGCGACGTTGCCACCTATCCCGGCAAGTCGGCCTTTCGCAACCTGCGCTGAAGTCTGCCTTTGGGGCCGGCATTGCCATGAACCAGCGTGTCGTCCCCGCAGTCCTGCTGGCGCTGCTGGTGATCCTGCACCTGCAGCTCTGGCTGGGGCGCGGCAGCGTGCCGCACGTGGCCGAGTTGCAGCAAAAAATCGACACCCAGAAGGCTGCCAATGCCGAAGCAAAGCTCGCCAACGAGCGGCTGGCGTCGGAAGTGCGTGACCTGAAAGAAGGCCTGGAAATGGTGGAAGAAAAAGCGCGACTTGAGTTGGGCATGGTCAAGCCAAACGAGATTTATGTTCAGATAAGCAAATGATGTTGCCCCCACGTTCGCTCACGGCGTGTAGCTCCCTACCCCCCAGGGGGCCGTGCCTTGCTTGGGGCGGCCCGGCGCGGCGGCCTTGCTGCCCCTGAAGCGCCGTGCCTGAATTCATTTTTGTAGAAGCCTTCACCGTCTGGGGCACACCCACCACCTGGCTGGAAATCGTGGCCTTTGTGCTGGCGCTGGCCATGGTGGGCTTCAACATTCGCGAGATGCACTGGGGTTGGCCGCTGGCCATCGTCAGTTCGCTGATGTATTACGCGCTGTTCTGGCGCAGCAAGCTCTATGGCGACGCCAGTCTGCAGATTGTTTTTGTGGTGCTGGCTTTCTGGGGCTGGTTCCAGTGGCTGCGCGGCCGCAGACCGGATGGCAGCGCCTTGCGGGTGGTTCGCCTGGGGCGCCAGGGCGCTATTTTTTGTATAGCTATCAGCGCAGCACTGTGGATGGCCATCGGCCTTTTTCTTCTGAAATTTACCGATTCCGACGTGCCCTGGTGGGACGCTTTTCCCACCGCCGTGAGCCTGGTGGGCCAGTACCTGCTGGGCCGCAAATACATCGAAAACTGGCTGGCCTGGATCGCGGTCAATACCGTCAGTGTGGGTCTGTTTGCCTACAAGGGTCTGTGGCTCACCCTGCTGCTGTATGCGCTGTTCATTGCGCTCAGCGTGGTGGGCTGGCGTGCCTGGCAGCGCAAGCTGGCGGCCTGAGATGGCGCCGTTTCGCGTGGCGCTGCTGGGCGCCGAAAGTACCGGCAAGACGCAGCTCGCCGCAGCGCTGGCCGCGCAGGCACGCGAACGGGGGCTGACAGCCATCGTGGTCGGCGAAGTGCTGCGCGCCTGGTGCGACGCGCAGGGCCGCACACCGCGAGCCGACGAGCAGCGCGGCATCGCCCAGTCCCAGGCCGACCAGGTGGCCCATGCGCCGGCCTGCGACCTGCTGATCTCTGACACCACACCGCTGATGGTGGCGCTGTACAGCGACATGCTGTTCTCCGACCCATCGCTGTACCCGCTGGCACTGGCGCACCACGCGCTGTACGACCTGACGCTGGTGATGGGCCTGGATGTGCCCTGGGTCGCCGACGGCCTGCAGCGCGACGGGCCGCATGTGCGCGCGCCGGTCGATGCACTGCTGCGCTTGGCACTGGCGCGGGGGGGCGTGGCGTATTCGGTGGTGTACGGCAGCGGCGCGGCGCGGGCCGCCAATGCCTGGGCCTGCATTGAACGCGGCATGGCGCGTCGCCACGACAGCCCATCCACCGTAAGAGTTGAGAACGAAGACGGCGCCTACCGCCCTTGGTCCTGCGACAAATGCAGCGACCCCGACTGCGAGCACCGGCTGTTCAGCCGGTTGCGCGCCAAAAGCGGCTCACTGAACGGTTGAGCTGCCCGGCGGCTTTTCGCCGCTGCTGGCAATGAAGATCTGCGCCGCATCAACCGCGTCAAAGTGGTACTGCTTGCCGCAGAATTCGCAGCCCACCTCAATGTCGCCGCGCTCGGCCAGAATACTTTCGGCCTCGTCAGCACCCAGGCTGCGAATCATGTTGCCCACCCTCTCGCGGCTGCAGGTGCAGGCAAAACGCGGGCCCTGTTCGCCCTCGATGGGCGCCAGCCGCAACAGCGACTCTTCCCAGAACAGCCGGTGCAAGATGGTATTCACGTCCAGCCCCAGCAGCTCCTCGCGTTTCAGGCTGGCGGCAAGCAGGGCAATGCGGTTGTAGTCTTCGTTGACGCCAATCTCGTCTTCATTCACCTTGGCCACCATGCTGCCAGCCAGATTGCCTTCGCCCTGCACCGGCAGGCGCTGGATGAGCAGGCCGGCGGCCACCTTGTCGTCGGCGGCCAGCACCAGCGTGGTGTCGAGCTGCTCGCTTTGCAGCATGTAGTGGCCCAGCACATCGCTGAGTTTTTCCAGCTTTTCGCGCCGGTCGCCGTACAGCGGCACCACGCCCTGGTAAGGCTGCTGGCCGGGAAATTTACTGAGCGGATCGAGCGTGATGGCGCAGCGGCCCTGGTTGCTGACGTTGACCATCTCGCTCAGTTGCGCGCCCTCGGGTACCTCGCCCATCACCTTGGCCGTAGCGCGCAGGCTCAGGTCATGCTGCACCTCCACCACCGCCACCTTGACCGGGCCATCGCCAAAAATCTGCAGCACCAGCGCGCCATTGAACTTGATGCTGGACTGCATCAGCGCAGCGGCCGCCGTCATCTCGCCCAGCATTTCGCGCACCGGCTGCGGGTAGGCGTTGCCATCGGCGCCCTCGCGGCGCTGCAAAATTTCCTGCCAGGCGTCGGTCAGCCGCACCACCATGCCGCGTACCGGCAAGCCGTCAAACAAAAACTTGTGCAATTCAGACATCAGGAGCGGTTCAGGCAATTTTTTTCAGGCCGGCAGCAAAGCGGCGGGCATTTTCAACATAGTGGCGGGCGCTCCAGCGCAGGCCTTCGATCTGCTCGGGCGTCAACTGGCGCACCGCCTTGGCCGGGCTGCCAATGATCATCGAACCATCGGGAAATTCCTTGCCCTCGGTCACCAGCGCGCCGGCACCCACCAGGCAGTTCTTGCCAATCTTTGCGCCGTTCAGCACCACTGCACCAATGCCAATCAGCGACTCATCGCCAATGGTGCAGCCGTGCAGCATGACCTGGTGCCCCACCGTCACGTTCTCGCCTACCACCAGCGGCTTGCCAACGTCGGCATGCAGCACACTCAGGTCCTGGATGTTGCTGCCCCGGCCAATCGTGATCGTTTCGGTATCGCCACGCACCACCGCGCCAAACCAGACGCTGGCATCGTTGCCCAGCACCACATTGCCCATCACCTGCGCGCTGTCGGCCACCCAGGCGCCCGCGGCAAGCTGGGGCGCCGTGCCGTCGAGTTCGTAAATTGCCATAAAAACCCCACCAGATGCAAAAGCGCAATTGTAGGGACGGCCCCATGACCCTGCCCCCGGCAGGACGGCCACGCGCTACCATGCTGCGCCAGAGTCCATCGCATGAACGCACCTGCCCCCAAGCCCACCGAACTGCGCGCAGTAGCCCTGCGGGCCTTCTGCAGCCCGGATATTGAACAAAAAGTGGCTCTGGCCGGCACCGCATATGCGCAGATAGCTACTATTTTCATAGCCACAGACACCACTTTCCAAGCCGTCCCTTTGCCCGGCCGGCCCGCCTTGCCGCACCTGATAGACCCCGCCGACGTACCCAAACGCTCGCCGCACACCTCCAGCGGGCTGGCGGCGCTGGTGCATGCGATTGCGCACATTGAATTCAACGCCATCAACCTCGCGCTCGACGCGATCTGGCGCTTTGCCAACATGCCCGAGGCCTACTACCGCGACTGGCTGCGGGTGGCGGCCGAAGAAGCGAAACATTTCAGCCTGCTGCAGGCGCAGTTGCAGCAGCTTGGCCACGGCTACGGTGACTTTCCCGCGCACGACGGCCTGTGGACCATGTGTGAACGTACGGCGGGTGACGTGCTGGCACGCATGGCGCTGGTGCCACGCACGCTGGAGGCGCGCGGGCTCGATGCCTCGCCGCTGATCCAGGCCCGGCTGCGCAAGGTCGGCAGCCCGGACGCCCTGCGCACGGTGGAAATCCTTGACGTGATCCTGAGCGACGAGATTGGCCACGTAGCCATTGGCAACCACTGGTACGGCTGGCTGTGCGGCCAGTCCGGCCTGGAGCCGCTGGCCCAGTACCGGCTGCTGGCGCGGCAGTACAAGGCGCCCCGCTTGCGACCGCCGTTTAACGAAGCCGCTCGCAGGCTGGCGGGCTTTACCGACGAGGAACTGGCCTTTCTTCGCGACCCCGCCGCCGGACCTGGCGCACGCTGATCAGAGCCAGGGCAGGGTAAATGTCTTGCCGTTGCAGAACGACTTCATCGCCTCCTGCACGCCTTCCTTGTAACCTAGCCCTGAGTCCTTGATGCCGCCAAAAGGCGTCAGCTCAATGCGGTAGCCCGGTACCTCCCAGACGTTCACAGTGCCCACCTGCAGCTCCTGCGCGAAGCGGGTCGCGTAGTCCATGCGGTTGGT
>JAZKCX010000045.1:16242-25525 GCA_040387875.1 Pseudomonadota bacterium | reverse complement strand
GAACTGCCGCTGTACAAGCTTGATACCTCCAGCGAATCGCATCCCTTCTACACCGGCACGCAGAAGTCGGTGGACAACATGGGCGGCCGCGTCGAGCGTTTCCGCAACCGCTTCGGCAAGACGACTGCCAAGTAAGCAGAATTTTTCGGTATAAAGGGCAGCATGGGTTTCCGTGCTGCCCTTTTCCTTTGGGGCCTCGGATAAAGCCCAATTCCAGAATTTTTCCTTGAACCAGACCACCCCTGCCATCGTTGCGCAAAACGCGGTTCGCCGGCTGCCGCGCATTGCGCTGTTTCTGATTTGCCTGGCCTATGTGGTGCCGGGTTTTGTCGGGCGTTCGCCGTGGAAAAGCGCCGACATGGCCTCGTTCGGCACCATGGCCGAGCTGGCCTCGGGCGCCGCGTCGTGGTTTGGCCCGCAGCTGCTGGGGCAGGCCACGCAGTTCGACGCCCTGCTGCCCTATTGGCTCGGCGCAGCCTTTATCAAACTCCTGCCGTGGATCGAGCCGGCGCTAGCCTCGCGCATTCCGTTTGCGCTGCTGCTGGCCCTGACCCTGGCCGCCACCTGGTACGGCGTGTATTACCTGGCCCGCACACCGCAGGCGCAGCCGGTGGCCTTTGCCTTCGGCGGCGAGGCGCACCCGGCCGACTATGCCCGCGCCATAGCCGACGGCGGCCTGCTGGCACTGATCGCCTGCCTGGGGCTGGCCCAGCTCTCGCACGAAACCACGCCCGCGGTGGCGCAACTGGCTTTTGCCTCGCTGGCCTTTTATTCGGTGGCGGCCTTGCCGTTCCGGCGGGTGCTGCCGCTGCTGGGGGTGAGTGTGGGCCTGTTGGGCCTGGCATTGAGTGGTGCGCCCACCATGGCCGTGCTGCTGGGCGCGGGCAGCGCCGTCATCTGCCTGGCCACCCATGCGCCCGACGAACGCAGCCAGGCACTGCGCTGGACGCTGGTGATTCTGGCGGTTACTTTCTGCACTGCGCTGCTGGCCACGCTGCTGGATTTGTGGCGCTGGCGCATCTCCATGCCGGCGCTGTCGGGCGGCTGGCGCGAATGGCGCAGCCTGGGCCGCTTGCTGCTGTGGTTTACCTGGCCCGCCTGGCCGCTGGCGCTGTGGACGCTGTGGCGCTGGCGCCGCCAGTGGCAGCACCGCCATCTGGCACTGCCGCTGTGGTTTGCCGGGGTAGCCGTGGTGGCCACCCTCACCACCTACTCCGCCGACCGTTCGCTGCTGCTGGCGCTGCCGGCCCTGGCCGCGCTGGCAGCTTTTGCGCTGCCTACGCTCAAACGCAGCGTGGCAGCGCTGATTGACTGGTTCACGCTGCTGTTTTTTACCGGCTGTGCCATCGTCATCTGGGTGGTCTGGATTTCCACCCAAACCGGCTTTCCCGCCAAACCGGCTGCCAATCTGGCGCGGCTGGTACCCGGCTATGTGCCGAGCTTCTCGCTGCTGGCCTTTGTGGTGGCGCTGGCGGCCACGCTGGCCTGGGCCTGGCTGGTCAAGTGGCGGGTAGGCAGGCACCGCAAAGCCATCTGGAAAAGTCTGGCGCTGCCGGCCGGCGGCGCGGTGCTGGGCTGGGTGCTGGTGATGACGCTGTGGCTGCCGCCGCTGGACCAGGCGCGTGGCTACTCCGTACTGACCAGCCGGCTGATGGCCCGGGTAGCCGGCGCCGACTGCATGCAGATCTACGGTCTGAACCGCGCCCAGGTGGCCGCGCTGCGTTACCACACGCCCCTGCAGTTGCTGCCCGCATCGCACGACGCCCGCTGCCCCTGGCTGCTGGTGGACAGCGAGGCCCAGGTTGCCTTGTCGCGCGACGTTGATCTGCAGCAGTGGGGCCTGGACGCCGCGCTGCGCCGGCCTGCCGACAAAACCGACGACCTGCTGCTGTACCGCCGCATCGTGCGCTGATGTCGGAACTGGGGCGCATTGCGCGGCACGGCGGCTCAATACTGGCGGGGCAGCTCGCGGTCATTGCCTTTGGCGTCACCGACACGCTGGTGGCGGGTCGTTATGCCGACACCGCGCTGGCAGCGCTGTCGGTGGGCTCGGCCATCTACATCAGCGTCTTCGTCGCGTTGATTGGCGTACTGCAAGCCACCTTGCCAATCTGGGCCGAGCTGCACGGCGCGCGCCAGCCCGAAAAGATTGGCCGCTCGGTACGCCAGTCGCTGTACCTGGCGGGCCTGCTGGCGCTGGCTGGCATGGCCGTGCTGCTAAACCCCCATCCACTGCTGCAGGTAACTGAAGTTCCAACCGCGCTGCAGGCCGAGGTGACTGGCTACCTGGCAGTACTGGCCATCGCGCTCGTTCCGGCTTTGCTCTTTCGCCTCTACAGTTCGCTGAACCAGGCCCTGGGCAAACCGCTGCTGGTGACCTGGCTGCAGGTGGGTGCACTGGCCTGCAAGATACCGCTGTCGGTCTGGTTTACCTTTGGCGGAGGGGGTCTGGCGCCGCAGGGCCTGGCGGGCTGCGCCTGGGCCACGCTGGTGGTGAACTGCGCAATGCTGGCCGTCGCCCTGTGGCTGCTGCGCACACGCGCGCTCTACCAGCCCTATGCGCTGTGGCGCTGGCCCGAGCGGCCTGACGGGCCGCAGATTGCCGCCTTTGCCCGGCTGGGCATACCCGGCGGCCTGGCCATCATGGTGGAGGTGACCTCGTTCACGCTGATGGCGCTGTTCATTGCGCGGCTGGGCGCGGTGGCGTCGGCCGGCCACCAGATTGCCGCCAGCCTGGCGTCGGTGCTGTACATGGTGCCGCTGTCGCTGGGCATTGCCACCAGCGCCCGGGTCAGCTACTGGATAGGCGCTGGCGCCCCCGACCGCGCCAAAGCCGTCATTTCATCAGGTTTTAGACTGGTAGCCGGCATGGCCGCTTGTTTATCTGCTCTGCTTTATGTAGCAAGCAACTATCTGGCGGGGCTTTATTCGCGCAGCCCCGAGGTGGTGCTGGTGGCCGCTACCCTGCTGCAATGGGTGGCTTTGTACCACCTGGCCGATGCCGTGCAGGCCTTGTGTGTACAGGTGCTGCGCTGTTACCGCGTAACCGTGGCACCGCTGGCCATTTACAGCGTGCTGCTGTGGGGCCTGGGTTTGGCCGGGGGCTACCAACTGGTTTACCACGGTGTGGGAAGTGTGGCGCCACTGGCCACGCCGACGGGCTTCTGGATGGCCAGCAGCATCGCGCTGGCGCTCACCTCTGCTGCCTTTGTGCTGCTGTTGCGCTATACCGTCAAGGCCCGCCCGGCCTGAGCTACCGCGCTCGCGGGCAACAGCCGCACCCGGCTGGCCGGAAACACCATCACAAAGGTCGAGCCCTTGCCCGGCGTGCTCTGAATGCGCAACTCGCCGCCGTGGCGCTGCACCACGTGCTTGACGATGGCCAAACCCAGCCCCGTGCCACCGGTTTCGCGGGAACGGCTGCGGTCCACCCGATAGAAACGCTCGGTCAGGCGCGGCAGGTGTTCGGGCGCAATGCCGGGCCCGGCGTCCTGGACCGAAAATTCAAATCGGCCATCGGTCAGCGGCGCCCAGCGCACCACAATCGCTTCGCCCGGCGGGGTGTAGCGAATGGCATTGCTCAGCAGGTTGAACATGGCGCTGAGCAACTCGGTGTGGATGCCGGCAATCTCGCAATCGGGGCCGGTTTCCACCTGCAGGCTGTGCGGGGGATTGGCCAGCAGCGCCGACAGTGCGCGGCCATCGGCCTCGCATTGGGTCAACAGCGTGGGAACCCGCACCCAGTCGTCCATGCCGGGTGGCGGGCTGCCTTCGAGCTTGGACAAGGTGAGCAGATCGCTCACCAGCGTCTGCATGCGGTGCGACTGGGTTGCCATCAGGCCCAGGTAGCGGCCGCGTTCATGGGCCTCCAGCGGCAGGTTCTGCAGCGTCTCGACAAAGCCGGCCAGCACGGTGAGCGGCGTGCGGATTTCGTGCGAGACATTGGCAACAAAATCGCGCCGCATGGCTTCGGCCTGCTCTACCGCCGTAACGTCGCGCGACAGCAGCATGCGGCGGCCCGCGCCGTAGCCGTGCAGGTGCACCGCCAGGCGCACCGGGCGCGACGGCAGGCTTTCGCGGCCCGCAATAATGACCTCGCGGGCACTGTCTGGCTGGGCGTAGTAGGCGGCAAACACCGGGTCGCGCACCAGGTTGCCAATCAGCTGCATCAGGTCGCGCTCGGCGTCAAAACCAAAATGGCGCGCGGCTGTCTGGTTGCACCATTCAATATGGCCCTTGGCATCGAGCAGCACCACGCCGTTGGGCGACTCCTGGATGGCCGCAAGAAAATCCTGCAGCCGGCTTTGCGCCTCCTGGCTGATCTGCTCGCGGTTGCGCAGCAAGCGGCGCATGCGGTTGGCCACCTCGCCCCACAGCCCGCCGGGCAGTGGCGCGGTAGACAAGTGGTCGCGCCGCAGCAGTTGCAGCACGCGCATGCCCTGGGCAAGGTCGAGCACAAACCACAGCAACGCGCCCAGCGCCATGCCCACCAGCGCGCCGGGCTCGCGCCCCAGCAACCAGCCCGCACCGGCTCCCAGAAGCTGGCACGCGGCAAAACTGAAAAAACGCAGAATCATGCAAAACCCAGGCAAATGCCGCAGTTCACACCCTCGGTGTGAACCCGGTGAAAGCAACCCGCCATCAGGCCTGGATGCTGACCTGGGGCTGGGCGGTCACGCGGTAACCCGCGCCACGCACTGTCTCGAGCATAACGGCTGCGCCGCCCAGGGCCTCGCGCAGGCGCTTGACGTGCACGTCCACCGTGCGCTCCTCAATAAAGACATGGTCGCCCCAGACCTTGTCGAGCAACTGCGAGCGGCTGTGGACCCGCTCCGAGTGCTTCATGAGGTAGTGCAGCAGCTTGAACTCGGTCGGGCCAACCTTGAGCAACTGGCCCTGCCAGGTCACGCGGTAGGTGGCGCCGTCGAGCACCAGCTCGCCAATGCTCACGCTGTCGCTGACCTGCTCGGGCGCGCGCCGGCGTAGCACTGCGCGGATACGGGCCAGCAGCTCCTGGGTGGAAAACGGCTTGGTGATGTAGTCGTCGGCACCGGCGTCCAGGCCCTGCACCTTGTCGGGCTCGTCGCCGCGGGCGGTGAGCATCAGGATGGGAATGGACTTGGTGCGGGCATCAGCGCGCCACTTGCGCGCCAGTGCCACGCCGCTTTGGCCCGGCAGCATCCAGTCGAGCAGGATGGCATCGGGGAGCACCGCATCCAGCTCGCGCTGGGCCGACACACCGTCTTCGGCCCAGATGGGCTGAAAACCGTTGTGGCGCAGGTTCACCGCCACCAGTTCGGCGATGGCCGGTTCGTCTTCAACGATCAGGACGCGGGGCTGGTATTTCATCGGACTGCGGATTCGATTTGTTCCATCGACGTGTGGCGTACATCTTCGCCCTTGACGATGTAGATGATGAATTCTGCAATGTTTTTGGCATGGTCGCCAATCCGCTCGATGGCCTTGGCCAGAAACAGCAAATCGAGGCTAGGCGAAATCGTGCGCGGGTCTTCCATCATGTAGGTGATGAGCTTGCGCACAAAACCGTCGAATTCCTTGTCGATCAGGTCGTCGTCTTTCAGGATGGTCACGGCGGTTTTCACATCCAGCCGGGCAAAGGCATCCAGCGCCTTGCGCAGCAGGCCCGAGGCCAGCTCGGCCGCCACCCGCAGGTCGCTGGACGGCAGCGCGCGGGCCGAGCCGCTGTTGATGATGGACTTGACCATGCGTGCAATCTTTTCGGCCTCGTCGCCCACCCGCTCCAGGTTGGCGGTGGTCTTGGAGATGGCAATCAGCAAACGCAGGTCGCGTGCGGTGGGTTGGCGCCGGGCAATGATGCTGGAGAGTTCGCGGTCGATCTCGATTTCCATCGCATTGACACGGCTCTCCATGTCGGTCACCTGCTGCGCGGCTTCGGAGCTGAACTGCGACAGCGCGTAGATGGCCTGGCGAATCTGCGACTCGACCAGCCCGCCGAGTTCCATGACCCGGGCCGAGACGCCATTGAGTTCGCTGTCGAACTGGGTAGAGAGGTGTTTATCAGGCATCTTGATTCCTCTCAGCCGAAGCGGCCGGTAATGTAGTCTTCGGTCTCTTTGCGCGTGGGCTTGAAAAACATCTGCTCGGTCGCGCCAAACTCGATCAGGTCGCCCAGGTACATGTAGGCGGTGTAGTCGCTGCAACGGGCAGCCTGCTGCATGTTGTGGGTCACGATGACCACGGTGTAGTCGTTCTTCAGCTCGGCAATCAGCTCTTCAATCTTGGCGGTGGAGATCGGGTCGAGCGCCGAGCAGGGTTCGTCGAGCAGCAGCACTTCGGGCTTGATGGCAATGCCGCGGGCAATACACAGGCGCTGCTGCTGGCCACCCGACAGGCTGGCGCCGTTTTGGGCGAGTTTGTCTTTCACTTCGGTCCACAGCGCGGCCTTGCGCAGCGCCCATTCCACCCGGTCGTCCATGTCGCTGCTGTTGAGGTTCTCGAAAAGCTTCACACCAAAGGCCACGTTGTCGTAGATGGACATGGGAAACGGTGTGGGCTTCTGGAACACCATGCCGACCTTGGCGCGGATCAGCGCCACGTCTTTTTTGGAGGTCAGCAGGTTCTCTCCGTCCAGCAGGATTTCGCCCTCGGCGCGCTGCTCGGGATACAGCTCGTACATGCGGTTGAAAATGCGCAGTAGGGTGGACTTGCCGCAGCCTGACGGGCCAATAAAAGCGGTGACCTTCTTCTCGGGAATCTGCAGGTTGATGCCCTTGAGTGCGTGGAACTTGCCGTAGTAAAAGTTCAGGTCTTTCACTGAAATCTTCGACTGGCTATTGTGGGTGGTGATGGTGTTGTCCATGATCGGCTTTGTTTGTTGGGTTGAGCGGGCGCGGGCTTCAGTTCTTGTTGCGCGTCAGTACGCGCGCCAGAATGTTCAGTCCCAGTACGGCAACGGTGATGATGAACACACCGGCCCAGGCCAGTTTTTGCCAGTTTTCATAGGGGCTCAGCGCGAACTTGAAAATCGTCACTGGCAGGCTGGCCATGGGCGAGCTGAGGTCCGAAGTCCAGAACTGGTTGGAGAGGGCCGTGAACAGCAGCGGTGCGGTCTCGCCAGCAATACGGGCCACGGCCAGCAAAATGCCCGTGAGCACACCGGCCCGTGCGGCCTTCAGCGTGATGGCCAGAATGACTTTCCACTTGGGCGTGCCCAGCGCATAGGCCGCTTCGCGCAGGCCGGCAGGAATCAACTGCAACATGTTTTCGGTGGTGCGGATGACGATGGGAATCACCAGCAGCGCAAGGGCCAGCACGCCAGCCCAGCCCGAAAACGAATTGAAGCGCGCAACAATGACGGCGTAGATAAACAGGCCAATCACAATCGACGGCGCCGACAGCAGAATGTCGTTCACAAAACGGGTGGCCGAGGCGAGCCAGCTGTGCGGCTCGTACTCCACCAGGTAGATGCCGGCAAAAATGCCAATGGGGGTGCCCACAAAGGTTGCCAAACCCACCATCAGCAGTGAGCCATAAATTGCATTGGCCAGGCCGCCTTCTTCGTTGGGCGGCGGCGTCATCTGGGTAAAGGTGGCCCAGCTCAGCCCGCCAATGCCCAGCACGATGGTCTCAAACAGAATCCAGAACAGCCAGACCAGGCCAAAGGCCATGGCGCCCAGCGACAGCACCAGGGCAATCTGGTTGGTTCGTTTGCGCTGGTTGTAGATGGCCAGACGCTGTGCTTCTGCAGCGGCGTTCATGTTCTTTTTCCTTCGCTTTTCTTGAGCTGCGACAGCATGACCTTGGACAGCATCAGCACCACAAAAGTGATGAAGAACAGCACCAGCCCCAGGTAAATCAGCGATGCCTGGTGCAGGCCTTCGCCGGCTTCGGCGAATTCGTTGGCCAGCGCCGAGGTAATGCTGTTAGCCGCCTGAAACAGGCTGAGCGAGTCCAGCTGGTTGAAGTTGCCAATCACAAAGGTCACCGCCATGGTCTCGCCCAGGGCGCGGCCCAGGCCCAGCATGATGCCGCCAATCACACCGGTCTTGGTGTAAGGCAGAACCACCCGGGACACCACCTCCCAGGTGGTGGAACCCAGCCCGTAGGCCGACTCTTTGAGCAGCGTAGGCGTGACCTCGAACACGTCGCGCATCACCGAGGCGATGAACGGAATAATCATGATGGCCAGAATAATGCCGGCCGACAAAATACCAATGCCCACCGGCGGGCCAGAGAAAAAGGCGCCCAGGTAGGGCACACCACCAAACACGGCCTGCGCCGGCTTTTGTACATACTCGGCCAGGATGGGACCAAACACCAGCAGGCCCCACATGCCGTAGACGATGGACGGCACGGCCGCCAGCAGCTCAATGGCGGTGCCCAGCGGCTGCTTGAGCCAGGCGGGCGACAACTCGGTCAGAAACAGCGCAATGCCAAAACTCACCGGTACGGCAATGGCCAGCGCAATCAGCGAGGTCATCACGGTGCCGTAGATCATCACCAGGCCGCCGTACTCGTTTTTCACCGGGTCCCAGACCGTGGAGGTCAGGAAACCCAGCCCAAACTGGGTAATGGCAGGCCAGGCGCTGATGACCAGCGACACCATGATGGCCACCAGCAGCCCCAGTGTTGCCAGTGCGGCGCCCTTGGCGGCCCAGGCAAACAGCAGGTCAACCAGCGGCCCGGTGCGGGCAACGTGGGCGGGCGGGGGCGTACTCATGGCGCGTTCGGAAGCTTTCTTGGAAAGCCCCATGTTTGTGTCGTTGGGTGAGAGTGTAGAAGACACCTTGCACGCCTTTCTTTTTGTTGCGCCCCCGTTGGCCGGGAGACTTTTTTATTTGTAGGCGACGGCTTTGCCCGACGTGTCCTTGATCTCGCCCCAGGCTTTTTCGATCACGGCCTTCACGCTGGCAGGCATGGGCACGTAGTCCAGGCCGTCGGCAGTAGCGTCGCCATTCTTGTAGGCCCAATCAAAAAACTTCAGCGATGCGCCGGCCTGTGCAGGCTTGTCCTGGGCCTTGTGCATCAGGATGAAGGTGGCACCGGTGATAGGCCAGGAGTCCTTGCCAGGCTGCTCCGTCAGGATCTGGTAGAAACTTTTGGCCCAGTCGGCACCGGCAGCGGCAGATTTGAAAGCCGAATCGTCGGGCGAAACAAAGTTGCCGTCCTTGTTGCGAACCTGGGCAAAGGTCATCTTGTTCTGCTTGACGTAGGCGTATTCCACATAGCCAATCGAGTTCGGCAGGCGGGCCACAAATGCGGCTACACCTTCGTTGCCTTTGCCACCTGCGCCGGCAGGCCA
>JAZKCX010000045.1:12791-16142 GCA_040387875.1 Pseudomonadota bacterium | reverse complement strand
GCGATGCCCTTGATGTTGACCACGGGCACCACGCCACCCACCACGGTGGGGAACTGCATCAGGCCCTTCTTGGCCAGTTCTTCGTCTTTCAGCGGGGCGTCCGACGCACCAAAATCCACCGTCTTGGCTTCGATCTGCTTGAGGCCGGCACCGGAACCCACCGACTGGTAGTTCACTTTGACGCCGGTGGCCTTGTTGTAGTCAGAGGCCCACTTGGAATACAGCGGTGCCGGAAAGCTCGCACCCGCGCCGGTCACGTCCTGCGCGGCCGCCAGGGTCGAGAAGGAAAACGCGGCAATGCCCGCAACAGCGGACAGGGTGGATTTAAGGGCAAATGGCATGGAAAGACCTTGGATTGGTTGAACAGATGAGGAGAACTGTAGAAAGCCTTTGTGACATTGGCATGACATTTCCACTACAAAAACCCGGGTCGGCGGCCCTGAATCGTCATTTTTCCGTCACATGGATGTCACGCAGCCTGCCTAAGCTCCATTCATTCTTTGTATGGGAGTTGACATGATGTTTCGCCTGAGCCTTGCCACCGTGACCCTTGCTGCCGCACTTGCCGGCTGCGCCACCACCTCGGGCCCCGTTTCGGTGGCCGACAGCATTGCCGCCAACCCTTCGCTCAGCACGCTGAACGAGCTAGTAGTCAAGGCCGGCCTGACCGAGACCCTCAAGGCACAGGGGCCCTTCACCGTGTTTGCCCCCAGCAACGAGGCTTTCAAGGCCGTGCCCGCCAAAACCATGGCCGAACTGTCGGCTGACCCCGCCAAACTCAAGGCCGTGCTGGCCTACCACGTGCTGCCGGTGAAGGCCGCGTCCGCCGACATCAAAAACGGCAATGCCGCCACCCTGAATGGCGCCAACGTGGGCCTGTCCAAGGCCGGCAGCTTTGTAACGGTAGAAGAATCCATCGTGGAGCAGGCCGACATCGTGGCCAGCAACGGTGTGGTCCATGTGGTGGACCGGGTGCTGATGCCGCCGGTCAAACGCTGATTTCCGGCAAATTTCATACCAAATAGGCCTCTGGCCGGCGTCTTTATTCAATAGTTAGCTATATATTTTATAGCTTTTGAAGAAGGCGCTGCCAGGGCAACAAGCAGCATGGCAGCGTTCAGCGTCACGCCGGTACCGGCCAAAACGCGGCGTTCCCGCGCCGCCATGGAGGGCGCCGTTCCCCTCCGGCGGGGGCTCTGCGTGGCCTCCGCCAACCACCTGCTGGCCGGATGCTATGCTGCCCCGGTTACCCATACCCACTTCATGCACAACGGAACCCGCCTTGCGGCTGTTGACCTCGGCTCCAACAGCTTTCGCCTGGAAATTGGCCGCCTCGACCACGGCCAGATTCACCGCACCGAATACCTCAAAGAAACCGTCCGCCAGGGCAATGGCCTGGACGCTATGCGCAACCTCACGCCGGAGGCCATGCAGCGCGGCTGGGACTGCCTGGCCCGTTTTGGCGAGCGGCTGGCCGGCTTTGAACCCAGCCAGGTGCGCGCCGTGGCCACCCAGACCCTGCGCGAAGCCCGCAACCGCGACGAATTTCTTGCCAAAGCGCACCAGATTCTCGGTTTTCCCATCGACGTGATTTCCGGCTTTGAAGAAGCCCGGCTGATTTACCAGGGCGTAGCCCATCTGCTGCCGCAATCCGACGAACGCCGGCTGGTGATCGACATCGGTGGCCGCTCCACCGAAATGATTCTGGGCCAGGCCTTTGACGCCCAGACCATGGGCTCGTACCGGGTGGGCAGCGTGGCGTGGTCGATGAAGTATTTCTCCGATGGCCAGCTCACCCGCAACGCTTTTCAGGCTGCGGAAATTGCCGCCACTGCGGTGCTGGACGAAGCCCTCAGCAGCTACCCGCGCAGCGCCTGGGACGTGGCCTACGGTTCATCCGGCACCGTGGGCGCCGTGGGCGATGTGCTGGTGGCCGCCGGCTGGCCTGAAGGCGAGGTCACCCGCGACGGCCTGGAATGGCTGCTCGACAAGCTGCTGCGCGCCCAGCACATTGAGCGGCTGCGCATTGACGGCCTGCGCGACGAGCGGCGGGCTGTGATTGGCGGCGGCCTGAGCGTGCTGCGCGCGGTGTTTGACCTGCTGCAGATTGACCGCATGCAGATAGCAGCTGGCGGCCTGCGCCACGGCGTGCTGTACGACCTGCTGGACCGCCAGGAAGGCCAGGTCGATTTGCGCTCCTCGTCCATCACCCGGCTGGCCGACCGTTTTGCGGTCGACGCGGCGCAGGCCGAACGGGTGGCGCGTGTAGCCCGCCATTTTCTGGACCAGCTGCAACCCACCGCCGACGCCGACGCGCAGGCCGCTGAGCGCATGGGGCGCAAGCTGGCCTGGGCCGCACAACTGCATGAAATCGGCTTTCAGATCTCGCACAGCGATTACCACAAGCACGGCGCCTACATCCTCGACCATGCCGACGTGCCCGGCTTTGCCGTGCCCGAGCTGCACCGTCTGGGCCTGCTGGTGCTGGGCCACCGCGGCAAACTGCGCAAGCTCGAAGCCGACTTTGAGGACGAAGGTTTTGCAATGCAGTTGCTGGCCCTGCGGCTGGCGGTCATTTTGTGCCACGCCCGGCGCGACCCCGACCTGGGCGGCCTGCAACTGAGCCGCCGCGCCGCTGCGCCGCGCGAGGTACTGCTGCGTTATGCGCCTGCCTGGGCACTGGCCTTTCCGCAGTCGGCCCATCTGCTGCGCGAGGAAACCGTGGCCTGGCAGAAGACCCCGTGGCTGCTGCAACTCACTGCCAGCGAAGCCTGAGTCGCAGGCAGATTTTGCGAATTTCCTCAAACCGTATAAACTGTTTATACGGTTTATACAGAAAAGGATTTATTCGCCATGGCAACCACCACTCCCAAGGCCCCTGCGGCCAAACCCGCCAAGCCAGCCACCAAACCGGCTGCTGCGCCTGCCGTTGTACCGGCAGCCCCCAGCGTGACCGCCAGTGCCAAGCCAGCGCCTGCAAAAAAAGCGGTTGCCAAAAAGCCCGCCGCCAAACCCGCCGCGAAAAAGCCTGCGGTAAAAGCCTTACCCAAGGCCAAGGTGGAAAAGCCTGCCAAGCCCAAAAAGCCCAAGCTGGTACGCGATAGCTTCACCATTCCCAAGCCTGAATACCTGGTGCTGGAGGAGCTCAAGCAGCGCGCCGCCAAGCTGCAGAAGGCCACCAAGAAGAGCGAGATTCTGCGGGCGGGCATCAAGGCCCTGGCCGCACTGTCAGACGCGGCGCTGCTGGCCGCGCTGAACAACGTACCGGCCATCAAAACCGGACGCCCCAGCCAGAGTTAAGGGCTCCCACGCTCCCCACTGCGTGTGGTTCGCTGCCCTCCGAGAGGGCCG
>JAZKCX010000045.1:0-12691 GCA_040387875.1 Pseudomonadota bacterium | reverse complement strand
GTGACCACCACCGTGCGGTTCTGGCCTTCGCGTTCACGGTGGCGCAGCCACCAGACTGCGCCCTTTTTCACCGCACATTCGCTTTCCGAGAGTTGCAGCAGCCGGGCAATGGTCTGGCCCAGCACCGGCTGGTGGCCTACCACCAGCATGGGCAGGCGGCTGGCGGGCCACTGCACCAGTTCCAGCAGCTGTTCGGGCGTGCCATCGGGCCGCAGTTCGTCGCGCAGCTTGTATTTGCGGCCCAGCGCCAGCGCCGTCTGCTCGGTGCGCCGGGCCGGGCTTACCAGCACCCGGGCGCCCTCGGGCAACTGGCGGTCGAGCCAGATGGCCATGCGGGCCGCCTGCTTTTCGCCCCGGGCGGTGAGCGAGCGCTCCAGGTCGTTGTCGCCCTCGGCCCATTCCTCGGCTTCGGCATGGCGCCACAAAATCAGGTCCATCACAGGCTCTTCTTCTTGGGCGGCTTACCCTGGCGCCAGCCATAACGGGCCATCAGCGCGGCTTGTGCGCCCAGTGTCGGCTGGGCTGTGACGCGCTGGTAGCTGCCGTCGGGCAGCAGGTCCCAGGCGTCGGCGCTGTCGTGCAGGTAGGGCACCAGGCATTCGTCAATCACGCGCTGGCGCAGCCCGGCGTCGGTCACCGGCCAGGCCAGTTCGACCCGGCGCAACATGTTGCGGTTCATCCAGTCGGCGCTCGACAAGTAGAGCTGCTCATTGCCATCAGCGTTGAAATAAAACACCCGCGAATGTTCCAGAAAACGGCCAATCACCGAACGCACGCGGATGTTGTCGGTCTGGCCTTTCACCTGCGCCGGCAGCATGCAGGCGCCACGCACAATCAGGTCAATCTGGGCGCCCTGCTGGCCAGCGAACACCAGCGCATGGATCAGGGCCTCGTCGGTCAGCGCATTCATCTTGGCCACAATGCGGGCAGGCTTGCCGCGCGCGGCAGCTTTGCCAACCGCGTTGATCTGCCCAATGAATCTGTCGTGCAACTGCATGGGTGCGAGCCACAGCTTGTTGAGCTTGGGCAGGCGGCTCTGGCTGGCAAGGTGACCAAAAACGTTTTCTACGTCGGTACACAGCAGCGGGTCGGCGGTGAAGTAGCTGAGGTCGGTGTACAGCCGTGCGGTGCGCGGGTTGTAGTTGCCGGTAGACAGGTGTGCGTAGCGGCGCAACTGCTTGCCCTCGCGGCGGGTGACCAGCAGCATCTTGGCATGGGTTTTCAGGCCGACGATGCCGTAGACCACCTGCGCGCCAATCGACTCCAGCATCTCGGCCCAGTTGATGTTGGCCTCTTCGTCAAAGCGCGCTTTCAGCTCCACTACCGCAGTGACTTCCTTGCCCTTGCGCACCGCCTCGCGCAGCAGCGTCATCAGCTCCGAGTCGGGACCTGCGCGGTAGATGGTCTGCTTGATGGCCAGCACCTGCGGGTCGTTCACCGCTTCGCGCAGAAAAGCCAGTACCGCATCAAAACTCTCGAACGGCTGGTGCACGAGCACATCGCGCGCCCGGAGCTGCTCAAAAAACGATTGGCCCTGTCGAATCTGGTCGGGCCAGTGGGGCTGGTAAGGCGGGAACAGCAGTTTGGGCGCATCCACCAGATCGATAAGCTGCTGCAGGCGCACCAGGTTCACCGGACCGTGTACGCGGTACAGCGCACGCTCCGGCAAATCAAACTGTTTCAGCAGAAAACTGGCCAGGTATTCGGAGCACCCTGCCGATACCTCCAGCCGCACTGCCTGACCGTAGTGCCGCAGCACCAGACCTTCGCGCAGCGCGGTACGCAGGTTCTGCACGTCGTCCTCGTCCACCGCCAGATCGGAATGGCGTGTCACGCGGAATTGCGAAAACTGCCCCACCTCGCGGCCGGGAAACAGCTCGGCCAGATGCGCGCGGATGGAGCTGGACAGCGACACAAACACCGCCTTGCCACCCGACACCTTGGCCGGCAGCCGGATCAGCCGCGGCAACACCCGCGGCACCTTGACGATGGCGATTTCGTTTTCGCGCCCGAAGGCGTCGCGCCCGCTTAAACGCACGATGAAGTTGAGCGACTTGTTGGCCACCTGCGGGAAGGGGTGCGCCGGGTCCAGCCCCACCGGAATCAGCAGCGGCCGCACCTCGCGCTCAAAATGCTCTTTCACCCAGCGCCGCTGCGCCAGATTGCGGTCGCCGTGCGAAACGATGCGGATGCCGTTTTTCTCGAAGGTCGGCATCAGCTCGTCGTTGTACAGCGCATACTGCCGGTCGACCAGCGCGTGTGCGGCATCGGCCACCGATGCAAACGAGTCCATGCTGTACTGGCCTTTGTTGTCGCCGGCCTGCGCGGCCGTGAGGTGCTGCGCGGCCCGGACCTCAAAAAACTCGTCCAGGTTGGACGAGACGATGCACAAATAGCGCAGCCGCTCGAGCAGCGGTACGTCGGGCCGGCGGGCCCAGTCGAGCACCCGCTCGTTGAACGCCAGGATGCTGTGGTCGCGGTCGAGCAGCGCAACGGCGCTGCGGGCGGTGTCAACAGAGGTGGGAGGCTGCAGTGCAGCAGGAGGCGATGCCATGGTCACAGGGTCCATCCGCAGCAAGTGCGCAACCGGCGGCGCTGCAATTTTGTTACATCGTATGTTGATTTGATGACAATGGTGTGACAAGGCCCTGTGCTGCGGCTGGCCGCAGACTGCTGCTGCCCCGGTGTACTGGCACCAGATGGTCCAGAAACTGCTGCGCAGCTTCGGTCCAGCTGAACTCCAGCGCGCGCGCGCGGGCCTCGTGGCGCGACATGCCCAGCGCCGCATGGGTGGCCCGTAGCAGGTCTTCGTCCATGACACCGCCCCTGCCCCGGCCATGCAGGCCGACATGGCTTTCGCCCAAGACTTCCAGCGGGCCATCAACCGGGTAGGCCGCCACCGGCGTGCCGCAGGCCATGGCCTCCAGCATCACCAGACCAAAGGTTTCCGAGCGGCTGGGGAACACAAACACGTCGGCGGCCGCGTAAACGCGCGCCAGCTCCTCGCGCCGGAGTACGCCCATCCAGTGCACCTGCGGATAACGTGTTTTGAGCAATGCCTCCAGCGGGCCCACACCGCAGACGATCTTGGTGCCCGGCAGATCGAGCTTGAGAAAAGCCTCGATGTTTTTTTCATACGAGACCCGGCCGACAAACAGCGACACGGGTCGCTCCAAGCCCTCGGCCAGTGCATCGTGCAGCGCCGGGTCGTGGAAGGCAAAAAGCCGGGTGTCCACGCCATGCGTCCAGCCGCGCAGATTGCGAAAACCCCGGCCCTGCAGCATGCGCAACACGCCCTGGGTGGGCACCATCACGCCCGACGAAGGTTTGTGGAAATACCGGAACAGCGCATAGCCCCAGGACAGCGGAATGCGCAGCGCGGCATGCAGGATATCGGGAAACTTGGTGTGAAAGGCGGTGGTGAAGGCCAGCTTGCGCTGCAGGCAGTAGCGCCTTGCGGCCCAGCCCAGCGGGCCTTCGGTGGCAATGTGAATGGCGTCGGGCTGCGCCGCGTCGAGCAGCTCCGTCAACAGCTTTTTGGGGCGTACGGCCAGATCAATACCGGCATAGCCGGGGCAGGGCCGGGTAGCAAACAGCCCCGGCTGGATCACGGTGACCGCATGCCCCCAGGCCTGCAGCTCGCGCACCAGTTCCACCAGTGTGGTGACCACGCCATTGACCTGCGGTTGCCAGGCGTCGGTGACCAGTGCGATTTTCATGCTGCCACCTGTGAAGAGCCCGCCACTACCGTGCCGGCCTGGGCTGCCGCGTGACGGTATTCAAACGATCCGGGATCAGCCCGCCAGTGCACCAGCTCAAGCCGGCCGTCCATATGCTCGACCAGCGCGGTGCGACTTTCAACCCAGTCACCGTCGTTGCAGTAAAGCGTACCGTTGATCTCGCGCATTTCTGCGCGGTGGATATGGCCACACACCACGCCCTGGTGGCCACGGTTGCGTGCTTCCTGCGCTACCGCCACTTCAAAGTCGGTGACATAGGCCAGCGCCTTTTTTACCTTGTGCTTGAGATACGCCGAGAGCGACCAGTACGGTAGCCCAAGACGCCCGCGCATGTTGTTCAGATAACGGTTGAGCTTGAGGGTGAATTCGTACAGGTTGTCGCCCACATAGGCCAGCCATTTGGCGCACTGCACCACACCGTCGAAATAGTCACCGTGGATGACCCAGAGCCGGCGCCCGTCGGCGGTGGTGTGCACCGTCTCGTCAATCACCGCAATGCCACCAAAACTGTGGCCAATGAAATCGCGCGCAAACTCGTCATGGTTGCCCGGCACATACACAATGCGGCAGCCCTTGCGGGCGCGGCGCAGCAGCTTTTGCACCACGTCGTTGTGCAGCTGCGGCCAGTACCATTTGCGGCGCAGTTGCCAGCCGTCCACGATGTCGCCCACCAGATACAGGTAGTCGCTGGGGTGCTCTTTCAGAAAGTCCAGCAGCGCGGCCGCCTGGCAGCCGGGTGTGCCCAGGTGCAGGTCGGAAATAAAGATGGCGCGGTAGCGGGGGCCGGTGGCATCGTCATCGCTATCGGCCGACAACTCTGCGCCCTGCTGCCAGGCGTTCCAGGCCATGCCCGGGGCCAGTTCGCCGCTTTTGAACGCGGCCGACATCAGGCACCCAGAAAGTGCTTGCGGTAACGCAGTGGCAGGTCGGCAATTCGCATCAGCATGGGCAGGTCGGCCGAGTTGAAATCAGGATCCCAGGCGGGTGCGCCCAGTACTTTTGCACCCAGGCGCAGATAGCCCTTGATGAGCGCGGGTGGCTCCACCGGCAGCGAGCCATCCAGCTTGTCGACCGGCAGCGCCAGCCGCGGCGTGACGTGGTACTCAATGGGCGCCAGGTGCGTTTGTTTCACCTGGTTCCAGATGCTGGCCGCCGCGTCGCCGCTGACCACGCCGTTGTGCAGCATGGGAATGCTGGCACAGCCAATCATGGTGTCGAGCTGGTTGCGCACCATGAAGCCGGCCAGCGCACCCCACAGCGCCATGATCACGCCACCGTGGCGATGCTCGGCATGCACACAACTGCGGCCCAGCTCCACCATGCGCGAGCGCAGGCCGCGCAGACGGGTCAGGTCAAACTCGGTGTCGCTGTAGGTACTGCCAATGCGCCGCGCCTGGGCCGGCGTGAGCACGCGGTAGGTGCCAACGACTTCCTGCGTCTCCAGGTCGCGCACCAGCAGGTGTTCGCAGAAGTCGTCGAACAGGTCCACATCGTGGCCGGGCAGCGGCGTGTTCAGCCGCGCGCCCATTTCACTGGCGAAAATGTCGTACCTCAGGCGCTGTGCCTGCCGAACTTCGTCGAGGTGTTGTGCCCACGCCACCGCAATGCCGCCGCGCCCAGCCGGAGCGACTTGCGCATCACCAGCAGCGTCAGGTCGGTGAAGTGACCCCCTTGGCAGCGAACGGGCTGCCGGTGACAAAGGGAAGGTGGGGTTTGGCAGTTCTTTCATCTTCTTCTCCTGTTTCAACTTTGCATGGGAAATGGCCCGGCTATAAAAAAGCCCCGGACGGCGGGGCTTACAAGGCGGAGCGCAAAAGCTTGCGGCGGACGGCGCACGACAGCCGGGCCGGCGGCCGGAGGTGCTGTGGTGCGTTGTGCTGGCGCTGTCATGACCGCAATGGTGCAGCCTGGTGATGACGGAAATATGGCAAAAACAAGGCAGTTGCGTGACAGGCACGGCAGCAGTTGCGCGGTTCAGCCTTTGCTCAGGGTCTGCTGCGCAACTGCAGCGCAATGCCCAGCAAGGCCAGCAGCGCCAATACCAGCAGCCCCGATGTCAGCGCCAGCGCAGCGCTGCCCAGGCGCTCCAGCAGCAGCGCAAACAAAAGCGGTGCGCCGGCCTGCGCCACGCGGGCGGGCGCCGTCAGCCAGCCCTGGCGCCGGCCATAGCCGGCGGCGCCAAACAGCACCAGCGGCAAGGTGCCGGCAGCAATCGTCAGCAAGCCGTTGCCAGCGCCATGCAAAAACGCAAACACCGCCGCAGGTGCCCCGAACACCACAAACAAAACAGCCGCCAGCGGATGCAAACTGGTTGCCACCATGGCCGAGACCAGCGGATGGGTACGCCGCAGCAAGCCAAACTCGAACAGCCGCGCCAGCACCTGCGCCGGCCCGACCAGCGCCGCTGCCGCCACCGCAACGGCCAGCGTTGCGCCCGCAGCCTGCAAAAGGCTGGGCAGATGCGCGGCCATCGCGGTAGAGACAAACCAGCCTGCCGCAAAAACATAGCCCAGCAGCCACAAGGTCAGCGGCGATGCCTTGCGCACGGGCGTCGCACTGGCTTCTACCACTGCAGTGGCCGCCGGTACGCGGGGCACCACGGCCCAGTGCAGCGGCAGGGCCAGCAGCAGATGCGCTGCCGCCCAGGCCATGCAGGCGCCGCGCCAGCCGAGCTGGCTTTCCAGAAAGGCGGTGAGCGGCCAGCCGATGGTGCTGGCAAACCCGGCCATCAAAGTCACGCCGGTAATCGGCGACCGCGCAGCGCTGCCCAAAAGCCGGGTCAGTGTGGCAAACGCCGCGTCGTACAAGCCCATGGCCATGGCCACACCGATGACCAGCCAGCCTGCGGCCAGCGCCAGCCCGCTCTGGGCGGTGGCGAGCAGCAGCAGGCCGGCCGCAAATACCAGATTGGAGGCGCACAACATACCGCGCCCGCCGCGCATGTCAATACTGCGGCCCACCAGCGGCCCCAGCACCGCCGAGACCAGCAGCGCCGCCGAGAAGGCCGCAAAAATCCAGGACCGCTGCAGTCCCAGGTCGCGTGCCATGGCGTCAGCCAGGATGGCCGGCAGGTAGTAGCTGGAAGCCCAGGCCAGTGTCTGGCCGGCGCCCAGGGCCAACACCAGCCGTGCCGGGGAGCGTGGCTGAGCCGTGTGCACAAGCCGCCCGTCAGAGATTGCGCTGGTTCACGCGGCGCGACAGTGCCTCAGCCGATTCCTTGCGCTCGCTGTAGCGGTCCACCAGATAAGGCGCCACATCGCGGGTGAGCAAGGTGAACTTGACCAGCTCTTCCATCACATCGACCACCCGGTCGAAATAGGCCGACGGCTTCATGCGGCCGGCTTCGTCAAATTCAAGAAAGGCCTTGGCCACCGACGACTGGTTGGGAATGGTCAGCATGCGCATCCAGCGGCCCAGCACACGCAGCTGGTTGACCGCGTTGAACGACTGCGAGCCGCCCGAAACCTGCATCACCGCCAGCGTTTTGCCCTGGGTGGGGCGCACCGCGCCGTCGGCCAGCGGAATCCAGTCGATCTGCGCTTTCAGAATACCGGTCATGGCGCCGTGGCGCTCGGGTGAACACCAGACCATGCCCTCGCTCCACTGGGCGAGCTGGCGCAGTTGCTGTACCTTGGAATGGGATTCGGGCACGCTGTCGGGCAGCGGCAGGTCGCGGGGATCGAAAATGCGCGGCTCCGCGCCCAGCGCCTGCAGCAGACGCGCGGCTTCTTCGGTCAGCAGCCGGCTGTAGGAGCGCTCGCGCAGCGAACCGTAGAGCAGCAGGATGCGCGGCGGGTGGGCCGCAGGCGCGGCCTGCAATTTTTCCAGTGTGGGCGTTGCGAACAGTGCGGCATCCACCTGCGGCAGCTCAGGCAGTGTGGACACGGCGGCCTCCCGCATCGACCACTTGCGCGCCGTCTTCCTTGGAAAAAGCACCCTGCTGCGGCTGCGGCAGGATGTCCAGCACCACCTCCGACGGCCGGCACAGGCGGGTGCCCAGCGGCGTGACGACGATGGGCCGGTTGATCAATAGGGGATGGGCCAGCATGGCATCGAGGAGTTGCGCATCGGTGAGCGCCGCATCGTCCAGACCGAGTTCGTCGTAGGGCGTGCCCTTTTGCCGAAGCAGGTCGCGCACGGGCATGCCCATCTGCGCGATCAGATTCTGCAGTTCCTCGCGGCTGGGGGGTGACTTCAGGTATTCAATGACCACCGGCTCGATGCCGGCGTTGCGGATCAGCCCCAGCGTGTTGCGGGAGGTGCCGCACTGGGGGTTGTGGTAAATCGTGGTGGAGGTCATGGGGTTGTCGAGGCGATGCAGGATGCCAGTTCAATTTAATAATTCAACTATAATTGAATTATGGAATCGACAATCACCGCCATCGACGAAACCCTTGCGGTCAAGGCCCTTGCGGCACTGGCGCAGGCGCAGCGTCTGCGTGCCTTCCGCGCGCTGGTGGTGGCCGGGCCAGAAGGCCTGACACCGGGCGCCATCGCGCTGCAGCTGGGTGTAGCGCCCAGCGCGCTGTCGTTTCATTTGAAGGAGCTGGCCCACGCCGGGCTGGTGCGAAGCGAGCCGCGTGGCCGCAACCTGATTTACCGCGCCGAGTTTGACCGCATGGCCGCGTTGCTGGGCTACCTCACCGAGCACTGCTGCGAAGGCACGCCCTGCGAAATTGACGGCACGGCCTGTACCACCTGTTAACTTTTTTGAACGCCATGACCACACCCGTTCTGAACGTGCTTTTTCTGTGCACCCACAACTCGGCCCGCAGCATTCTGGCCGAAGCCATGCTCAACCATCTGGGCCAAGGGCGCTTTAAAGCCTATTCGGCCGGCAGCAGCCCGCGTGAAAACCAGCAACCCAACCCACTGGCGCTGCAGGTGCTGCAAAACGCGGGCGTTGCCATCGAAGGCCTGCACAGCAAGTCCTGGGACGCGTTTGGCCAACCCAACGCGCCCCACATGGACCTGGTGATCACCGTGTGCGACAACGCCGCTGGCGAGGTTTGCCCCTACTGGCCCGGCCAGCCGGCCACCGCGCACTGGGGCTACCCCGACCCGTCCGAGGCACAGGGCAGCGAGGCGCAAAAGCTCGACGCCTTTCGCCAGACCCTGCACGCGATTCGCCGCCGGCTGGAGCTGCTGGTGAACCTGCCGCCGGCAAGCCTTACCAAGCTGATGCTGGAACAAGAAGCACGCAATCTCGCCAGGTCATGAGCGGCGCGGCGGCACCTGCGCTGCGTGCGCGCCTGTGTGCAGAATTTCTGGGCACGGCCGCGCTGCTCTGCGCGGTGATTGGCTCGGGCATCATGGCCGAGCGGCTGAGCGGCGGCAACACCGGGCTGGCGCTTTTGGCCAATACGCTGGCAACGGTGTTTGCGCTGTATGTGCTGATCGAAACCCTGGGGCCCATCAGCGGCGCCCACTTCAATCCGCTGGTGACCCTGGTTTCATTGTCAAAAGGCACTCTGGCCGGCGACCGTGCTGCGTTAATAGCTACTTATTTCATAGCGGCACAACTGGCCGGTGCAGTGGCGGGTGCCTTGCTGGCACACAGCATGTTTGATTTGCCGCTGCTGCAGACCAGCAGCAAGCTGCGCGGCGGCTGGACCCTGGCGGGCCAGTTCGCCGGCATGGGCCAGTGGCTGGCGGAAGCGGTGGCGACTGCCGGGCTGATTCTGGTGATTCTGCGTTCGCCGCCTGGCAAGGCCAGCGCGCTGGTGGCCTGCTACATCGGCGCGGCCTACTGGTTTACCGCCAGCACCTCGTTTGCGAATCCGGCTGCGGTGCTGGGCCGCATGCTGAGCGACAGTTTTGCCGGCATCGCGCCGGCAAGTGCTCTGGGGTTTGTGGCATCCCAGGCGCTGGGCGCCTGGGTGGGGGCGCAACTGGACCGCGTTTTGCGGCCCGACTAGAAGCGGGTGCCGGCCGAGACGCGGAACTGGTCCTGTGTACCAAAGTTGGCCTTGGGGTCGTAGGCCAGCTGTACAAAGTAACTCGGCCAGTCGTAGCCCAGCGACAGCCCAATGCGCTGCTGCGACCCGCCCAGCGGGGCCCAGCCGGTAATTGCCGAAATACCGACCTTGATTTTTTCGCTGCCCGACAACTCGGTGCCATAGACCAGGTTCAGCGTGCGCTGGCCCTGCTCGGCATTGCCCTGGCGCAGCCACTGCAGCGACAGCGACTGCTGGTCCGACCACAAATAGCTGGCGGTCACCAATGACGATTCACCCATGTCTGGCGCAAAACCCAGGCCGCTGCGGGCCGACTGCCGGCGTGTGCCCACCGCCAGCCGCCAGGTTTCGCCCCGACCCAGCCAGAAGCCGGCGCCCGAGCCGCCATCGGCATTGCTGAACAACGAGGGTTTGACGTAGACCGAGCCCAGCTTCAGGCGTGGCTCGGACGGCAAGGCCGATTTGTCCAGCGGCCCCCAGCCCGAGGGCCAGCCCGCCAGTGGCCGGGCAAAGCGGTAGGGGTTGATGCTGTCCAGCGTGCTGCGGCCCGCGTCGTTTTCGCCGACCGCCCAGACGCAGGATGCAGCGAGCGCGGCCATCAGAAAGGCCGGGACTTTGTGAAATAGTTTGGATGTGCGCATAAAACCACCTGGAAGTAGTTTTATTTTCGGCGCGCACCCGCCGGGGTATAGGCCGAGCTAGCGCCCTTTGGCCTTGCTATTCACCAATTGATACACCCTCAAGTTCAGCCGGCCTTGACCGCCTCGCGCAGCCGCTCGGCGCAGCGGTTGGCCTGCGCGGCGTCGCGGGCCTCCACCATCAGCCGCAGCAGCGGCTCGGTGCCGCTGGCCCGTACCAGCACCCTGCCGGTATCGCCCAGCTCGGCCTGAACCGCCGCAGTTTCGGCCGCCAGCAGCGCGTTGGATTTCCAGTCCTGGCCCGGCCGCAGCCGCACATTGAGCAGGGTCTGCGGGAACAGCGTAACGGCTTGCAGCAGTTGCGCCAGGGTCTTGCCGCTGCGCACGCAGGCCTGCAGCACCTGCAGCGCGCTGATGAGACCGTCGCCGGTGGTGTGTTTGTCCAGCGCCAGCAGGTGGCCTGAGCCCTCACCGCCCAGCAGCCAGCCGCGCGACTCCAGTTCTTCCAGCACATAGCGGTCGCCCACCTTGGCGCGGACAAAGGCCACGCCCTGCGCTTTCAGCGCCACTTCCACCGCCATGTTGGTCATCAGCGTGCCTACGGCGCCCTCTACCTTCTCGCCGCGCGCCAGCCGCTCGCTCACCATGAGGTACAGCACCTCGTCGCCATTGAACAGGCGGCCGGTAGCATCGACCAGCTGCAGCCGGTCGGCGTCGCCGTCCAGCGCAATGCCGTAGTCGGCCTTGTTGGCCCGCACCGCGCGCACCAGCGCCTCGGGATGGGTGGCGCCGACCTCGTGGTTGATGTTCAGGCCGTCGGGCGCGCAGCCAATGGCAATGACTTCGGCGCCCAGCTCATGGAAGACCTTGGGCGCGATATGGTAGGCCGCACCGTGGGCACCATCCACCACAATTTTCAGGCCACGCAGGCTCAGGTCGTTGGCAAAAGTGCTTTTGCAGAACTCGATGTAGCGGCCGGCCGCATCGTCCAGCCGGCGGGCGCGGCCCAGCGTGGCCGAGTCGGCCCAGACCGGGGCTTGCTCCAGCGCGGCCTCCACGTCCAGCTCCCAGGCATCGCCCAGCTTGCTGCCCTGGGCACTGAAAAACTTGATGCCGTTGTCGGCAAAGGCGTTGTGGCTGGCGCTGATGACCACACCCAGGCTGGCCCGCTGGGCGCGCGTGAGGTAGGCCACGCCGGGCGTGGGCAGCGGCCCGAGCAGCACCACATCGACCCCGGCCGAGTTAAAGCCAGATTCGAGCGCGCTCTCCAGCATGTAGCCCGAAATCCGGGTGTCCTTGCCGATCAGCACGGTGGGCCGCGACTCGGTGCGCTTGAGCACCCGGCCCACCGCATGGGCCAGCCGCAGCACAAAGTCGGGCGTGATGGGCGACTGGCCCACCGTGCCGCGAATGCCGTCGGTGCCAAAATACTTTCTGCTGCCCAAGGTTTTCTCCCGCGTGTTGTTCTTGTCGGTGTGCGCGATCTTATAGCGCGCGGGCCGCCTGCCAGACCTGCAGTGCCTGCACCGTTTCGGCCACGTCGTGCACCCGCACAATACGCGCGCCGCGCTCCACCGCCAGCAGCGCAGCGGCCACGCTGGGCAGCAGCCGGTCTCCCACCTCCAGCCCAGTGACCGCACCGAGCGACGACTTGCGCGACCAGCCGGCCAGCAGCGGCGCGCCCGCTGCCAGCAACTCCTGCTGGCGCGCCAGCAAGGCGAAGTTCTGCGCCACAGTTTTGCCGAAACCGATGCCCGAATCGACCACAATACGGCTCTTTTCCAGCCCTGCCCGGCACAGGTGATGCGTTGTTTGCTGCAAAAACAGGAGCACCTGGGGCACCACGTCGCCCTCCATCGGCAGCGTTTGCATGGTCTGCGGGTCGCGGTGCATGTGCATCAGCACCACGCCGCACTGGGGGTGCTGCAGCACCACCTCGGCCGCACCGCGCTGGCGCAGCGCCCAGATGTCGTTGACGATGTCGGCGCCCAGGTCCAGCGCGGCCTGCATGACGCGCGGTTTGTAGGTGTCCACAGAAATCGGCACGCCCAGCTTGACCGCTTCGGTCAACACCGGCAGCAGCCGGGCAAGCTCGTCGTCCAGCGGCAGCGGCGTGGCGCCGGGGCGGGTGGACTCGGCGCCGATGTCCAGGATGTGCGCGCCCTGCGCAATCAGGGCTTCGCAGTGCCGCAGCGCTGCGGTGGTGCCAGCATACTGCCCGCCATCAGAAAACGAATCGGGCGTGAGGTTGACGATGCCCATCACGCGCGGCAACGCGAGGTCAATTGGGTAGCGCGTGGTCTGCCAGAACATGCAATGCGTTGTACCAAAGAAAAACGGGGCACTGGGCCCCGTT
>JAZKCX010000044.1:0-5185 GCA_040387875.1 Pseudomonadota bacterium | reverse complement strand
CCGCTGCGGCTGGTGCCCGGCACCATGGCCAGGCACTGCACCAGCCCGACCTTGAGCGCGTCCAGCGGCGACATGTCTTCCACGCTGTGGATGCGCGCCGCGTGCTGCGGCCGCTTCTCCGCCCACAAAATAATAAAGCCGCCAACGATGAAGGTGCTGGCCACCACCACCGGGGTGAACAGGTGTGCCTTGATGGCCTTGCCCAGCAGCAGGCCCAGCAGCACCGCCGGCACAAAAGCAATCAGCACGTTCAGCGCAAAACGCTGGGCCTGGCGTTCGCTGGGCAACGCCACAATGGTGTCGCGGATTTTTTGCCAGTACACCAGGATCACGGCAAAAATCGCGCCGGTCTGAATGGCAATGTCAAACACCTTGGCCTTGTCGTCGTCAAAGCCCAGAAGCGCGCCGGCCAGAATCAAATGCCCGGTCGATGAAACCGGCAAAAACTCGGTCAGGCCCTCCACCACGCCCATCACGGCGGCCTTGACCAGCAAAACTATGTCCACAAGCGCTCCTGAATAGAGCGGCGATTATCGCCCTGCCCCTGGGGCCATCTCCATAGGCCCCGTTGCGGTGCAAAAACCGGGGTTAATCCCTAGGCGGGCAGGCGTTTTCGGGCTGGATTGCAGGTGTACCTTAGGTGACAATCGCGGGCGAAATGTAACAAAAGTGTATACGAAGGTACTACCGTGGCCCCTCGCTTTAACAAAATTCTGGTCTTGCTCGGTCTGGGTTTGGCAAGCAGCGCCGTGTTCGGGCAGAGCAAGGAATACATCGTCCGCTTCACCGAAAGCCGACTGCCGCCGCTGCGCGGCAAGATCGTTCTGGACGACCGCTATGCCACCCAGTCGCGCGAATGGGGCTACCTGAAACCAACCACCGTGAACGAAGTGCAGCGGCTGGAAAAGCGCCACAGCTTTCGCGTCAAGCAGGCCTACAGCCATGCACTGAGCGGCTTTTCGGCCGACCTCACGTCCGAACAACTGGCGGCCCTGCGGCAGGAGCCCTCGGTAGACCTTATTGAAGAAGTGCTGCCTACCAAACTGGCCCAGCTCGACATTCTCTCCAGCCTGCTCAACCTCAATTTTCTCAGTGGCCTGCTCGGCGGCGGCAGTGCGCCTGCCCCCGCGCCCAGCCCAGGCCCCGCGCCGGCACCGGCGCCCGTGCCTTTTGCGGTACCCATCAACGTGCCTTTTGTTCCCACGGCGGCACCTGCACCCGGCCCAGCGCCCGAGCCGGTGCCGCAAACCATTCCCTATGGGATTACGCTGACCGAAGCCACCCAGAGCTTCAGTCAGGCCGGTAACGGCAGCGGCTCGGTCGACCTGCCCACCGCCTATGTGATCGATTCGGGCATTGGCCCCAACAACGAACTCAACCTGGTGCAGCACGTCAACTTTGCCGGTGGCCCCAACACCGACTGCAACGGCCACGGCACCCATGTGGCGGGCACGATTGGCGCGCGCGACAACGCTTTTGACACGGTGGGCGTGGCACCCGGCATCAAGCTGGTGGGCGTGAAGGCCCTGGGCTGCGACGGCAACGGCACCACGGCCATGGCCATCAAGGCCATCGACTGGGTTACCGCCAACGCCATGCGCCCGGCAGTGGTCAACCTCAGCTTTACCTCGGCCCCTACCGCCGCTTTTGACGACGCGGTGCGCCGCTCGGTGGCGTCTGGCCTGGTGTATTCGCTGGCGGCTGGCAACGAAGCCGCTGACGCCTGCGGCAGCTCGCCCGCGCGCGTTGGCGGCATCACCCCCGGTGTGTTTGTGGTGGCCGCCAGCGACAGCAACGACGCCGAAGCCAATTTCAGCAACTTTGGCAGCTGCATTGACATCTGGGCGCCCGGCGTGGGCGTGGTGTCTACCCGCAGCGGGGGCGGCCTGCTCACGCTGTCGGGCACATCGATGTCGGCGCCGCATGTGGCGGGCGCGGCAGCGCTGTTTCTGGCACGCAACCCGCAGGCCGACAACGCCACGGTCTGGCGTTTCCTGAAAGACACCGCCGTAGCCACCTCGCGGACCAGCCGCGACGGCAAGACCGTACGCCGCCTGCGCGCCAACATCCAGTAACCGCACTGGCCGCCCGGCGGGGCTGCACCTGCGATACTTTTGGGGTGTTCATCACCCGAGGTTTTGCAGATGCAGAGATTTCCCGTTGCCGCCGCCCTGCTGGCGGCACTGGCTGGTTGCGCCAGCCAAAGCTCCAACAACTTCAACCCCGACACCGCGCCGGCCGCCATTCAGGTGCCCGCCGGCAACCGGCTGGCTTTTGAGGCCGTAGCCGCCGGAAAAATCACCTACGAGTGCAAACAAAATCCAACCCGGCTGACCGAATTCACCTGGGAGCCCGTGGGCCCCGACGCGGTGCTGTCGGACCGCACCGACCGCGTGGTGGGCAAATACTACGGCCCACCCGCCACCTGGGACAACCTGGACGGCTCGCGGGTCAGCGGCAGCCAGATTGCCACCGCTCCTGGCACGCCCGGCAGCATTCCGCTGCAACTCGTTAAAGCCAACCCGTCCACCGGCAACGGCGCGTTTACCGATGTGACCTACATCCAGCGCGTGGCCACCAAGGGCGGCGTTGTTCCCCCCGATACCTGCAACGACCTGGCCAACGGCACCCGGGCCGACGCCGGCTACCGCGCCGACTACATTTTCTGGAAAGCCCGCTAAACCAGGCCACCCATAAGAAAAGGGCTGCAAGCCAGAAGCTTGCAGCCCTTTTTCATGAGAAGCAGGGTTTAACGGTAGTGGCCGTGCCCATGGCCACGGTGACCCCGATGGCCACCATGGTGGCGGTGGCCGTACCCATAGCCGTAGCGCGGGCCGACCACCACGGCCGGCTGGTAGTACACCGGAGCCGGACGGTAATAAACCGGCGGGGGCGCGTAGTACACCGGCTGCGGTGCGTAATACACCGGCGCGGGTGCGTAGTAGCGGGGCGCATTGCCCACCACCACACCCACGCCAGGGGCGGCGATGCCAATGGAAAACGCCACGTCGCTGCGCGCTTGCGCAGCGGTGGTGCCCAGCAGGGCGGCGGTGGCCAGAGCGGCCGTGGCGGCCAAAGTGGCAAGTGAGCGGGTTACAGTCATTTCAGATCTCCTGTTGGGTGCCTGTTGCCAGACACAACGCGCATTCGTGCGCCTGTGATGGAATTAACGCACCAAGACCCGCGCGCGATGCCACAGCTACGGTGAAAGTCGTTGCCATACGTAACAAAAACCGGGTTTTCGGGCGATTTCTGGCGCTTTTCCTACACGGCCGCCCCGCACGCGTCAGACCCGCCAGCGGCTGGCCGGCAGCTCCACCCAGCGGTAAAACAACGCGCCCGCCACATTGCACAACAGCCAGGCCAGCAGCACGCCCGCCATTTGTGGCCAGGGCTCGGCCGGCACAAACCGGGTGAACAGTGCATTCACCACCAGCGCCACCGGGAAATTGAGCAGAAAAACCGCATACGAGATCTTGCCGAAATAGGCCCACCACCCACCCGGCGGCCAGTTCTGCAGGGCGCCGCTGCGCCGGCCCCAGCCCAGTGCCAGCGCCACCAGCAGCGCCACCGCAATGCGGCTGCGAAATTCCAGCACCAGCGCCAGCAACACACCGGCGGCCAGCAGCCAGAGCC
Source organism: Pseudomonadota bacterium (assembly GCA_040387875.1). Lineage (GTDB taxonomy): Bacteria > Pseudomonadota > Gammaproteobacteria > Burkholderiales > Burkholderiaceae_C > PCRC01. The sequence goes on along the minus strand of JAZKCX010000044.1, from coordinate 1,549 downwards.
AGCCGGCCCAGCGGGCACGGTCAGAAAGCCAGTAGGCCAGCACACCCAGCCCGTAGGCACCGGCAAAATACAGCGCCCATTCGTCCCAGTCGGGGTAGCGGTTGAAATGGAACAGCGACAGCGCCGCCAGCGCGGCCACCAGCAGGCCGCCGAGCAGCAGCGCCGAGACCAGCGCCGCCTCGCCACCGCCCCAGCGCCGGGCCAGCCACAGCAGCAGTGCCAGCAGCACAAACAGCTGGAAATCAATCGCCACGTACCAGACACCGGCCGACAGGGCCTCGACATCCAGCACGTCGTGCAGCAGCAAAAGGTGCACCAGCACCTGCCACAGCCCCGGCGGCTGCGGTGTGGCCGGGTGCACCATGAAAGCCCGGGCCAGCGCGGCGCAGGCAATGCCCACCAGCAGCGCGGCGGCGTAGGGCAACACGAGTTTGAGGTAGCGGCTGCGCAGCACCGGCAGCAGGCGGGGCGGCTGCAGCACGCCCTGCGGCGCCAGGCTGCGGGCCGCCAGAAAACCGCCAATCACCAGAAACACCTGCACTGCAATGCGTGCGTCGCGGCTCAGCCAGTTCATCAACGCCGGGGCCAGCTGCTGCGCGATGTCCGACATGGGCCCGTAAAAAGCCAGGTGATGCAGCACGATGAGCTGCGACGCAACAGCCTTGAAGGCGTCGATCAGCGCAAAGCGGGACGGTGGTGGTGGCATGGGGGACATAGAGGCGCTGCAGGCTGGGGCAAGCCTGATTGTCGTTGTGGCGCCAATGTGCGCCGCATACCGTTGTTGCCATGCTGCACGGGCCACTCTGCGGTGTCAGCGCCAGCGCCGAAAGCGCGTTAAACAGCATTGCCCGCCTAGAATGAAAAAATGAGCGCCCCAGCCCCCACCGACAACAAAGAACCCCCCGCCAAGCCCAGCAATTTTCTGCGCCAGATCATCGAGCACGACCTTGCGGCCGGCACCTATGCCCAGCGCCGCTGGGCCGGCAGCCCGGGCGACGCCGCCCACCACGCCAGCGGTGAACCCGACCCGGCCAAAATCCGCACGCGTTTTCCGCCCGAGCCCAACGGCTATTTGCATGTGGGCCACGCCAAAAGCATCTGCCTGAACTTTGGCCTGGCGCGCGACTATGGCGGCGTGTGCCACATGCGGTTTGACGATACCAACCCCGAAAAAGAAGACACCGAGTACGTCAACAGCATTTTGGACGCAGTGCAGTGGCTGGGTTTTGGCTGGAATGCCAACGGCCAAAACCACCTGTACCAGGCCAGCGATTATTTCGACTTCATGTACCGCGCGGCCGAGTACCTGATTGAGGCCGGCCACGCCTATGTAGACGAACAGACCGCCGAAGAAATGCGCGCCAACCGCGGCGACTTTGGCAAGCCCGGCACCAACAGCCCCTTCCGCGCCCTGCCCGCCAGCCACCATTTGGAACGTTTCAGGCAGATGGCCGGCGGCCAGCATGCCGATGGCGCTATGGTTTTAAGAGCGAAGATCGACATGGCCTCGCCCAACATCAACCTGCGCGACCCGGCCATCTACCGCATC
>JAZKCX010000043.1:0-6358 GCA_040387875.1 Pseudomonadota bacterium | reverse complement strand
CCATGCCCCTCGTCACCCTCACCGTCCGCAAACCCAAAACCACCCAGTTCAAGGCCGATGTGCTGGGCGCAGTGCATGCCGCGCTGGTGGCGGCGGGTGTGCCGGAAACCGACCGTTTTCAGCGGGTGCTGGAACTCGGTGCCGAAGACTTTCGTTTTGACCCGAGCTACCCCGACTGCAAGGTCAAACGTACCGACGACTTTGTGCTGATTGAAATTCTCTGGTCGGTGGGCCGCAGCGTGAAGGTCAAGAAAAAGCTGCTGGCCGATTTGATGGCTTCGCTCACGGCGCTGAAACTCCAGCCCGAGAACGTGATGGTCTGCTTCAAGGAGACCAGCTGGGAGAACTGGTCGTTTGCCGGCGGCCGGCTGATCCACACCTGAAGGCCGCAGCGGGCCTTACTTCATCGGCTTGCCTTCGGGGCCAATCACGGTGATGTCCACATAGGGCGAGCCGTGGTGGTTGGTGGGCGAGTAGCTGAGTGCATAGCCGCCCAGGTCGAGCCGGCCCAGCCGCTCCATGCCGGCAACCAGCGATTGCGGCGTGGGGTCGCGCCCTGCAGCGCGCAGGCCTTCTATCAGCACCCGGGCATTGATGTAGCCCAGAAAACGGTCGTAGTCGACAGGCAGGTTGCCGTTGCGCCGCATCGATTCCTGGAACTCGCGCGTGAGCGGCGTTACGCCCTGCCACGGGTAGGGCGTGACCCGCGCGACCGCCAGCCCACGTGCGTCTTCGCCAAGCTGCTTGACGGTGCCTACCGAGGCCGACAGCGAGAAGGTGTAGACCGGAATGCCGATGTTGGCCTTGCAGGCCTTGACCCAGGCCACCACCGACGGGCCAGCCGCAATCAAGATCACCGCATTGGGCCGCAGTGCCGCCAGTGCCTTGGCCTGGGCCACCGCGTTGCCGCCGGAGTTTTCGACTGCCACCGCGCCGGTGACGGTACCGCCCTGGTCGGTAATGGCTTTTTGCGCATAGGGCAGCAGCAGCTTGCCAAAGCCGTTGTCCTGGTAGGCAATGGCAATGCGCAGCGACTGCAGCGTGACCAGGGTGCGCACAATCTTGGCCAGCTCGTCGATGTAGCTGGCCTGCGTTGTGAAGAAGGTAGGGTGGGGTTTGACCCGCAGCGCCGGGCTGCCGGTGTAGGCCGCAATCATCGGAATGCGCTTCTCGGCGGCATAGGGCAGGGTGGCGGCCACCGGCTCGGTGCCGATCACGCCAAACAACGCAATCACGCCTTGCTTTTCGACCAGGTCTTTGGCATTTTGCAGAGCGCGCTGGCCGTCAAAAGCGTCGTCGGCAAACACCAGCTTGATGGGCCGGCCGTAGATGCCGCCACGATCGTTGGCGTCTTTGATGGCGGCCACCTCGCCTTCGATAAAGCCGGTCACCACCGGCACCATGGGGCCGCTTTGTGGCAGCGTGCGGCCAATCAGAATGTCCTTGCCGGCTGCTGCTTGCGCCTGCACGGCGTGCGGCAAAACCAGCGGTGCAGACAGGCCGATCAAACAGGACCGGCGGCTGATGTCTCCTGCAGTGTCTCGTGTGCTCATGGGGTGTGCCCTTGGGATTTGTCGGCCCATCCTAGCGGCCGACCTGCTGCGGCTTCATAGTAGTTGTGCCTATCGGGCAACGGGGTTGCCGCTGCTAGTGCTTGCCATTGCAGTTTTGTGTGACTTCAAAATAAATAGCGAAAAATCAAGCAGCGACGCCGGCTGGCGCCATTTTTTGCTTGAAATCCTCCTGTAAAACCGGTCTGGCGGGCAGGGGCGTGGGCAGCCGGTCAGACCCGCAGATGCTTTCTTGTATGCTTGAAAGCTTTGGCGCTTCTGCCTTGTTGCCTGTCCACCCTCGGAGTTTTTTCATGCCCCGCGTCTTCAATTTCAGTGCCGGTCCTGCCACCCTTCCCGAACCCGTTTTGCGCCAGGCCTCGGCCGAGATGCTCGACTGGCACGGCTCCGGCATGTCGGTGATGGAGATGAGCCACCGCGGCAAGGAATTCATCGCCATCCACGCCCAGGCCGAAGCGCTGCTGCGCGAGCTGCTGGCGATTCCGCAGAACTACAAGGTGCTGTTCCTGCAGGGCGGTGCGATTGGCCAGAACGCGATTGTGCCGATGAACCTGCTGCGCGGCAAAACCACAGCCGACTACATCAGCACCGGCGACTGGTCGAAAAAATCCATCAAGGAAGCCAAGGCCTACTGCACTGTGAACGTGGCGGCCTCCTCTGAAGGCAGCAAGTTCACCAGCATTCCGCCGCAAAGCGAATGGAAGCTCAACCCCGATGCGGCCTATGTGCACATCTGCTCCAACGAAACCATTGGTGGTGTCGAATACCACTGGACGCCCGACACCGGCGCGGTGCCGCTGGTGGCCGACATGTCGTCCAACATCCTGTCCAAGCCGGTGGACGTGAGCAAGTTCGGCCTGATCTACGCCGGTGCGCAAAAGAACATGGGCCCCTCGGGCCTGACGGTGGTGATCGTGCGCGAAGACCTGCTGGGCAACGCACTGCCCATCACGCCCTCGGCCTTTGACTACAAGCAGCAGGCCGACAACGACTCCATGCTGAACACGCCGCCCACCTACGCCATCTACATCCTTGGCCTGGTCTGCCAGTGGGTGAAAGACCAGGGCGGCCTGGAGGCGATGGCCAAACACAACCAGGCCAAGGCCGCGATTCTGTACGACTACCTCGATGCCAGCCCCTTCTACAGCAGCCCGGTGGCGCCCGCAGCCCGTTCGCTGATGAACGTGCCCTTCAAGCTGAAGGATGAGTCGCTCGACGACGCTTTCCTCAAGGGCGCGCAGGCGCTTGGCATGGTGCAGCTCAAGGGCCACCGCTCGGTGGGCGGCATGCGTGCGTCCATCTACAACGCCATGCCCATTGAAGGTGTTCAGGCGCTGGTGGCCTACATGAAAGAGTTTGCGCAGAAACACGCCTGAAGCGCGCATCGGTCAATAAAAAATAAACGGAGACACACCGATGAGCCAACCTTTCCAAATCCTGGTGCTGAACCAGATTTCTGCCAATGGCCTCAAGCGCCTGCCCGCCGAGCGCTACACCACCAGCAAAGACGCGGCCCAGCCCGACGCGGTGCTGGTGCGTTCGGCCGACATGCACAGCATGGCCATCGCACCCAGCGTGCAGGCCATAGGCCGCGCCGGTGCGGGCACCAACAACATTCCGGTCAAGGCCATGAGTGCGCGCGGCGTGCCAGTCTTCAACGCCCCTGGCGCCAACGCCAACGCAGTGAAAGAACTGGTGCTCACCGGCATGCTGCTGGCCGCCCGAAACGTGGCGCCCGCGCTGCGCTTTGTGCACGGGCTCGACCCCACCATGGCCGACATGGACAAGGCGGTGGAAGACGGCAAGAAAAACTACGCTGGCTTTGAGTTGGCCGGCCACACGCTGGGCATTGTGGGTCTGGGCAAGATCGGCTGCCTGGTGGCCGACGCCGCCATCAAGCTCGGCATGAACGTGCTGGGCTACGACCCTGAGATCACGGTGGATGCCGCGTGGAGCCTGCCGTCGCAGGTGAAAAAGGCTGCCAGCGTAGCCGACGTGCTGAAAAATTCGCACTTCATCACCATGCATGTGCCCCTGGTCGAAGCCACCAAAAACCTGGTCAATGCCGACAACCTCAAGCTGGTGAAAGCCGGCACGGTGCTGCTGAATTTTTCGCGCGAAGGTGTGGTCGACGAGCACGCCGCGCTGGCGTCGCTGGCTGCCAAACAGCTCGGCTGGTATGTCTGCGATTTCCCCAGCCCGGCCATCAATGGCCACGAGCGCGTGATTGCGCTGCCGCACCTGGGCGCCTCCACCCGCGAGGCCGAAGAGAACTGCGCCATCATGGTGGCCGACCAGTTGCGAGACTACCTGGAGCACGGTAACGTGGCCAACGCGGTGAACTTCCCCAACGTGGCCATGCCGCGCGAATCGGCATACCGGGTGGCGATTGCCAACAGCAACGTTCCCAACATGCTGGGTCAGATATCGACTGCGATGGCCAAGGCGGGCCTGAACATCCACAACATGGTCAACAAGTCGCGCGGCGACATGGCCTACACGCTGGTGGATATCGACAGCCCGGCCAGCGATACGGCACTGGCCGACATTCGCGCCATTGAGGGCGTGCTGGCCGTGCGCTACCTGCCGCACAGCGGCGACTGAGCTACGCCGCAGCGGGAATGCCGTGCCTGCGCAATCCCTGATGCAGCAGGCCATGGGCGAAAGTTTTGCCGCGCTGCACCCGGCGCTGCAGCACTTTCACACCCTCGCCGGCACGCACCTGCTGCACGGCGAGGCCACCACACTGGCCGCCGAAACTCCGCTGGCCCGGCTGCTGGCGCGCTGTGTCGGCGCGCCGCGGGGCAATGCCACCGGCCCCATCCGTTTCGCGCTCGACGCCACCCCGCAGGCCGAACGCTGGACGCGGCATTTTCCCGGCCACACCATGGTGTCGCAGTTGCAGCTGGAAGGCCGCTCGGTGGTTGAGAAACTCGGTCCGGCGCGGCTGGCGTTTGAAGTCTGCGCGGAGCGCGGTACGTTGCAGATGCGGCTGCGGACGATGCACTTTCTCGGCATTCCCTGCCCGATGTGGTTGCGACCGCGTGTGCTGGCTACCGAGACCGGGAGCGGGGAGCGGCTGCACTTTTATATCGAAGCCGCGCTGCCTTTCATAGGTCGCATGGTGTGCTACCGGGGCTGGCTGGCATTGCCGCAGACGGAGGGCGGTCCATGATTCTGGTGTTCGACGCGCAGTGCCTGCTGTGCAATGGTTCGGTGCAATTCATCCTGAAGCACGACCACCATGCGCGTTTTCGTTTTGCGTCCATCCAGGGCGCACACGGCCGTGCTTTGCTGGAGGGCGCCGGCCTGCCGCCCGACAACACGCCCACGCTGCTGCTGGTGGACGGTGAGCGCAGCTGGCAGTATTCGGGCGCGGTCATCCGCATTGGCCACGCGCTGGGCTGGCCCTGGCGCATGGCCTGGTTGGCGTGGCTCGTGCCATCGCCGCTGCGCGATGCGGCCTACCGGCTGGTGGCGCGCAACCGCTACCGCTGGTTTGGCCGGACCGAGACCTGCATGCTGCCCCCGCCCGATGCGGCCGCGCGCTTTCTGGACTGACCAGTACCCCTGCGCAGCTGTCCCCCTCTGAACTACCCGCCTGACAACGGCCACCGGCAGCGCCACAATAAGCCTTGTCCCCCGACGCTGAGAAAGACCACGATGGCCCACGCATTCGCATCCACCCTCAAGACGTTCAAGACCGCCTCCGGCAAAACCGGCAAGCTGTATTCGCTGCCGGCGCTGGCCAAACAGGTTCCGGACATTGCCCGCCTGCCGGTGTCCATCCGCATCGTGCTGGAGTCGGTGCTGCGCAACTGCGACGGCAAAAAGATCACGCCGCAGCATGTGGCCGAGCTTGCGCGCTGGCAGCCCAACGCCGAGCGCACTGACGAGATCCCGTTTGTTGTCGCCCGTGTGGTGCTGCAGGATTTCACCGGCATTCCGCTGCTGGCCGATCTGGCGGCGATGCGCAGTGTGGCCAAGAAGCTGGGCAAAGACCCCAAACGCATCGAGCCGCTGGTGCCGGTCGATCTGGTGGTAGACCACTCGGTGATGGTCGACCACTACGGCAAGAAAAACTCGCTCGACCTGAACATGAAGCTCGAATTCCAGCGCAACCGCGAGCGCTACGAGTTCATGAAATGGGGCATGCAGGCCTTTGACACCTTTGGCGTGGTGCCGCCGGGTTTTGGCATCGTGCACCAGGTCAATCTGGAGTACCTGGCGCGCGGGGTCCATAAAACTGCCAAGGATGTTTATTACGCTGACACGCTGGTCGGCACCGACAGCCACACCACCATGATCAACGGTATTGGTGTGGTCGGCTGGGGTGTGGGTGGCATCGAGGCCGAGGCTGCGATGCTGGGCCAGCCGGTCTACATGCTCACGCCCGACGTGGTGGGCATGGAACTTACCGGCCGGTTGCGCGAAGGCGTGACCGCGACCGATCTGGTGCTGACGGTCACGGAGATATTGCGCCAGCACAAGGTAGTCGGCAAGTTTGTGGAGTTCTGCGGCGAAGGCACCCGCACGCTGGCGCTGCCCGACCGCGCCACCATTGCCAACATGGCGCCCGAGTACGGCGCGACCATGGGCTTTTTCCCGGTGGACGACAAGACACTCGATTACTTCCGTGGCACCGGCCGCAGCAAGGCAGAGATCGAGGCGTTCGAGGCCTACTTCCGTGCGCAGGGCCTGTTCGGCGTGCCACTGGCCAGCGAGATCAATTACTCGCAACTGGTGAAGCTCGATCTGGGCGAGGTCACGCCCAGCCTGGCTGGCCC
>JAZKCX010000042.1:0-2483 GCA_040387875.1 Pseudomonadota bacterium | reverse complement strand
GCTCCCTCGCCCCCTCTTGTGCTCCACCAGCCCCGGAACCGCCCGATGACCACAGCCCCCACCCCGGCCGCAGCCTCCCCTTCCGCCGACATGGCCAGCGCCATCCGCGCATTGGCCATGGACGCCGTGCAACAGGCCAATTCCGGCCACCCCGGCGCGCCCATGGGCATGGCCGACATCGCCGTGGCGCTTTGGGGCGAGCACCTGCAGCACAACCCCGGCAACCCGCACTGGGCCAACCGCGACCGCTTTGTGCTGAGCAACGGCCACGGCTCGATGCTGATTTACGCTTTGCTGCACCTGACCGGCTACGACCTGCCCATGCAGGAGTTGAAGAACTTCCGCCAGCTGCACAGCAAGACCGCCGGCCACCCTGAAGTAGGCATTACGCCCGGCGTGGAAACCACCACCGGCCCGCTCGGCCAGGGCATTACCAATGCGGTGGGCATGGCGCTGGCCGAGAAGCTGCTGGCGAAAGAATTCAACCGCGACGGCCATGCGGTGGTGGACCACCACACCTATGTGTTCCTGGGCGACGGCTGCCTGATGGAAGGCATCAGCCACGAAGCCTGCGCGCTGGCCGGCGCCTGGAAGCTCGACAAGCTGGTGGCGCTGTACGACGACAACGGCATCTCGATTGACGGCCAGGTCAAGCCGTGGTTCATTGACAACACGCCGCTGCGTTTTGCCGCCTACGGCTGGAACGTGATTGGCCCGATCGACGGCCACGATGTGGCGGCTGTTTCCAAGGCCCTGGCCGAAGCCAAGACCAGCAAGAACGGCCCGACACTGATCGTCTGCAAAACCCACATCGGCAAGGGCAGCCCGAACCGCGCCAACACCGCCAAGGCGCACGGCGAGCCACTCGGCGCCGAAGAAATCAAACTGACCCGCGAGGTGCTGGGCTGGCCCCATGCGCCGTTCGAGATTCCCAAGGATGTGTATGCCGCCTGGGACGCCCGCACCAAGGGCCTGGCCGCCGAAGCGCAGTGGGATGCCACCTTTGCCGGCTACAAGGCCGCGCACCCCGAGCTGGCCGCAGAATTTCTGCGTCGCATGGCCGGCGATTTGCCCAAGGCCTTTGACCAGGTGGTGTTTGACGCCGTGGTCGCGGCCCACAGCAAGGCCGAAACCGTGGCCTCACGCAAAGCATCGCAGCTGGCGCTGGAAACCCTGACCGCTGCGTTGCCCGAGCTGCTGGGCGGCAGTGCCGACCTGACCGGCTCCAACCTGACCAACACCAAGGCCACGCCCGCGCTGCGTTTTGACATGGCCGGCGAGGTGGTGCAGAACGAGCAAGGCGTGGGCGGCCGCCACATCAACTATGGCGTGCGCGAATTCGGCATGGCCGCCATCATGAACGGCGTGGCGCTGCACGGCGGCTTTATTCCCTACGGCGGCACTTTCCTGACTTTCAGCGACTACTCGCGCAACGCCATCCGCATGGCCGCGTTGATGAAGCAACGCGTGGTGCATGTGTTTACCCACGACTCGATTGGCCTGGGCGAGGATGGCCCCACCCACCAGTCGATTGAGCACGCCGCCAGCCTGCGGCTGATTCCCAATCTGGACGTCTGGCGTCCGGGCGACACCGCCGAGACGGTGGTGGCCTGGGCCGTGGCGCTGCAGAACACCACCAAGCCCACCGCGCTGCTGCTGTCGCGCCAGAACCTGCCCTACGCGCCCAAGCGCGACCTGAGCGACATCCGCAAGGGCGCCTACGTGCTGGCCGAGCCGGGCGACGTGGGCATGAAGAAGAAGGCGCAGGCCGTCATCATCGCCACCGGCTCCGAAGTGCAATTGGCGCTGAAGGCGCAGGAAGAGCTGGCCCGCCGCAAGATTGCGGTGCGCGTGGTCTCCATGCCCAGCACCACCACCTTTGATCTGCAAAGCGCCGCCTACAAAACCGCCGTGCTGCCCAAAGCCCTGCCGCGCATCGCGGTGGAAATGGGCTCCACCGGCGGCTGGTGGAAATACGGCTGCGCCGCAGTAGTGGGCATCGATACCTACGGCGAAAGCGCACCGGCGCCGGTGCTGTTCGAGCACTTCGGCTTTACGCCCAAGAATGTGGCCGACACCGTGCAGGCCGCGCTGAAAAAGCGCTGATCCGACCCCCCGTTTTTATTTCAACCTGGAAAAGAGAAGAGCATGAGCATCAAAGTAGGCATCAACGGTTTCGGTCGCATCGGGCGCATGGTGTTCCGCGCGGCTGTCCAGAACTTCAACGACATCGAGATCGTCGGCATCAACGACCTGCTGGAGCCCGACTACCTGGCCTACATGCTGCAGTACGACTCGGTCCACGGCCGCTTTGACGGACAGGTTTCGGTCGAGGGCAACACGCTGGTGGTGAACGGCAAGAAGATCCGCCTGACGCAGGAGCGCGACCCGGCCAACCTGAAGTGGAACGAAGTCGGCGCCGAAGTCGTTGTTGAAGCCACCGGCCTGTTCCTCGACAAAGCCAGCGGCGAGAAGCACCTGGC
>JAZKCX010000041.1:0-14014 GCA_040387875.1 Pseudomonadota bacterium | reverse complement strand
GGGGTGTAGGCGTCGTCGCTGCGGATCTTGCGGTCAGCCGTGTAGCGGTTGATCATCGAATCCATGTTGCCGGCGGTCACGCCAAAAAACAGGTTCGGTTTGCCCAGCACCTTGAACGGGTCGGCGCTCTGCCAGTCGGGCTGGGCAATGATGCCTACGCGAAAGCCCTGGGCTTCGAGCATGCGGCCAATCACCGCCATGCCAAAGCTGGGGTGATCCACATAGGCGTCGCCGGTGACGATGACGATGTCGCAACTGTCCCAGCCAAGCTGGTCCATCTCGGCGCGGCTGGTGGGCAGAAATTTGGCCGTGCCGAAGCGCTTGGCCCAGTACGGCCGGTACCCGCTCAGCGGCTTGAAAGCTGGCTTGTCGGTGCGGGAAATCGGCGGGGCAAGGGTGGTGGCAGACACGGGGGCAGTCGGAGTAACCCCTGATTGTAAGGATTTACCCTTGTCGGCGCTCTCTGAAGCCCTGTGAAGGCCTTTTGCCGTACAACTAGCAGCGCACCGGGTTTTTGCAGAACTTCTCGAGTTCGCGAACCATGCTGCGGCTTTGCACCGTGTTACGCGCTTTGGGGCCGACGTCCAGGCTCAGCTTCATTTCGTATTTGCGAAAAAAATCGTCGAACAACTCACCGCCCAAAGTGGCGTAGGCCGTCAGCGTATCGGCCTTGGCGTCGTGCTCCAGCAAAACCGCGCACAGCGGCTGCGTGGCCGGGCCGCTGAGCACCTGGGCACCTTTGGCCGGGTCGTACTGGCTGTGGTCGGCACAGCAGTGGATCAGGTCTTCCCCCGCACTGGGCGTGGCCTGATTTGCGACCTTGCCCTTGCGAAAGCTGATGAAGCTGAGCTGCTGCGTGGGGTAGACCAGTTTGTGTGCACAAATCGCCGAATAGGCCACCAGATTGCGTTTGGGACCCACGCCACCGGGCCAGGCGTAGAGCTGCTTGTCCTGCCGGGCCAGCGACTGCGGCAGCGCGGGCTTGCCCAGGTCGAGCAGAAACACCGGCGTGGCCTCGAAGGGGTAATTAAAGATGTAGTTGGTCTGCGGCTTCAGGCTGCCGGCTTTCAGCGGCGCGCCGAATTCATCGACCAGCAGTACCCGCGCGTAGCTGTGGGGTTTGGCGTCGGCCGCCAAGGCCGGCAAGGCCGAAAGCGCCGTCAAACAGGCCGCGCCTGCTGAACAGCTTTCGATGAAATCGCGTCTATCCATGCCAAGCCCTTTCCACAACGAAAGCAACCGTATCACGGCATCTGCGTACCCGCAATCCGGGCTTGCGCGCCGATAATGGGGGCCGGCCACTTGTTACCCATCACCATGTCTGCCCCCGTACGCCTGCACGCCGACCCCGTTTTCCACGATGCCTTCTACAAGTTTGTGCGCCTGCCCGCGCCAGACGACGTGGCCGTTGCGCTGCGCGAAATCACCGCCCCACTGCTGGGCAGCATTCTGGTGGCGCACGAGGGCATCAACGGCATGCTGGCCGGGCCGGCACACATGCTGGACACCTTTCGCCAAACTCTGGCCAACGATCCGCGTTTCGGCGGTCTGTTTGCCGACATGCCCTACAAGCGCAGCCCCTGCAGCACCCAGCCGTTTCACCGCATGAAGGTGCATGTGAAACCCGAGATCGTGCCGCTGGGCATTGAGGGCATCGACGCCACCTGCCAGACCGGCATCAACCTCAGCCCGCAGCAGTGGCGCGAGATGCTGCAGCAGCAGGATGTGCTGGTGATTGACAACCGCAACAGTTTTGAATTCCGCCTGGGCCGTTTCAAAAATGCGGTAAACCCCGAAGTCCACAACTTCCGCGACTTTCCCAACTATGTGCGCGAACACATCGAGGAATGGAAGACCGAGGGTAAAAAAGTGGCGATGTATTGCACCGGCGGCATACGCTGCGAAAAAACCAGCGCCTGGATGCTGGACCTGGGTCTTCCGGTCTACCAGCTGGAAGGCGGTATCCTGAACTACTTTGCGCAGATGCCCGACGCCGCGCTGGACTGGGACGGCGAATGCTTCGTTTTTGACAACCGCGTCGCGCTGGATACCCACTTGAACGAGACCCCCACCACGCTGGAGCAGGTCTACGACAAGGAAGAGGACGGCGCCTGGCGGCTGCAGCGCGCCAAATTGCTGGAAAAGGGATGAGCGCCGTCATTCCTTTCGACAAGCCCTGGTCGCCCGCCTGCGAACGCAACACCGCGCCAATTCTGGCGGTGCTGCAAAAGCACTTTGCTGATCGAAACAACGTACTGGAAATCGGCAGTGGCACCGGCCAGCATGCGGTGGCCTTTGCCGCCGCCCTGCCCCATCTGCAATGGCAGTGTTCCGACGTGGCCGGCAACCTGCCGGGCATCCGTCTCTGGCTGGATGATGCTGCGCTGCCCAACACGCCTGCGCCATTGCAACTCGATGTGAACGACGGCCTGCCAGCTGCGCGCTTTGATGCCGTGTTCAGTGCCAACACGCTGCACATCATGCACTGGCCCGAAGTGTTGAAGCTGTTTGCCGCACTGCCTTTCGCGATGGCAGAAGACGCGCTGCTGGTGGTCTACGGCCCCTTCAACTACGGCGGCAAATTCACCAGCGCCAGCAATGCCGATTTCGATGCTTCCCTGCGTGCCACCGACCCCGGCCGCGGCATCCGCGATTTCGAGGCGGTGAACGCATTGGCGAAAACGGCAGGCCTGGTATTAAAAGAAGACCTCGCGCTGCCCGCCAACAACCGCTGTATCGTCTGGCAACGCCAGGCCTAGGCTGCCTGAAGGTATTTCGCCAGCGTCTGGTTGAAGAGTTCGCAGGCGAACTCGTTGGCGCCAAAACGGAATTCTTCGTTGGCGCCGCTGGAAAGGCCGCTCTGGATGGACGCCGCCAGTGCCATGTCTTCGTCCAGCGTTTCCCAGAACAGAAAATCGTTTTTCTGCCAGTGCTCGGCCGGCCGGTAGCGATAGCGCTCGGGTACCACCATCAGGCCGTTGACGTCGCAGGCCGACGTGCTGGTGGGGCTGACGGTGAACAGGTCGATATGGTCACCTTCCCACAGCATGAAGGTGCAGGGGAAAAAGAAATAAATGATGTGGGTGTGGCGGCCCACCAGGTCCATGTCGATGGCCTGTGTGTCCACTTCGGTGAGTGTGCGTTTGGGCAGCACGATGCGATGGTGCTCGCCGTGCACCGCGTGCACCACCATGTTGTCGTGAAAAATCGGCGCCACGGTTTTCTGGTGTGCGTACTGGAAGTGGTAGCTCTCCAGATTGCCTTCCAGCACCAGCTTCCAGTTGGAGGGCTGCACAAACTGCCGCTGCTGCGGGGAAAAAGCCTGCGCGTTGTAGCCCATGCCGTCCAGCTCTTCGCCCAGCGGGCCGAAATACGCGTCCCAGTCAAACGCGGCCTGCGGCGTGGCAATCACCCAGGCCAGCCCCAGACGCTCGGCCACCGGCAGCGCCACCAGTGCTGCGCCAGCACGCGGCACATGCGGAAAATCCGCCTCGTGCGGGCGGCCGACGTTGGCGCCGCAGTTGTCGTAGGTCCAGCTGTGGTAGGGGCAGACGAACCGCGTTTTGCCCGAGCCACAGGCAGACTCGGGCGCCACCACCGCACCGCGGTGCCGGCAGACGTTAATAAAGGCATGCAGCACCCCGTTGTCATCGCGCGTGAGCAGCACCGGTACGCCATGCACCCGGCAACTGAACCAGTCGCCGGGTTTCGCCAGCCGTTCCAGTGGCGCCACCGCCAGCGGCAGGCGCTTGAGTACGGCCAGTTCCTGCTCGAGTCGCTGCACGCTCCGATAGTTGGCCACTGGCTGCGTAGCCGGGTCGCCACGCTGCGGCGCGGTGCGGGCAATGGCGTGCAGCGAATCGGCCCACAGGACTTTGGCGAGTGGCGTATTCATGCGGGTTTCCTTTCTTTGAGAGGTGCCAGGGATGTCACCGCGTTCAGGCAGAAGCTGCAGAGCACATCGATCCCGCTGGTCACAGGTGTTTTCCCGGGCCGTAATTTGCCTGCTGGCACCGCCAGCGGCCCGGCCAGCGATTCGCGCAGCGCACCCACAATGCAGGTGGCCACGAGCGCGGTGTTGTCGCACTGCAGTTCGCCGGCGGCAACGCCGCTGTCCAGAATGGCCTGGATGTGCGCGCCAAAACGCGCATGGTGGTCCAGCCGCGCGGCCTCCACCTGAATGTCGGAGGGTTCGGCCAGCATGGCGTAGGCCAGCTTGGGGCCTTTCACGGCACGCTGCGCAAAGGTGCGGATGGCCGCTTCCAGCCGCTCCAGCGCGGAGCCCTCGCCGTGGGTAATGGCGCCCACCACGGCGGTTTCGTGCGCGGTATGAAAACCGTAAGCCTGCGCCAGCAGATCGCCCTTGTCGGGGAAGTAGCGGTAGACCGAGCCAATGGCCACGCCGGCAATGCTGGCCACCGACGCAATCTGCACTGCGCGCCAGCCGCCTTCGGCCACCAGCTGCAGCACTGCGCGCAGTATGCGTTCGCGCGTTTCCTTCGATTTGGCGAGCACCCGCTCGGTTTTCTGGTAGGCCATGAAGTGAATATAAGTTCACTTCATCAGGCTGTCAAACGGGCTTCAAAACCACACCAGACACTTTTGGACACAAGCCGCTGCTATCAAATTTCAGTTTTGCAGGAAATAAGTCACACACTCAATGAGGCAAAAAGTTCTCTAATTGGAGCCATAACAAGGCTCCGTGTATTTCCAAGTTTTGCCACGGCCGGGGGCATTCTGATCCGTAGGAAGATCTCCAGAATGGTCCCGGTTGTGGCAACTCCTTTCAGGCTCCGCCGGCCTTTATTCCACCGCCACCAGTACCGGCTCCGGAATGCCGCCACTGACCAGCAAGGTTGCGGCCGCCAGACTCACCGCCACTGCTCCCACATAAGCCACCACCGCCAGCAGCGCTACGCGCATTGCACGGCGTGTGTGCGTACCCTGTGCCCCGGGTTTCATGCAACCACCTGCTGCGGTAGCGGCGCACCGCCTTCGCCAGGCAGGCGCACCGGCGGCACCACGCCGTCGTCGGGGTCAATGAGGGGTTGCAGCGGGTCGGGTACCAGCGGCTCCCGATCGGGGTTGTCGCCAGGCAGTGGTGGAACCGCCGGCGAAGGCGGCACGCTTTCGCAAAAGGCGCGGGTAGGCGAAAGAAAAGGGTGGGAAGTGTGCGGGCTGACCATGAACTGCTCCTGTATGCAGTGATGGTCGCGCCGGGCACAGCAAAGGTCTATCGGCGCGCCTGCAGTCGTGCTGTCAGCGGCGTCTTACGGTGCCGCCGCGCGGGCCCAGGGCCACAATTTAATTAAAAAAGTGCCCGGGGCCGGCGCCGATATTCACAAGTTTGCTATCAAAAACAAACTAAAAGCAAAGTGGCTTGAAGGGCCAGCTTGGGCAGCGGGGTTCAGCGCCCCACCATCTGGCCGCGCACTTCGCCGCCCGGGTGCACCGCCGTGTGCACGTTCACATACCAGAGCCCGGCCAGCAGGTCCGAAGCCTGCTCGGCGGTCAGCGTCGCTTTGCCTTCGGTCGGGTTGGTGATGGGGTTGGCCATGCCCAGCGCCACGCCGGCATTGCCACCGGCACGGGCCGGGCCATGGAAATGCGCTGCGGTGGGCTGGCCGCTCAGGCCGGAATGCGACAGGCGCCAGGTCAGCACGCGGGTGAGTTTGTCGTAGGTGGCGTCCACCGTGCCGGTGCCGGTGGCCATGACGGGCGGCACCTGCTGGTCGCCGGTCAGGGCCACGTTGAACGACACCCGGTTGCTGGTGCCAAACGGCACGATGATGCAGCCCGCCAGGGCAACAAGCAGAGCGGCGGCAAATGCGGCGCGGATTGCGGTAAATCGGGTCATATTTTTTCTCCGGTAAGGCACGCGGGGAGGGGCCGGTGGAAATCGCCTGGCACGCCGCCGCACCGGGAATTTACCACCCGCTGCCCCAGCTCACTGCGGCAGCGGCTTGGGATGCTGCAGAAAAAAGCGCAGCATCTCACGGCTGGCGTCGGGCCCGGCGGGGTCGGTAAAGCTGCCCTCGGCGCTGCCACCGGCCCAGGCATGGCCCGCGCCATGCAGCAGCCAGTGCTCGGCGGAAAAGCCGTTGGCGCCCGAGGCATACCGGCTGCGGGTGTAGGTTTGGCCGGTAGCCGACGCGCCCTGCACTACCTCCACCGGCACCTGCGTGCCGCCGAGCGCCGCAGCGATTACCTGGGCACCGTTTTCAGGGTGCACCGTGCTGTCGGCATCGCCATGGAAAACAATCACCGGCAGGGGCGGGGTGATTTGCGCGGCGGGCTCGGCAAGGTCGGGGCCGTTGCGCATGACGGACAGCGCGGCCATCACGTCGCCGGCCGCGCCAAAGGCCAGACCGGAATGCACGCCCACGGCGGCATACACATCGGGCCAGGTCTGGCCCAGCACCACCGCCATGGCGGCGCCTGCCGACAGGCCGGCCACATACACCCGCTGCGGGTCTACGCCATAGGTTTCCACCACGCTCTGCGTCAGCGCAGCCAGCAGGGCAGGCTCGCCGACGATGCGCTTTTGGTGCATGCGCGAAAACCAGTTCCAGCAGCGCGCCGGGTTGGCCGACCCGGTTTGCGCCGGGTACAGCACCAGCATGCCCTGCTCCTGCGCCAGCACATTCATCCGGGTGCCGCGGGCAAAGTCTTCGGGGTCTTGCGTGCAGCCATGCAGCATCAGCAGCAACGGAAAACGCTGGCCCTTCCAGCGGCTGGGCACAAACAGCAGGTAGTCGCGGCTGCCCTGGCTGTGCACAAACTCGCCCGCAAGCACCTTGCCGCCGTTGCGTGTGCGTGGCGCCGGTGGGGCAACCAAGGGCTGGGCAACCGGCGCAGCGGCGGTGGACAGGTCGGCCACAGGCGAAACCGGTTCGGCCTGTGCAGGCGCAGGCACCACCGCAGGTTTTGCACCAAAGGCCCGGCCCACCGCGCGTAACGCATCGCGCCACTGGCCACGAACGGCCAGCCGGAGCGCCTGGCCCAGCCAGTAGCCAAAGCCCGATTTCATACGCTAGCGCTGCGCCCGGCAGCACCCCACCCAAAGGCCAACAGCGCGCTCAATGGACGCCGGCCTGGTCACCCCAAAGCTGCTTGACGCGCGCGTCGCGGCCACAGCTTGCCCTGTAGTATTTGTAGCGCAGCGGGTTCTTCTGGTAGTAGTCCTGGTGGTAGCCCTCGGCCGGATAAAACTGCGTGGCCAGCACGATCTCGGTCACGATGGGCTCCTTGAAGGGCTTGGTCTTGGCCAGCGCATCGCGCGAAGCCTGGGCTTCCTTGAGCTGCTCGGGGCCGTGCGCAAAAATTGCGCTGCGGTAGGAGGCGCCCACATCGCAGAACTGGCGGTCCTTGGTGGTAGGGTCAATCGTGCGCCAGAAATAGCCCAGCAGCTTGGCATAGCTGATCTTGGCCGGGTCGTAGGCAATTTCCACCGCCTCGGCATGGCCGGTGTTGTTGGCCGATACCTGCTCGTAGGTGGGATTGGCGGTTTTGCCACCGATGTAGCCCGAGGTGGTGGACACCACGCCGGGCAGCTTGTCAAAGTCGGATTCCACACACCAGAAGCAGCCACCGGCAAAGGTGGCCTTGGCTAGGCCCTTGGCGGCCGATGCGGCAGGCTGCGCCGTGTTTTGCGCCAGCACTGCAGCTGGCACGGCCAGCACAAATGCTGCTGCCAGCAGGGAGCAGTGGGCCCGCCAGTGGCGGCGATAGGTGGGTAATGCCATGAGAACTCCGGAGGTTGAACACATTGTTGCATCTGCTGCTGCGTTCAGTGCGCACAGCGGAATATGGCCTTCGTCGTGCAAAAGCCGGGAACTTTTACAGGGTAGGACAAGGCCCACAGCGATGCGCGCCCCTGCCTGATGTCTTTGGACACAGTGCAACGGAATACTTCGTCCAGGACATTGAAACCAAAGGACTTATCCAATGACTACTTCCCGAATCAGCAAAATCACCCTCGCCGTTGCCATGCTCGCCGGCATTCACGGTGTGGCCCAGGCCGAAGCGCCGGACAATCCATCGTGGTACATCATGCCCAGCCTGGGCGTGAACCAGACCGACGACCGCTTTAACGGTGGCTCCAACGCCCCGGGCGTGGGTTTGCGCTTTGGTAAGCAGGTTTCCCCATCGTGGGACGTGCAGCTGGGTGGCACCGTCAACCGTGACCGCAGCGACACGCCTGACCGTTACAGCCAGGGCAAACTGGGCGTAGACGGCCTGTACATGTTCAAGCGCGGCAATGTGCGTCCCTTCGCCCTGATCGGCGCTGGCGCCCAGCGCGACAAAGTGGGCAGTGCCCGCGAAACCTCGCCTTACATTGACATTGGTGCCGGTGTGCAGGTTGCACTGTCTGACCAGTGGTTCATGCAGGGCGATGTGCGCCGCAGCCGCTCCAACATCCGTGGCAGCAGCTTCCCCGGCATTGACCACAGCTACCAGAACAGCGCCAACATCGGCTTTGCGTACTACTTCGACAAACCCGCCGCTCCGGTGCGCGCGCAGTACACCCCGCCACCCGCCCCCGTGGTTGTGCAGGCACCTCCTCCCCCACCGGCTCCCCTGCCACCGCCCGCACCCGCTCCGCGTTTTGAACGCGTAACGCTGTCGGCCACCGAGCTGTTTGCTTTTGACAGCGCCGATCTGCGCCAGCCGCAGACCAAGCTCGATGAAATTGCCCGCACTTTGGCAGGCACCAGCTCCAACGAGACCATCACCATCAGCGGCTACACCGACCGCCTGGGCTCGGACAGCTACAACCAAGCCCTGTCGCAGCGCCGGGCTGATGCAGTCAAGGCCTACCTGACCAGCAAAGGCGTCAATGGCGCCCGCCTGAATGCCCAGGGCAAGGGTGAGTCCAACCCGGTGGTGACCTGTAACGACAAGAGCCGCCCTGCACTCATCAAGTGCCTGGAACCCAACCGCCGCGTGGAAGTTGAGCAGATCGTTATTGAACGCCGTGTCAACTAAACCATCATCACTGGTTTACTGAAAAACTAGAACGATCTCTCCCCCTGGCCTGCGCGAAAGCGCAGGCTTTTTTTTGCCTGCTGCCTTAGCGCCCGCCCAAACCCATAGAGCGCGAAATCACCTCTTTCATGATCTCGTTGGTGCCGCCGTAGATGCGTTGCACCCGGGCGTCGGCATAGGCGCGGGTGATGGGGTACTCCCACATGTAGCCGTAGCCGCCAAAAAGCTGCACACATTCGTCCATCACCTTGCACTGCAGGTCGCTACACCAGTACTTGGCCATGCTGGCGGTGGCGGTGTCGAGCTTGTCCAGAACAATCAGCTCGCAGCATTTGTCCACAAACACGCGGGCCACCTGCACCTCGGTCTGCAGCTCGGCCAGCGTATAGCGGGTGTTCTGGAAGTTGGCGACGGGCTGGCCAAAAACCTTGCGGTCTTTCACATAGTCCACCGTCCAGTCAATCGCGGCCTGCGCGGCCGACACGGCAGTGATGGCAATTTGCAGCCGCTCCCAGGGCAGCTGCTCCATCAGGCAGATAAAACCCTTGTTCTCCTGCGCCGTACCACCCAGTAACTGGTCGGCCGACAGACGCACATTGCTGAAAAACAGCTCACTCGTGTCCTGCGCCTTCATGCCCATTTTCTTCAGCCGCTTGCCCTTTTCAAAGCCGGGCATGCCGCGCTCCACCAGAAACAGGCTGGTGCCCTTGGCGCCCGCAGCCGGGTTGGTTTTGGCCACCACAATCACCAGATCGGCATGCCAGCCGTTGGTGATGAAGGTCTTGCTGCCATTGAGCAAATAGCTGCCATCAGGCTGTTGCAGCGCAGTGCATTTGATGCCCTGCAGGTCGCTGCCGGCCGCCGGCTCGCTCATGGCAATGGCGCCCACCATCTCGCCGCTGGCAAGCTTGGGGAGGTAGTGCTTTTTCTGCGCCTCGGTGCCGTAATGCAGGATGTAGGGCGCCACGATCTCGCTGTGCAGCCCAAAGCCTATGCCGGTGGTGCCGGCGCGGGCAAGTTCCTCCATCTGCACCACCGAATACAGCTTGTCGGCCTCGGCACCGCCATAGGCCTCGGGCAGCGACATGCCCAGAAAGCCGTTCTCGCCGGCCTTGTGCCAGACAGCGCGATCAACATAGCCGGCCTCTTCCCAGGCCTCGTGGTGGGGCACGATTTCTTTTTCGACAAAACGGCGGAAGCTGTCACGAAAGGCCTCGTGGTCGGCCGAGAAAATGCTGCGTTCGATCATGGTGTCACCTGTTGGACTATTTTTGGCAAGCATGTGCTTGGTGAAATGAATATACTGCAAACTTCCCTTTTCCCCCTGTCCCACTGTCCCTTTGGAGCCATTCCCATGAGCGAAGCATTCGTGTTCGACGCCATCCGCACCCCGCGCGGCAAAGGCAAAAAAGACGGCAGCCTGCACGAAGTCAAACCCGTGAACCTGCTGGCCGGCGTGCTCACCGAACTGCAGCGCCGCAACGACTTCGATACCAGCCAGGTAGACGATGTGGTGATGGGCGTGGTGTCGCCGGTGGGCGAGCAAGGCTCGGTGATTGCCAAGGTGGCCGCGCTGAAAGCTGGCTGGGACTTTCGCTGCTCCGGCGTGCAGCTCAACCGCTTCTGCGCATCCGGCCTGGAAGCAGTCAACATGGCTGCGCAAAAAGTGCGCTCGGGCTGGGAAGACCTGGTGGTCGCAGGTGGCGTGGAGAGCATGAGCCGGGTACCAATTGGCTCTGACGGCGGCGCCTGGGCGCAAGACCCAGAGACCAGTTGTGCCACCAATTTCGTGCCGCAGGGCATTGGCGCCGATTTGATCGCCACCATCGACGGCTACCGCCGCGAAGACGTCGATGCCTTCGCCCTGGAGAGCCAGAAGCGCGCCGCCAAGGCACGCGAAGGCGGCTACTTTGCCGGCTCGGTGGTGCCGGTGAAAGACTTCCTTGACCAGACCATTCTGGACTTTGACGAGTTCATCAAACCCCACACTACGCTGGAAGGTCTGGGCGCGCTGAAGGCCTCGTTCGAGCAAATGGGCGCGATGGGTTTCGACGCGGTGGCGCTGTCGCGTTACCCGCAGGTCGAGCGCATCCACCATGTGCACCATGCCGGCAATTCGTCGGGCATCGTAGACGGCGCGGCGGCTATTTTGATTGGCTCCGAAGCGGCCGGCAAAACCCATAAGCTCACGCCGCGCGCCCGCATCATCGCCGCCGCCGTCAGCGGCGCCGACCCCACCATCATGCTGACCGGCCCGGTGCCAGCGGCGCTGAAAGCACTCGCCAAAGCCGGCATGACGGTAGACCAGATTGACCTGTTCGAGGTAAACGAAGCCTTTGCTGCGGTGCCGATGCGCTTCATGAAAGAGCTGAATGTGCCGCACGACAAGGTCAATGTGAACGGCGGCGCAATTGCCATGGGCCACCCGCTCGGCGCGACCGGCGCCATGATTCTGAACACGCTGGTCGACGAGCTGCACCGCCGCAAGCTGCGCTACGGCCTGGCCACGCTGTGCGTGGGCGGCGGCATGGGCATTGCCACCATTGTTGAGCGCATCTGATGTTGTTGCGGCTAGTCGGCCTGCTGGCCTGCCAGCTTGTTTGTGCTGCGCCAGCCTTTGCGCTGGAGCTGCCCGGCATTGAAGCGGGCCAGTGGGAGTTCATGACAGTCAAGGCCGGCGAGCAACCGCTGCTGCACCGCGAATGCCTGGCCGCCAACTACCTTTCCACCACGCTGGCAACCACGCCGCAAACCAGCGACAGCTGCACCGACAAGGGCCTGCGCCGCCAGGGCAAGGCTTATGTGCGCGAGCTGCGCTGTACCGGCACCAACGGCCAGAGCGAACTGCGCCGCTCGGCCTGGACGGCCGTCTCGCCCATCCATCTGGAAAACCGCATAGAACGCGTTGCCAAAGGCAAAACCGAAACCCTTGCCCAGATTTCACTGGTGCGTGCCGGTAACTGCCTGGCAGGCCAATAGGCACCCTTCATTCCAAGCTTCAGAACACCATGAAAACCATCCGCTACGAACTGCAGAACGGCATTGCCACCCTCACCTTCGACGAGCCCGACTCGCCCGTCAACACCATGTGTTTGCAGTGGCAGGAAGACCTGACCGAAGCCGCCGCACAGGTGCTGAAGGACAAGGACGCGATCAAAGGCATCGTGCTGGCCTCGGCCAAAAGCAGCTTTTTTGCCGGCGCCGACCTGAAGGGCGTGATGCGCCTCACCGCCGCCGATGCGCCCCAGGCCTATGCCGAGGTGGAGCGCATGAAAAAGAACTTTCGCACCATCGAGATGCTGGGCAAGCCGGTGGTGAGCTGCATCAATGGCACGGCACTGGGTGGCGGCTGGGAAGTAGCACTGGTAGGCCACTACCGGGTGGCGCTGGACAATCCCAAAATCCAGCTCGGCCTGCCCGAAGTGACGCTGGGCCTGTTGCCCGGTGCCAGCGGCGTAACCAAGATGGTGCGCCATCTGGGCCTGATGGGCGCGCAGCCCTATCTGGTGGAAGGCAAGCTGTTTGGCCCGCGTGAGGCGCTGGAACTGGGCCTGGTGCATGAGCTGGTTAGCGATGCCGCGCTGTTGCGCGAGAAGGCACTGGCATTCATCGCCGCGCACCCCGCGTCACAGCACCCCTGGGACGCCAAAGACTACAAGATCCCCGGCGGCACACCCGCCAATCCCAAGGTGGCCGGCATGCTGACCGTCGCGCCGGCCATGCTGAAGAAGCAGACGCGCGGACTCTACCCCGCGCCCGAAGCCATCATGGCCTGCATGGCTGAGGGCGCGATGGTGGATATGGACACCGCGCTGCGCATCGAAAGCCGCTATCTGGCCAAGTTGATGACCGGCAGCAATGCGCGGGCCATGATCAACACCTTCTTCTTCAACATGAGCGCGATCAAAAGCGGCCAGTCGCGGCCCGCTGGCGTGCCCAAATTCAAGCCCGCCAAGGTCGGCGTTTTGGGTGCCGGCATGATGGGCGCCGGCATTGCCTATTCGCAGGCGGCGCGCGGTATCACCACCGTGCTGAAAGACGTGAGCGCCGACAAGGCAGAAGCCGGCAAGGCCTACAGCGTCAAGCTCACGCAGCCGCGTGTAGAGAAAGGCAAACTCAATCCGCACGACCAGAAAAGCCTGCTGGACCGTATAACGCCCACCGACAAGGCAGCCGACCTGCAGGGCTGCGACCTCATCATCGAAGCGGTGTTTGAGAACCGCGAGCTCAAGGCCAAAGTTACGCAGGAAGCCGAGCCGCAGCTCGCACCGGGTGGCTTTTTTGCCAGCAACACCTCCACATTGCCGATCAGTGGGCTGGCCAGTGCCAGCGCCAAACCCGAAAAATTCATCGGCATCCACTTCTTCAGCCCGGTCGACAAGATGAAGCTGGTGGAGATCATCCGCGGCAAACAGACCGACGACGAAACCGTGGCGCGGGCTTTCGACTATGTGCATTCGCTGGGCAAGATTCCGATTGTGGTGAACGATTCGCGCGGCTTCTATACCAGCCGCACCTTCGGCACCTTTGTGATGGAAGGCGCGGCTATGCTGGGTGAAGGCATTCCGGCGCCGGTAATCGAAAACGCCGGGCTGCAGGCCGGCATGCCGGTGGGCCCGCTGGCGGTACTCGACGAAACCGCGTTGTCTTTAAGCGTGCATGTGCTGGACCAAACCCGTGCCGATCTGCCCGGCTACCAAGCCACGCCCGGCGAACTGCTGGTGGAGCGCATGGTCAAAGAACTCCAGCGCCCCGGCCGCGCGGGTGGCGGCGGTTTTTACGATTACCCGGCCGGGCAAAAGAAGACGCTGTGGCCGCAACTCAAACCCCTGTTTGAGAAACCCGCTGTGGCCTGGGACATCGACGAACTGAAAGACCGTCTGCTGTACCGCCAGGCGGTGGAAACAGCGCGCTGCCTGAGCGAAGGCGTGCTGACCACGGTGCACGACGGCAACATTGGCTCGATCTTCGGCATCGGCTTTCCGGCCTGGACGGGCGGCGCGCTGCAGTTCATCTACGGCATGGG
>JAZKCX010000040.1:0-2693 GCA_040387875.1 Pseudomonadota bacterium | reverse complement strand
TGTAACCAGGCTTTGCAACTGCAAGCGCCTGCAAGCGGCTAGCATTTATCCCTCCGCTGCCGGGTTTGCCCCGGCGCTTTTTTGTATGCCGCCGTGCGGCATTTCAGGAAACCGCGATGGGTGTGCACCCCTGCCTGTTGGGAATGGTTGTAGCTGGCCTGCTGGCAGGTACCGCCGTGTGCGCGCAGGAACCAACACCGCGCCGTGCCGACTTTGCCGGCCAGAGCGCGTCGGCCGATGCCCACTATGTGGCGCAGTGGGCACTTGACCATGCCGACAACCGCCAGCTCCCCTATGTGGTGGTCGACAAACGCGACGCACGCATGTTTATTTTTAATCCTTCCGGCCAGTTGCTGGGAAGCACGCCGGTGCTCACCGGCCTGGCCGTGGGCGACCATGCGGCCGCCGATGTAGCCCTGCGTGAGCCGTCCGACCTGCGGCCGCACGAACGCACCACGCCGGCGGGGCGCTATGTTTCAGAGCCTGGCCGCAACCTGGGCGGCGAAGACATCGTCTGGCTCGACTACGCCGCCAAACTGGCCATTCACCGCGTGCGTGCCGACAGCAGCGAGGCGCAACGCCTGCTGCGCCTGGCCAGCCCGACGCCGGAAGACAACCGCATTTCGCTGGGTTGTGTGGTGGTGCCGGTGGCGTTTTATGAACGGCTGGTGCGACCGGTGCTGGGCAAATCGCTGGCGGTGGTCTACATCCTGCCCGACGGCCAGCCGGCGCGCGAAGTTTTTCACCGCGCTCCCGCAGCCAGCTACGCACAACGCTGATATCCGTGGTGGCTGCAGGCCGCGCCGGCCTGTGGTACCGTGCGGGCCATCGAGTATCTAGGCCTTCCGGTTATGAGCAGTCTGCAAGCGTTTTCTGGCGCACCCTCGCAGGAGAGCCTGGCGGCGCTGACCCCCGAGCGCTTGCGCGGCCTGCGCCGCGGCATCGAAAAAGAAAGTCTGCGGGCCCGTCCCGATGGCCTGCTTGCCGTCACACCGCACCCTGCGGCCCTGGGTTCGGCACTCACGCACCCCCACATCACTACCGACTTCAGCGAGTCGCAGCTCGAACTCATCACCGGCGTGCATGCCGGCGTACAGGAGTGTCTGGACGAGCTGACGCAGATCCACCAGTTCAGCTACCGCGCCCTGGGCAGCGAGACGATGTGGGCGTCCAGCATGCCCTGTGTGCTGCCGGCCGACGACGCGATTCCGATTGGCCGCTATGGCAGCTCCAACGTGGGGCTGGCCAAAAGTGTTTACCGCACCGGCCTGGGCCACCGCTATGGCCGGCGCATGCAGACCATCTCGGGCATCCACTACAACTGGTCACTGCCAGGCATCACCAACGACGGCTACTTTGGCCTGATCCGGAATTTCCGCCGCCACGCGTTTTTGCTGCTGTACCTGTTTGGCGCTTCGCCCGCCGTCTGTAAAAGTTTTGTGGCGGGCCAGCCGCACCAGTTGCAGCCCCTGGGCGACCATTCGCTGCATCTGCCGCATGCCACCTCGCTGCGCATGGGCCGGCTGGGTTACCAGAGCGACGCGCAGGCCTCGCTGGCGGTGAGCTACAACAGCCTGGACGGCTACGGCGGCTCGCTGCAGGATGCATTGACGCGCCCCTACCCGGCCTACGAGGCGATTGGCGTGCGTGGTGCCGACGGCACTTACCGCCAGCTTGCCACCAGCCTGCTGCAGATAGAAAACGAGTTCTACGGCACCATCCGGCCCAAGCGGGTGATCTACCCCGGCGAGCGGCCGCTGCATGCGCTGCGCGAGCGCGGTGTGGAATACATCGAGGTTCGGCTGATGGACCTCGACCCCTTCGAGCCGGTCGGCATTGCGGCACCCACCTTGCGTTTTCTCGATGTTTTTCTGCTGCACTGCCTGCTGTCCGACAGCCCGCCCGACACACCGCAAGAAATCGCCGCGCTGGGCCGCAACCAGCACCGCACCGCCGCCCGCGGCCGCGAGCCCGGCCTGCTGCTGGAGCGCGGTGGGCTGGAAATAGGTCTGGTGGCGTGGGGCGCGCAGGTGGTGGGCGAATGCCTGCCGATTGCGGCGGCGCTGGATGCAGTGCATGGCGGCAGTGACTACAGCGCCGCAGTGCAGGCCGCGCTGGTGGCCTTGCAGCAGCCAGAGCGTCTGCCGTCGGCCCGGGTATTGCAGGCCATGGTGAGCCAGCACGACAGCTCTTTCATCCAGTTTGCGCAGGCGTGCTCGGAAGCGACGCGGCAGGTGCTGCTGTCCCAGCCGCTGGCGGAAAAAGTACAGGCGCAGTTTGTGGCCTGGACCACCGAATCCATCGCCCGGCAGCAGGCGATTGAAGCCGGCGACAGCCTGCCTTTTGAGCACTACCGCCAGCGCTACCTGTCGCCCGACCGGCTCGGCCTGCCGCAGGGCCTGGCCCAGGCTGCCTGAAAGACCGCCCCGGCGCCCGCCAAACCCGTAAAATCGCTGTATCGCACCCATTCGCGGTCTTCTGGCACGCGTTGGGGTTCAACCGCTTGTTACGGAACAGGCCCAATGGAGATGGCGGATGGCCAAGGAAGAACTGATTGAGATGCAGGGGCAGGTGATCGAGGTGCTGCCCGATTCACGTTTTCGCGTGGTGCTGGAAAACGGCCACGAACTCATCGCCTACAGCGGCGGCAAGCTGCGCAAAAACCATATCCGGGTGATTGCCGGCGACAAGGT
>JAZKCX010000039.1:0-71126 GCA_040387875.1 Pseudomonadota bacterium | reverse complement strand
ATCATCCAGTGTGATGGTCGCTGCCAGTGCCAGTCCGTCCGGCGGTTCATGCTGGGCTACTACCCAGGCCCGCGACGTGTGCGCCGAGGCGTCTTCCAGCAATTCCATGACACAGCCCACCGAGGCGGAGTCGAGCGCGGCCGTTGGATCGTCCAGCAGCGTGACTGCCGCTCCTGATGCAAAAGCCGCCGCCAGCCAGACCTTGCGTTTGGAGCCGGTGGACAGCATGTACAGGGGTTTGTCGCGGTGCGGGCTGAGTCCCAGTATGTTCACCAGTTCTTCGAGCAA
Source organism: Pseudomonadota bacterium (assembly GCA_040387875.1). GTDB lineage: Bacteria > Pseudomonadota > Gammaproteobacteria > Burkholderiales > Burkholderiaceae_C > PCRC01. The sequence continues at coordinate 70,838 of JAZKCX010000039.1, read as the reverse complement.
ATCTGCGTCCAGCGCGGGGTAGCGCACGCGCAGCGACGCAAAATAGGCAGCTGCGGTGATCTGGTCCAGCGCCCCGCTGCGGGGGTTGGCCCAGAACACCTGCTTGCGATAGGCATCGGGCTGTGTGTCAAGCCGCACACCGCAGACCTGCAGCAGCCCCGCATCGGCGGGCAAGTCGCCCGCCAGCAATCGCAGCAGCGTGGTCTTGCCGCTGCCTTCTTCGCCGCGCAATGAAGTCAGCCCGGGGCCTATCGTGCAATCCCATCCAGAAAAAAGGGGTTGCTGCGGATAGGCAAAACACAGGCCCTGCACCTGCAAAACAGCGTCGGAATGGTGGAGAGGCGCAGTGTCGTTCATCGGCTTGGGGCATTGTAGAAAGTGTGCCGGCCGATACCTTTCCCGATGCTGCGTCTGGAATCTGTGCGACAGCCTTGCATAGTGCTTGCACCAATGAATTCGCAGCAGAGTTTCTATACACTGCGCTGCATCGCAACAGAGCTTTCGCTCTGTGCGTTTGCCAACAATACTGCCAACCGCCCGAGTTGCGACGGCCCCGATGGAAGAACACCGCCCCCGATGAATGCCAACGCCTACGACGTAGGGCTGGACCGCAACAGTGCCAACCATGTGGCTTTGTCGCCCCTGAGCTTTCTGGAGCGTGCAGCCTATGTGTACCCACAGCGCGATGCTGTGGTGCATGGCAGTGTGCGGCACAGCTGGGCGCAGACCTACCGCCGTTGCCGCCAGTTGGCCAGCGCGCTGGCACAACGCGGTGTGGGCGTGGGCGATACGGTGGCGGCCATGCTGCCCAATACCCCCGCAATGTTTGAGGCCCATTTCGGTGTGCCCATGACCGGTGCGGTACTCAACACCTTGAACACCCGGCTCGATGCGCAGGCTATCGCTTTCATGCTCGACCACGGCGGCGCCAAGGTGCTGCTGACCGACCGAGAGTTCTCCGCCACCATAGAAGGTGCGCTGGCGCTGATGCAAAATGCCCGCCCGCTGGTGGTGGATGTCGATGACGCGCAGTACCTCGGTGGCAAGGCGCTGGGCGAAATCGAATACGAGGCCTTCATTGCCCAGGGCGACCCCGCCTTTGTGTGGGCGCTGCCGTCGGACGAGTGGAACGCGATTGCGCTGAACTACACCTCGGGTACCACCGGCAACCCCAAGGGCGTGGTCACGCACCACCGCGGCGCCTACCTCAATGCGGTGTCCAACGTGGTGACCTGGGAAATGCCGCGCCATGCGACGTACCTGTGGACGCTGCCGATGTTCCATTGCAACGGCTGGTGTTTCCCCTGGACCATGGCCCTGCAGGCGGGCACCAGTGTGTGTCTGCGTCGGGTCGATGCCGAGCTGATTTTTCCGCTGATCCGCGACCACCATGTCACCCACATGTGCGGCGCGCCCATCGTCTACGGCATGCTGATCAATGCCCCGGCCAAACTGCGCGACGGCATAGCCCACCGCGTACAGGGGCTGATTGCCGGTGCGGCGCCGCCGGCAGCCATCATCGAAGGCTGCGAGCGCATGGGCATCGACATTACCCATGTCTACGGTCTGACCGAGGTCTATGGCCCGGCAGCGGTGTGCGCGCAGCAGCAAGAGTGGGGCGGCTTGCCCATTGAGGAGCGGGCCCGGCTGAATGCGCGCCAGGGCGTGGCCTACCCGCTGCAGGAAGCCATCACGGTGCTGGACCCCGAGACGATGTTGCCGGTGCCTGCCGACGGCGAGACCATGGGCGAGATATTTTTCCGCGGCAATATCGTGATGAAGGGCTACCTGAAGAATCCGACTGCTACAGCCGAGGCTTTTGCAGGCGGCTGGTTTCATACCGGTGACCTGGCCGTGATGCACCCGGATGGCTACGTCAAGATAAAGGACCGCAGCAAGGACATCATCATCTCGGGCGGCGAAAACATCTCTAGCGTGGAAGTGGAAGACGTGCTGTACCGCCACCCTGCGGTGCTGGTGGCGGCGGTGGTGGCCAAGCCCGACGCGAAATGGGGCGAAGTCCCCTGTGCCTTTGTGGAGTTGCGCGAGGGCGTTAGCACCACGGCAGAAGAAATCATTGCGCACTGCCGCAGCCATATGGCGCGGTTCAAGGTGCCCAGAGAAGTGGTGTTCACGGTGTTGCCAAAAACAGCCACCGGAAAAATCCAGAAATTTGTACTGCGTCAGCAGATGCAGTCGGCCTCGGCCATAGATTGAAAAGGTTTACGGATGGCTGATGATTTCATCCTGCAGACAGCGGGATTGACCAAAGAGTTCAAGGGTTTCGCCGCAGTACAGGGCGTTGACCTGAACGTGCGCCGCGGCAATATCCACGCGTTGATTGGCCCCAACGGCGCCGGCAAGACCACGGTATTCAACCTGCTGACCAAGTTTCTGCAGCCCACCGCCGGGACGATCCTATTCAATGGCATCGATATCACCAAAGAAGCGCCAGCGCAGATTGCGCGGCGCGGCGTGGTGCGGTCGTTCCAGATTTCGGCCACTTTCCCGCACCTCACCGTGCTGGAAAACGTGCGGGTGGCGCTGCAGCGCAAGATGGGCAACTCGTTTCATTTCTGGAGCCCGCAGTCCAGACTGGACGTGCTGCGCGACCGCGCGGTGGAGCTGCTGGAATCGGTGGATCTGGGGGACTACATCGACGCCACCACCATCGAGCTGCCTTACGGCCGCAAACGCGCACTGGAAATTGCCACCACGCTGGCGCTGGAGCCGGAGCTGATGCTGCTGGACGAACCCACCCAGGGCATGGGCCACGAAGACGTGGGCCGGGTGGTGGAGCTCATTCGCAAGGTCTCGGCTGGTCGCACGATTTTGATGGTGGAACACAACCTGTCGGTGGTCGAGACGCTGAGCGACGTGATCACTGTGCTGCAGCGCGGCAGCATTCTGGCCGAGGGGCCCTACAGCGTGGTGTCGAAAGACCCGCGCGTGCTGGAAGCCTATGTGGGGGTGGAGGCATGAGCGCGGTACCGTTGTTACGTATTGCCGGACTGCAGGCCTTTTACGGCGAGTCGCACATCCTGCATGGCATTGACCTGGACATTCGCCAGGGCGAGCTGGTCACGCTGCTGGGCCGTAACGGCAGCGGCCGTACGACCACGCTCAAGTCCATCCTGGGCTTGGTGGGGCGCCGCACCGGCACCATCACTTTCAACGGGCACGATCTGCTGGCCATGCCGCCGCACCGCGTGGCCCGGTTGGGCATTGGCTACTGCCCCGAAGAACGCGGCATTTTTTCGGGCCTGACGGCCGAAGAAAACCTGATGCTGCCGCCGCAGGTGGCCGAAGGCGGCATGACGATTGCCGAGATTTACAGCATGTTCCCCAACCTGCAGGAGCGCCGCAACAGCCCGGGTATGCGGCTGTCGGGTGGCGAGCAACAGATGCTGGCAATGGCCCGCATTCTGCGCACCGGCGCCAAGCTGCTGCTGCTGGACGAAATCACCGAAGGCCTGGCGCCGGTGATTGTCAAGAAACTCGGCGAAGTGATCCGCCTGCTCAAGCAGCGCGGCTACACCATCATTCTGGTTGAACAGAACTTCCGCTTTGCGGCACCGCTGGCGGACCGCCATATCGTGCTGGAGCACGGCCGCATTGTGGCCACCGTGACCAAAGAAGAGCTGCCCACCAGCACCGACATGCTGCATGAGCTGCTCGGCGTCTGATTTTTACCCACCCGCTTTTTCACCAAGGAGACTCGCATGAAATTCAAACCCGTCCTCAAAGCCCTAGCCCTGGCACTCACCGCCATTGGCGCAGCCAACGCGCAGGTGTCCGACGGCACCGTCAAGATCGGCGTGCTCACCGACCTGTCTGGCCTGTATTCCGATGTGGCCGGCCAAGGCACTGTCATTGCCACGCAAATGGCGATTGACGATTTCAACGCCAAGGAAAAACCCACCTTCAAAATCGAAATGGTCTCTGCAGACCACCAGAACAAGGGTGATATTTCCGCCAACAAGGCGCGTGAATGGCTGGAGCGCGACAAGGTCGATGCGGTGACCGAGCTGGTGACCACATCCACTGCGCTGGCCGTGATGAAGATTGCCAAGGAGAAGAACCGCATTGCGTTGGTTTCTGGTGCAGCGTCCACCCGTATTACCAATGAAGACTGCAATGACGTGACGGTGCACTGGACCTATGACACCTACGCAGTTGCCAACGGCACTGCCAAGGCCGTGGTCAAGCAGGGTGGCAAGAAGTGGTTCTTCCTGACGGCCGACTACGCTTTTGGCCATTCGCTGGAAAAAGACGCGGGCGACGTGGTCAAGGCCAATGGCGGCGAGGTATTGGGATCTGTGCGACATCCCTTCCCCGGCTCCGACTTTTCGTCCTTCCTGTTGAAGGCGCAGTCGTCGGGTGCGCAGATCATTGGCTTGGCCAACGCAGGTGGCGACACCATCAACTCGATCAAGCAGGCGGCCGAGTTCGGCATTACAACCAAGCAGTCGCTGGCAGGGTTGCTGATGTTCATTACCGACGTGCACTCGCTCGGCCTGAAGACCACCCAGAACATGTACCTGACCGAAGGCTTCTACTGGGATCTGAACGACGACACCCGCGCCTGGTCCAAGCGCTTCTTTGACAAACACAAGCGCATGCCCACCATGGTGCAGGCCGGCCAGTATTCGTCGGTCATGCATTACCTCAAGGCGGTCAAGGCGGTGAACACCGACGACACGCAAAAGGTGATGGCGCAGATGAAGAAAACGCCCGTCAATGATTTTTTTGCCAAGAACGGTTCGATCCGTGACGACGGTCGCATGGTGCACGACATGTATTTGCTGCAGGTCAAGAAGCCAGCCGAATCCAAAACGCCATGGGACTACTACCACGTACGGGCGACGATTCCTGCGGCAGAAGCCTTCCAGCCGCTGTCGGCCTCGCGCTGCCCCTTGGTAAAGAAGTAAGCGCGGTAGTTTCGCGGGAAGGTGGTGCGGGCCGGGTGGCCGGCATCACCGCAGAGGCGCCTTGCGCTCAGGAGTGGTGATGGAAATTTTCGGTATATCGTCCCAGGCACTGTTTGGACAGTTGTTGCTGGGGCTGATCAACGGGTCGTTCTACGCGACCCTGAGTTTGGGGCTGGCCATTATTTTTGGCTTGCTCAACATCATCAATTTCTCGCACGGTGCGCTGTACATGATCGGCGCGTTTGTCGCGTGGATCGGTTTGACCAAATTCGGCATCAACTACTGGTTTGCGCTGGTGTTGTCGCCGTTAATTGTGGGGGCGCTGGGCGTGGCCATTGAGCGGCTGCTGCTGCGGCATCTTTACCAGCTCGACCATTTGTATGGTTTGCTGCTGACTTTTGGTCTGGCGCTCATCGCAGAAGGTCTGTTTCGCAATTTTTACGGCATTTCAGGGGATTCCTACGAGGTGCCGGAAGCCCTGCAGGGCGGCATGGACCTGGGCTTCATGTACATGCCCATTTACCGGGGCTGGGTGGTTGTGGCGTCGGTCGCGGTCTGCCTGACAACCTGGTATCTGATCGAAAAAACCCGGCTGGGAGCCACCTTGCGTGCCGCCACCGAGCGGCCGCAGTTGGTGCAGGCGCTGGGTATCAATGTGCCGCTGCTGATAACCGCAACCTATGGTGTGGGCGTGGCGCTGGCCGCTTTTGCCGGCGTACTTGCAGCGCCCATCGTGCAGGTCAACCCGCTGATGGGTTCCAACCTCATTATTGTGGTGTTTGCGGTGGTGGTGATTGGCGGCATGGGGTCCATTCTCGGCTCCATCGTTACCGGCTTGGGGCTGGGGGTGGTGGAGGGGCTGACCAAAGTGGTTTACCCGGAAGCCTCGGCCGTGGTGATTTTTGTCATCATGGTCATCGTGTTGTTGCTGCGTCCGGCGGGCCTGTTCGGCAAGCAGGCCTGAAAGAGAGTTCATGACGAAACCCTTGTCGACTTCTGCTGCATCGCGCCGCGCTATTTGGATGTTCGCTGGCATGCTGGTGCTGGGCAGCATTGCGCCTTTTTTGTTCTACCCAACCTTTCTCATGAAAGTGTTGTGTTTTGCGCTGTTTGCCTGCGCATTCAATCTGCTGCTGGGTTTTGCCGGTCTTTTGTCTTTTGGACATGCCGCTTTTTTTGGCGGGGCGGCCTATGTGTGTGCCTGGCTTTGCAAAGAACAAGGCTGGACGCCTGAGTTGGGTGTGCTGGCGGGGACGGTGGTAGCAGGTTTTCTGGGTTTGGTTTTTGGCCTGCTGGCTATCCGCAGGGCGGGTATTTACTTTGCCATGATCACGCTGGCGCTGGCCCAGCTGGTTTACTTTTTGGTGCTGCAGCTGCCGCAAACTGGGGGTGAGGATGGCCTGCAGGGGGTGCCACGTGGCCGCCTTTTCGGACTGATTGACCTTTCCGACAACATCAGCATGTATTTCTTTGTATTTGGTCTGTTTATGTTGGGTTTTGCGCTGATCTACCGGACTATCCACTCGCCCTTCGGCCAGATTTTGAAGGCGATTCGTGAAAACGAGCCACGCGCAATATCGCTGGGTTACGACGTAGATCGCTACAAGTTGCTGGCATTTGTCATTTCGGCGGCGCTTGCCGGGATGGCGGGCTCTATCAAGGCGCTGGTGTTTCAGCTGGCTTCTTTAACCGATGCGCACTGGCATACCTCGGGCGAGGTGGTGCTGATGACGCTGCTCGGTGGGCTGGGTACCGTACTCGGGCCTGCGGTGGGCGCCACGGTGATTGTTGCGTTGCAGAATCAGCTCGCAGACAAGGTGGGCTCTTGGGTCACTGTCATCATGGGTGCCATTTTTGTGTTGTGTGTGCTGGTATTCCGCCGGGGCGTTGTGGGCGAACTTTCCGCGCTGCGTGAGCGTTTCACCGGGCAACGCTAGGGCTTCAATTGCGGGTTTTGTATAGGTTTTTGATTGAATTTGAAGCACATTTCGCGAGCGTATTATTTTTCGCTCCGGCAATTAATTCCCGGAACAGCAAATAAATCACATAATTGCGAGTCGGTTGTACGACCTGGTACGCCTTGATTCGTGCCTTACGTATACTTGTACGACGTTATTCTGAGCAATTAAGAGGTTTCCCATGGAATCTACCCCTAATACGAGTGCCGAAGTTCTAAGCTCACCAGGCCTGGATGCCTTGGTGGCGCAGGCTGCGGTTGCCCCTGCTGCTACGGCTGCGGCAACCCCCCAGGCGGTGCCCATGCTGGGCGTGCTGTCCGATGCCTCTAAGGGCGTGGAAATCGTCCGCGGAGGAACCCGCTTGCCTGCCGAAGGGTCCGCTGCGCTGCAGTTGGGTGACCGGGTCATCGTGCCCGAAGGTGGGTCGGCCAATGTGGCTTTTCCCGCTTCTGCCAGCAATCCCAATCCTTTGGTGGGGGTCTTTTCTGGTGGTTCTGAGGCGGTGATCGGCGTCAAGACCATTGCCCCGGGTGTTGACCAGGTGGTGGTTGACCTGGCTGCTGGTGACTTTATTGTTGCTCCCCCGGATTTCACCCAGATCGAGTCGTCCTTGCTGGTCAGGAAAAAGGCTGCTGTGGCCGACGGCGGGCTGGGTTGGCTGCTGCCTTTGGGCTTGCTTGGACTGGCCGGTCTCGCTGGTAGTGGTGGAGGCGGTGGGGACAATACCGACACCGGCACTGGCACGGGTACCGGTGTTGGCACCGATACGGGTACGGGCACAGGTATTGGCACGGATACCGGAACCGGAATTGGTACGGACACTGGCACGGGCACCGGGACTGGCACCGATACCGGGACCGGAACTGGCACCGATACGGGGACGGGTGCAGAGGGCATGGGGTTCCTCGATCCAACCGCGACGCTGGTTGACAATCTGACCGATGCCCTTGAAGGGCCCAGCGGCGCTGCAGAAGCGCCGGCCGACGGCGCCGCAAAAGCGGAGCTCGGCGGGTTGGCAAGTGGTTTGGGTACATCTTTGCAACCGGTAGATGACTTGGTTGCATCGGTTACCGATGCTGGCAACGGCCTGTTGGCGCCTGTCGTTGGCGAAGAGTTTTTTGCCGATGACCCCAACTCTCTGGATTCAGTGGATGCACTTGCCGCGGATGTCACCGGCGGCGTGGTGTCTGTTCCGGTCACTCCGCTGGTGGATTCCATCCTGGGCAATGGCGTAACGGCAACCCTGATCAGTCCCGCAGACCTGCAGGTCGATTTCGTGACGGATGGGCTGACCAACGCGCTGGGCTCTTCGGGTCTGCTGGGTGTGGGCGAGACTGCAGGAGTGGGTGGTTTGCTGGGGCCGCTGACCGGCATGTTCGGTAGTTTGGGCGGTGCTGGTAGCGTTTTGGCGCCGGTGGGTGCCCTTGGAAATACCGCGACCGGAGAAAACACACCTGGCGTGGTTGTGGGTTCAGGCTCCGAGTTTGTGGAGAACGTGTCCGGCAACGGCAGCACGCCAGGGGCCATACCGCCAATCTCCAGCTCCACCGATGCGGCCAGCAACCCATCTCCGCTGGCGCCCATATTGTCGATGTTGTAAATCGAGGCTTGGCGCACGCAAATTTCACATAGGTTTGGTGCGCTTTGTCTTCTCGCCAAAATGGCTGCCTCGTAGGCAGCCATTTTGCATTTTGTTTTGTGCTTTTGAAGTAATGCTTTTAATAGGTCGACGCTGAACTCCTGCTTTGGCCATCCAAGCCTGTTGCAGCATCGAGTTTCACCCTTTAGAAACACTGCCATGGCGGGCTTTTGGGGTGCCGGTTTTGGCTCTCCAAACATTAGTATTACTCCAACCATCTGCCCCACTTAAACTTTACCCTAATCGGTGACTAAATCCCTCTCTGGGACAAGCGGGTAGATACTTTGCAATCGATTTCATGAATTAAGTCACACAATTTGATGAGAATTGCCATAAACAAAAGCATTAAAGTTTCTCCACTCCCTGCCCGATAACTATAATCAAGGCATTGTTTTAGTGCCCCATATCCTGCTTTCCAAAGGATTTTTTATGATCGCAACTCAAGAAACGAGCCTGAAAGGCCCGTTGACCGCTGGTGAAGACATCACGACCCTCGCCCAGGCAAGCCCTGCTGCCGCGTCTGCCGCTCCCGTAGCAGCTTCTCAGGCGGGAGGCTTAGGCGTTCTGTCTGGTGCTACTCCCGGCGTGGAAGTTGTGCGCGGAAGCGCAAGGTTTGCGGCCGAAGGAAATACTTCGCTGTTGGCTGGTGACCGCGTTATTGTTCCGCAAGGCGGCTCGGCCAACGTAACTTTCCCCGGCCCTGGCGGCAGCAAAACCCCGTTGAACGGCGTTTTCTCCGGTGGATCGGATGCGGTTATTGGTGTCAAGACGCTGTCCCCCGGTGTTGAGCAAGTGACGGTCGATATGGCCACGGGCGACCTGTTCGTGGCCGCACCCGACGCCACCGATGCCGCATCGGTTGCTGTGAAGAAAAAGGGCGCTGCAGGTACCGAAGGTCTGGGATGGTTGCCTCTGGCACTTCTGGGTCTGGCCGGTTTGGCCGCTGCGCTGAACGATGACGACGACGGCGGCTCGGGCGGCACCAACACCGGAACCGGTACGGGATCGGGCACCAGCACTGGAACCGGCACAGATACCAGCACCGCAACAGCGACCGGTACAGGCACGGGCACAAGCACCAATACCAACACGGGCACGAACACGGGTACGGATACCGGCACCAGCACCGGTACTACCACGGGCACCAACACTGGTACGAATACGAGCACGAGTACCAGTACTGGCACGAGCACGAGCACCAATACCGGAACCAATACCAGTACCGATACGGGCACTAACACCAGCACCAATACTGGAACCAACACCGGTACAGACACGGGAACCGATACGGGTACCAATACCGGTACGGACACTGGCTCCGGCACCGGTACGGGTACCGGTCCAGGTGCGCAAAAGCCTGGTCTCCTGGATCCTACGGCGCAGTTGGTCGACAACTTGACCGATGCATTGGACGGCAGTGCACTGGGCGCTGCAGGCGCTGGCATCGGTGGTTCGCTGCAACCTCTGGACGATCTGGTCAAAACCGTTACGGACACTGGTAACGACATCACCGAGTCCCTCGGTATTGACCCTGGATTCGACGCCCCCAATCAGCTCGACCCGGTGGACAACTTGGGCTTCAGCGTCACCTCCGTAGGCAACGATGTTCTGCAACCCATCGTCGACGGAATCCTGGGCGAAGGCGCTACGGAATCGCTGATCGGACCCGCGAATCTGCAGGTTGATCAGCTGACAAACGGTTTGAGCAACTTCCTCAATGGCGGTCTGGGCTCTGTCTCCGGCGGCGTTGGCGCAGGTGGTGGCGAAGGCGGCGCACAGGTGGGCGGCAACCTGCTTGGCGGTCTGCTCGGCGGTACCGGTTCGCTTGACGGTGGCGGCCTCCTTGCGCCGGTTCTTGCACTGCTGGGTGGCGGCGTCATCGGCGGCGGCGCAACCACGGGCGCAAGCGCGCTTGACGCGGGTGGTTTGGGTGGTCTCGGCGGCTTGCTGGGTGGTGATGCCGGCGGCGCTCTCGGCCCGCTGACTTCCCTGCTCGGCTCGCTGGGCGGTGGGGGCTTGCCGGTTCCTACCGACTTGCTGGGCGCCGGCGCTGGTGGCCTGCCTGTACCTACCGATCTGCTCACAGGCGGCGCGGGCGGCTTGCTCGAACCCGTTCTTGAGCTGGTCGGTTCTCTGGGCGGAGCTGGCGGTGGCCTGCCGGTACCAACGGACCTGATCCCGGGCGATCTGCTTGGGTCGCTGGGTGGTGGTTTGGGCGGTGGCCTGCCTATCCCCGTGACCAGCCTGGGCGGCGCAGAAGCCAACCCTGTCACTGGTGCACTGGGTGGTTTGCTGGACCGCTGATTTGATTTGCTAGTTACGGGGCGTTAAGGGGGTTGCAACTCCCTGCCCTCAAGAATTCGCAGCAGCCCATTGCTGCACAGTTCTAAAAGCCGCACGGCTGCCTCAGGGCAGTACGGCGGCTTTTTTCATGGAGTGTGAGCCACCCGTTGTACCGGGTCGGGTCTACCTCCCTTGCTGTTCCTACTGCCGGCCATCGCGCACGAGATGGAACAATAGGAGGGAAAAACCGGTGCCTATTCCAGGCCCAGCACGGTACAGTCGGCGTACACTCGCAATCGTTGTTTTGTATGTCACTCTTTAGTCGTAGGCCTCGGCAGTAACCCACCCAACAGGCCCGTGAAACGCCAACTTTGGCGCTCGACTATCTTCCTGTAACAACCATGCTCAAATTCCTGTTGCCCCGTCAGTTAGTGAACAAGACGGCTACCGACTCTGCGGTCACTCCCTACGGTGGCGCGCTGCACGACGCATTTACCAGTGCCTACCCCTTGGTGAAGCAGGCGGCTTGGTGGTCGCTGCCCATCAGTCTGTTCGGGTTGTTGCCGTCAATTTTCACGCTACAGGTGTACGACCGCGTGATTGGTCGCAGTGGCTACTCCACACTGGTCGCCCTGCTGGCCGGTATTTTTGTGTTTTTGCTGATTGAGTTGTGGCTGCGCAATAAGCGGTCCCGGTCGCTGCGCGATGCCGGCGCAATTGTTGACCATGGGGTGTCGAACGCCTTGTTGCAGTCCATGCTGCAGCGGCCTTTGCGCATGCTGGAGTCCCGGCCTGCCACAGCATGGTTTTTGTTGTTCCGCGACGTGGGCGCAGTGCGTGCAACAGTGACCGGTGGGCTGATGACCTCCATCTTTGACATGCCCGTGGCTCTTTTTGCACTCGTCATTATTGGCATGGTGGCATGGCCGCTGTTGCCAGTGCTTTTGCTGTTTTTGGGAGTACTTGCGTTTTTTGCCTGGTGGTGGGCTGATGAAGTACGCGCCGGGCGTGTCGAAGAAGTGCTCCGCGGACGTAGCCTGGACCAGGTGACGTCAGAGATTTGCCGGGCCCGTGAAACCCTGAAAAGTCTGGGGCACAACCAGCCTGTCGTAGCGATGTGGCAACAGAACTACAACGCCTGGCTCAGCGAGAGTTTCCGAAAAAACGGCGAGATAGAGCGCGCCCGGGAGCTGACCACTGTGATGCTGTCGGTTTTCTCCGTTGTGGTGGTGTCGGTCGGGGCTCTGGCAGTCATGCAGCAATGGATGACTGTCGGCGGTCTGATTGCCGCCAGCATGTTGTCGTCCAAAGCCCTGTCTCCCGTCGCGGGGCTGGCTTCCAACTGGCGATCTCTTGCAACCGCCACCGAGGCCGCAAAGCGGCTTGAAAACGTCTTCAATGAACCAACGGATCGCCGCCCGGGTGGCATTGTGTTGCCCAAGCCGCGCGGGGCAATCCGGCTGCAGGAAGTCAGCTTTCAGTTCAACGAAAACTCCGCCTCCGTGCTGGAGAACGTCAATCTCGAAATCGGGCCCGGTGGTCTGCATGTGATTGTCGGTAAAAACGGCGCCGGCAAATCTACGCTGGTCAAACTGGTTGCGGGCCTGTATAGCCCCACCAACGGAAAAATCTCGGTTGATGAATATGACCTGTCGCAGTTTGCCCGGGAAGAGCTGGTTCAGTGGATCAGTATCCTGTCGCAAGAGGTATATCTTTTTGGCGGAGAGCTGATTGAAATCCTCCGCCGCGCCGCCCCCGACCAGACCGACGAAAGAATTGTTGCAGCCTGCCGCCTGTCCGGTGCACACGACTTTATTTCGCGCTTGCCAGCAGGATACCGCACGGTGCTGGGTGAGGGCGGCATGGGCCTGTCCATGGGTGAACGCCGCAAGCTTGCGCTGGCCCAGTTGTTCCTGCGCGATCCGGCTGTTGTGATTCTGGATGAGCCCAGCAATGACCTGGATTACCAGGCGGAGACGGCGCTGATTGCCGCGCTGATGGCTGCGGCCCGCAGCCGCACCATCATTGTGGTGACGCACTCGCTGCGTATTGTGGCCAGTGCCAGCCAGGTGCATTACGTCACCGGGGCGGGCAATGTCGAGAGTGGCTCCGCATCGGTGATGGTGCCCAAGCTGTTCGGCGTCAAGTTGCCGGCGCCTGCGGCAACCGCAGCAATTTCTGCCGCGCCGAAATCCTCTGCGCCTGCCGAGCCGGCGGACAGCTGATCCAGCATCAGCGCACTACCTTTGAATTGAAGCCATGGACTCCAAGAACGCCAATACCCTCCCGCTGGTTTTGCAGAATCCTGCAAGCTCCACCAAAGCGCTTCCCTATTCCAGAAAAAAATCCATCACCTCATGGCTTTTGTGGGGCGGGGTGGTTGTTCTCGCCGCGTTCGGTCTGGGGTTCCCGGTGGAGTCGGTGGTGATTGCGCCGGGCAGAGTGATTCCCTCCGACCAGGTCAAGGTGGTGCAGCACCTGGAGGGTGGTATTGTCAGTGCGGTACTTGTTAAGGAAGGTGAAAAAGTCAAATCGGGCCAACCGCTGGTAGAAATTGATCTGGGCGGTAACAGCCTGAACCTCGAAGAACTGACGGTTCGCTACGCCTCGTTGCAGGCCACGCGTACGCGCCTGCTGGCCGAAAGCCAGGGCAAACCTTTTACCCGCGCGGCGCTGGGCAAAGACATTGACGAATCGGTCTTCCAGGCCGAATCGGGCGCTTTTGAAGCCCGCTCGCTGGAGCAAAAAGGCGTGGTGGACACCGCAGAGTCGCAATTGGCGCAGGCCCGCAGCAAGCTGGTCGAGCAGCAGGAGCGGGTCAATGGGCTGACGTCGCGGCTGGCGCTCTACAAAAAAGAAGTCGATCTGTCCCAGCAACTGCTGGACGAAAAACTGATTCCGCAACTCGAGGTCCTGGAAAAGCAGCGCCAGATGGAGGCCGTACGGGGCGACCTTGCTACCGCCCGGCAGGCGTTGGTCTCTGCCGGTTCCGCCATTACGGAAGCGCAAGGCAAAATTGTCGAGGCGCAGGGCCGTTACCGCCGGCGAGCCTCTGACGAACTGGCCACTGCCGAGCGGCAGATTGCGAGTCTGAGCGAAGACCTTTCACGTGCCAAAATCCAGCGTTCGCGCACGGTCGTGCGCGCGTCGGCCGACGGCATCATCAAGGGGCTGCGCAACCCCAGCCCGGGCTGGGTGGTGAAGCCGGGTGAGCAGATCATGGAAGTGGTGCCTGACCAGAAGCAGATCATCATCGAAGCCAAGCTCAATCCCAGTGACCGTGGTTATGTCAACACCGGACAGACAGCACGCGTCAAAGTGAGCGCCTACGATTTCCTGCGCTATGGCGCGGTGAATGGGAAAGTCAACCTTGTCGGTGCCGATGCCGACAGCGACCCGACCAACCCCACTGTGCGCTCCTACTACCGGCTGCTGATCAGTACCGACAAGGAGTACGTGGGCATTCCCGAGCGGGCCATCACGGCGGGTATGGAGGTTGAGGTCGATCTGCTGGTCGGGCGTGACCCCTTCATTTGGTACATTCTCAGGCCGGTGCTGAAGGCCCAGCGTGAAGCATTCCAGGAGCCTTGAACGTGTTCAGACCCTCTCCGCTGCATCTTGCGGTTGCCCTGTTCGTGGCCGCCCTCAACGCGCATGCGCAGGACGATGGCGCGCCGGTTCTGGCGCCCTCCACCACACTCTCAGGCCGTTCGCTGGGTACGGTCGAGTACTCGGACAAGGTCAAGCTGGGCATACTCAATATGGCCCAGGACCATCCCGAGGTTCTGGCCGCGCAGGCCAGTCTGGCCAGCAGCGGGTTTGAGACCGAAGCCGCCAAACGGGCCCGGTTTCCACGTTTTTCACTGGCCACTGCGACCGGTCGCTCCAGCACCTTTACGTCTCCCGGCAACACGTCCTCGCAGCGCTTTACAGCCCTGACCGCCAGCGCGCGGGTCAGCCTGTTGGATGCCGGTGGCATCAATGCCCGCGAGCGGGCTGCCACTGCCAACTCCAGTGCGCTGGAAGAGGGTTTGCGGGTTGCCAGCCAGAAGGTGGTGCTTGATGGCATCACGACTTACCTCCAGGTGCAGCGCTTTGATCTGAAAAAGCGCATTGCCGCCCGCTCCACGCTGGTTCTTGATGAGTTGACCCGCGCCGAACAGCGCAAGGTCGAGCTGGGTGCTGCCGGTCAGGGTGATGCGCGCCTTGCGGCATCGCGCCGGTCGGGCGCAGCCGCCAAGCGGCAGGAATTTGATGCCCTGCTGATCGATGCGCTGGCCAAGTTTGAAACCTATTTCAAGTTTGTGCCCAATGCCGCCGGGTTGCCGACGCTGGCCACGCCCAAGGAGTGGGCGGTGGGTTCGCTGGCCCAGGCCATTCAGATTGCCGAGGCCAACAGCGCCGAGCTGGGCGAGGCCCGCGGCCGCATAGAGCGCGCCAAGGCGAACGTGGACCGTGAAAAATCCGGCCGCTTTCCCACGCTGGATGCAGTGGTGTCCCGTACCAAAGACAACCGCGACCTGACAACCGAGCCCACGCGGGCAGCGCTGGAGTTGAACTTCAACCTGGGTAACGGCTTTGATGTGCAGTCGCGCATCAAGGCGGCGCTGGTGGAAGTAGGCGCACAAGAGGCCCGGCTGGAGGCTGCGCGCGCCAATCTGGTGGAGGTGACATCTGCTTCCTGGGGGCGTACCTCTTCCGGCGCGGATCGGGTCAAGCAACTGATGGAAGCGGTGAGCGAGGCGGGTCTCGCCTACCAGTCCAAACGCCGGCTGCTCGGGTTTGGCCGCGAAACACTGCCCAATGTGCTGGACGCTCAGCTTGAGCATTTCAATCTGCTGCTGGATCTGGCAGACGGCGTGTTTGATCTGCGCATTGCCGAATTCCGGCTGGCCAGGACTTCCGGCAGGTTGCTGGTCGATGGCGTCAGCGACAACGGCTGGATTCACAGCGTGGTGTCCAAAGCCGATGCCAACGACATATTTTCAGAAAGCCTGCGCGAGTCGGTCTGCCGTACCGACAACGCCAACTGCAACACGGCTTCGGTGCCCCTCCCGCCAGAACCACGCAGTCCGGTGCTCAAGCGCAGCTCCGCGCTTGGCGCACCGGTGGCCGCGCTGGACATTGAGCCTCGCCTGGCGGCACCCGTACCACCCCGGCCAGCGGTCGAGTTGCGGCCGCTGGTCAGCTCGCCACCGGCACGCGAATTCCGGCCTGCGGTGCAGCCGCCTCCGCCTGTGGAGTCCCGGCCGCCGGTCGAAGACGTTGCTCCGCCACCGGCCAATTACTACCGGCCGCTGATTAACTGACGGCTTCTGCTGCTGCAGCGTGTGCCAATGGCTGCAGCAGCGGTGGTGGGCTCAGCAGTTCGTCTTCCAGCCATTCAGCCAGCCACTGGCCGAATACGGCGATCTCAGGCATGTGCTCTGTGCCCTCAAATTCACCACAGGCTTGCGACAGGGACGCACCTGCCATCAGCCGGCGCAGCCAGACGGCCTGCATGCCCTCTACCGTTTTGAAGTGTGGCTGCAGCCCTTTGCGCCAGACTGCCAAAGCCATGGGGGTATCGCGATAGACCGGTGCGGGAACCTCCTGGTCTTCGTCGATGGACTTCCAGAGCTGCACCACGTTGCTGGTAATTTCGCGCAGCACCAGACTGGGGTGTATTGCGGGCGTATGGAGCAACCACGATTGCTGTGCGTCGGCCGCCGCGGCCGCCGCATCCAGGGCGGGCGCATCGGCACCGTCAAAACAGCTGCGCAAGTCCCAGTCCAGGTAGGCCAGCTCGCGCAACTCCGGGTTGTGGGGATAAAGCGCCGCCAGGTAGGCCGGAAAGCTCGCGCCGTACCGACCCAGGCTTCGGGTGAGCGGCGGGTTTTGCTCCGCAAACGTACGGGCATGCTGCGTGAAACTGTCCGAGCCCATATAGAGCACGGTTTTCTCAAAGGTGTCCGCCAGCACTTCGGCCAGCCGGGCGCGGTAGGCGTGGTGGTAGATGGAAAGGCGCAGAGGCACATCCACACCCGGCGCTTGGCGCACCATAGGCGCCATGGCTTCGGTGCCGTTAGCGGGGCCCAAGACGTAGGTGGCCATGCGCTGCCGCATTGCCTGCAAGCCCGGGTCTTGTGCTGCGAGGGGCGCAGCCCAGCGCAACGCCGAGGCATGGTACGCGCTGCGGGGCTGTTCGTTCTCCAGGGCGGCGGCAATGCCACGGGCACGGTCCAGCTCTTCAATCAACTCCCGCAAAGGCGGGATGTGGTCGTCCCGCTCGATCATGGTGGTCACTGGGCCAAACATCTGGCACGCCTGCGCGTAGAGTTCCCACACGGGCTCGGCCACCGGGTGGTCGTGGGTGTCAACAATGTGGGTGCCCTCGTTGGAATGGCCAGCCAGATGGAACTGCTGAATACGCTGCGCCGGCAGGCCACGCAAATAGGCGAGGGGGTCAAAGCCGTGGTTCACGCTGCTGACATAGATGTTGTTGATATCGACCAGCAGGGAACAATCGGCCTCGTTCGCGATATGGCTCAGAAACTCCCATTCGGTGGCTGCCGAGTAGGCGAAATCAATGTAGCTGGAGACGTTCTCCACTACCAGGCGGCGCTGCAATACGTCCTGGACCTGGCGGATCTGCGTTATCAGGTGGCGTGCGGCTTCTTCGGTGTAAGGCAGGGGATAGAGGTCGTGCAGTTGCTGCGGCTCCGGCCCGATCCAGCACAGGTGGTCGGAAATCCAGAGGGGATCAATGCGGTCTGCCAACGCCTTGACCTTCTTCAGATAGGCGCGGTCGTGGCCCGCAGGCGCACCCAGTGACAGGGCCACGCCATGCATGGCAAGGGGGTAGTCGCGGCGGATCGCGTCCAGCGTCACCAGCGGCTTGCCGCCATCCACCAGGTAGTTGTCCGTGATGATTTCCAGCCAGTCCAGTGGCTGCCTGCATGCAAGAAAATCGGGGTAGTGGGTGGTTCGCAAACCCAGACCGAAACCGGCGTGTGGCACCGTCAGGGAGTAGAGGTTTTTAGGCATGGTGAAGACACCCGGAAATGAAAAAACATCCCGCCCTTGCAGGCAGGATGTCAGGGGCAAGGTCAGACCAGATTACAGGTCGCCGATGGTGCCGCCCTTGGTCAGGCACTGCGATGCGGTCGAAGCCACAAAGCCATGGCCCTTGCAGGCATTCTGGCCTTTGCAGCTGTGCTCTGCGGTCTTGCAGGCGCTGTTGCCCTTGCACTCATGCAGGCCGTAGCAATGCACCTTGTCTTTGGCGGCGACGGCCTTGCCGCTGGAGCCCTTGGGGGCGTCGGCGGCGAAGGCGGTTGCGGCCAGCGCGAGCGTGGCGGCGGTCAGGGCGAAGGAAGCGGCGAACTTGGCTTGGTTAGCGATCATTGAAAACTCCAATAGGAAATTGAGATGACTGAACGACACCGCACGGTACTGATCATTCAGGTTGCGGTGCTTCTTTGTAGGGACAGGCCGCCCTTTCTTACAGGATTTTTTTGGCCGCTGCGGTGGCGCTGGCACGCAGGCAAAACACTGGTTGCGAAGTCCGCATAATGGCAGGCGGGGGCACGCGGGCGTGTGCCCGCCACCCCGTTCACCTGCTTCATCAGACACCAACGCATGAACAACGACGAAGTACGCTTTGCGGCGGCACTGCTGCAGGCCCGGCGCCTGTCGCAGCAGCCTGGCACCTCCATTGACAGCGTCAAGGCTGCCTACCTGCGGGCCTTCGCCTTCGCTCCGGACAACACCGAAGCGCATGCCGCACTCTCGGACTATCTCAACAAAAATGGTCGCTCGGTAGACGCGATCTTTTTGCTGCGGCCATTGTTTGACCAGGACAAGCTGGGCTACGACGCAGTGCTGTCGCTGGGCAACTGTTATTCGACGCTGCGTGATTTCCCCGCCGCCAAAATGTGCTACAGCCGTGCGGTGGCCTTGCGGCCTGAGGTGGGCCAGGCCCGTAACAACCTGGGCTATGTGCTGACCGAACTGCACGAGTTTGAAGCAGCGCTGGAACACCTGACCGAGGCCGTTATCCTGCAGCCCGGCATGCGGCTGGCGCAGTCCAACCTGATCGAGCTCCTGGCCCGGCAAAACCGCTGGAGCGATGCCTTGCCTTTTTGCAAGGTCTTCCATGCGGCGGAACACTCCGACCGCAGCTACTTTCTGCTGGGCCGGGCCCATCAGGAAACCGGCCAGCTCGCCGAAGCGCGGGCGCTTTGGACCGAGTGCCTGGAAAAGTTTCCCGACTACACGCCTGCAAGCACCTTTCTGGGCGGCATGTGTTACCGCAATGGCGATATTGCGCGTGCCACCGAGCTGTTCCGTTCCAGTGCCCAGGGCAACCCGTCCAACACCACGGCGGTGTCCAACTACCTGCTGATGCTCAACTACCAGGCGCACGACCCGGCTTACATCTACAGCGAACACGTCGCGTGGACGCGTGGCTGGCACACCGGTACGGCGGATGCGGTTGCCAAACCCAAGCTCGCCCTCGGCAAGCGCAAGCTGCGCGTGGGCTACGTCAGCCCCGATTTCTACCAGCACCCGGTCGGCCAGATCATTGCGCCGGTGCTGATGCAGCACGACCGCAAACAGTTCGATATCGTGCTCTACAACGCCGGAGACAAGTCGGACGGCCTGACCGAGCAGCTCAAGCAGCATTTTGGCGACCGCTGGCGCGAGCTGGGCCGCAGCAGCAACAAAGAACTTGCGGCGCAGATTGTTGCCGACAAGGTCGATGTGCTGATCGACCTGTCGGGCCATACAGGCGACAGCCGCCTGCCGATTTTCGGGCAGCGTCTGGCGCCGGTGCAGATGACTTACCTGGGCTATCCCAACACCACGGGTCTTTCGACCATGGACTACCGCATCTCGGATGCGATTGCCGACCCGCCCGAGCTGGCCGATGCGATCCATTCAGAAAAGTTGCTGCGCATGCCGGCGCCCTTCCTGTGTATCCGCAAGCCACCCGAACTGCCGCCCTGCGGGCCCACACCGCTGCTGCGCAACGGCTACCTCACGCTGGCCAGCTTCAACAACCTCGCTAAGCTGTCCGATGAGACCCTGGCGCTGTGGTCGCGCATCATGCAGGAGATGCCCGAGACCCGGCTGATTGTGAAAGCCGCGCCGCTGTCCGACGCGGTGCTCAAGACCGAGCAACTGCAGCGTTTTGAGCGCATGGGTTTTGATTTGGGCCGGGTACAGATGCACGCGCGCATGGGTTTTGCGCAGCACTTGGCGCTGTACCAGCAGGCCGATATTGCGCTGGACCCCTATCCCTACCACGGCACCGCCACCACCATCGAGGCGCTGTGGATGGGCATTCCCGTGATCACCCTGGCCGGCAAGACCCACGTCTCGCGCGTGAGTCTTTCGCTGCTTACTTCGCTGGCGTTGACCGAGCTGGTCGCCCACAGCACCGACGAATATGTGGCCCGCTGCAAACACTACGCCAGCCATCCGCAGGAACTCGAAGCACTGCGCCAGGGCATGCGGCAGCGGCTGGAAGACAGCCCCGCCACCAACCCCGCAGAGTCTGCGCGCAAGCTCGAGGCGCTTTTCCGTTCGCTGGCGTAGGCGCCCGCCGGTGGTACCCGGCTTCGTGCCGGTCAACCGCTCTGCTGGGCCGCCCGTTCCCCATTTACCGCAGGGGGCCGCCACGGTTGTGGCCTATGCTTCGAGGGCTTACATTTGATTACCTGTGAAAGCGACGACGGTGGGATGCAGTCAGCCCGCAGACCGTGCGGAAAGGACCTTCCGCAAATATCAGCCAGAATACCGGGGTGGAAGGGCCAAAAGCCCGACGCGCCCTTGCCACTTGCCCAGGAGCCAGAATGAACTTCCGGACGCATTCAATTGCCGTCGTTGCACTCGCCCTTGCCACCGCCTTTGCTGCCCAGGCCCAGGCGCCCGACCTCAGCCTGCAGTTCATTTCCGATGCGGATAAGGCCAAGTTCAATGCCCGCTCGGCAGGTTGTTCGGTCGATATCGTCAAGCTGCCCGAGCAGAAAATCGTGGCGGTGGTGATCGACAGCAAATCGGCCATGGTGAAACTGGGCAAGGCCACCACCGAACAGTTTGTGTATTTCCGCAACACCAAGGAAGTGAAGTTCGGCGGACTGACGATTGCCTCGGGCGGCGATTTTGTGGTCGAGGCCTCGCTGGTGAAAAACGGCGAAGAAGCCCTGTGCGAGCCCATCGGCTGCCGCGCCATTCCGGCCCGCATGCTGCTGGACGTGAGCTCCCGCGAAGGCAAAAACCGCGTCATCGACAGCAACGTGGTGATTCAGGACAAGTGCGGCCGGCTCGAAGCCAAGCGCCTGCTGAACTGATATTGCTGCCGGGCGCTTGCTACCGGAGAAGCTTTGCCAACCTGCGCTGGTGAAACCAGATCGCTCCCCTGACAGGTTGCCCTCCTGCCTGGTGAGATCCACAGCGGTGCACACGGCTACTTTCGGCGCTGACCAAAAGTAAAGTCGCGGCGAGAGCTTCACGCCACCAGAGCGAGAAAAGTGGAGCTGCGCGTCTTGGCGCGCAGCTTCCATAGTTCCCCCAACGCAATTGGGACGCGCGGCAGCAACGCCATTGCACGCGACCGTCGGCATAGCGTTGGCGGGATTGATGGGCTATTCTCGAACTAAGATCAGTTGCGGCGTTTCAGCTGCACAAAGCTGCCCAGCCAGCAAGCCACAAATTTTCCCCGATAAAACATGATCAGACCATCTGCATTTCTGGCGCCAAGACTGTGTGGGTACGAGATTCCTTTGTGGGCTGTGGGTGCTGCGCTGTTTGGCCTGCTTTCGCTGTATGCAGGACAGGATGCCAACTGGGATCTTCAGAATTACCATGTCTACAACCCATGGGCCTATCTGACCAACCGAACAGGCACTGATCTGGCGCCTGCGGGAATCCAAAGTTACTTCAATCCGCTGCTGGATATTCCTTATTACTGGATGTCCAAATACCTGTGGCCCCCCGCGACAGGTTTCATCATGGGGTGTCTACATGGGCTGAATTTTGGCTTGTTGCTGGCCATTGCGCGCCTGTTACTGCCCACCGATACGAAAACGCATGTGGTGGTGTTGCTGGCACTGGGCGGGTGTCTTGCACCGACCTTCCTGTCCGAGTTGGGTAACACCATGGGCGACAACACAACAGCCTTGCTGAATCTGGGTGCGCTGTATCTGATTCTCAAGTCGTGGAAAACACTGGAATCAGATTGGCGAAGTGGCCTGGGCATCTGCTTTCTGGCCGCCCTGCTGGTGGGTATGGGTGCCGGGCTCAAATTAACCAATGCGATCTACGCGGTGGGTATTTTTGTCAGCCTGCTCTGTCTCAGGCTACCGTTACCACAGCGCCTGGCGGTGACGACCATTTTTGGCCTGGGCGTGTTGTTCGGCATGGCGGTGACGGGCGGGTTTTGGTATTTGACGATGTGGCAGCATTTCGGAAACCCGGTATTTCCGATGTTCAATTCGGTTTTTCGGTCAGAGCTTTTTGAACAAAGCTCCCTGCGCGATACAAGCTGGATGCCACGCAGCATTGTCGAAGCCATTTTTTACCCCTATGTGGTAGCCGTCTCGCCGCAGCGGATGGGTGAAATAAAGCTGACGCTGTGGCTATGGCCGATCAGCTACACCCTGCTCTGGGTCTGGTTTTTCCGAAATCTTCTCAGGAAAATCTCCGGTGCAAGATCGAATCGCGCGGAAGGATTGCCCGCCACAGGGGAATCCCATGGTATTCGTCCTTTCCTGATATTCCTGGCCACCAGCTACTTCACTTGGATGTTGTTGTTCAGCATTGGTCGGTATGCGGTATCAATAGAAATGTTGTTGCCGATCGCGTGCTGGTTGGCTTTCAGGGCGCTCGTCGGCCCTACAAAGGCAAACCGGTTTGTGCCAATGATGCTGGTGTTTTCGATGCTGGTAACGCTAGTGCGGTTTGAAACGTGGGGCCATGCGCCGTGGTCCAGCGAAAGCTATGCAGTGGAGGTGCCCAAGATCAGCCAGCCCGATTCATCGATGGTGTTGTTGATCGGCCCTCCTTTTGCCTGGATCACGCCCGCCTTCCCTGAACAGCTGGTGTTTGTATCGCTCACTGAAATTTCACAATCAAAAGTTTTCTGGGAGCGTGCGGAATCCCTCGTTGACAGTCGTCCAGGGGGTTTGTACGCAATTGTTCAAGGGCGTGTGGATGCGCGCGCCCACAGGCTTTCCAGACTGAACCGTTGGTTGCAACGCAACCAGATCCGCACTGGCAGTACAGCGTGCAAATTGGTGACCCGCTATATCAATCGAACTACCGAGCTCGCCGGGGCGGTCATTCCCCGAGTCAAACAAAATTCCAGTGATGTGACGTGTGAATTCCAGTTGTATCCGCAACGACAACAGGAGTTGGAATCGGAAAACACAACGCTTCTGGAGGGCGCGTCAAAAACAGCCGAAAGCCGTGGTTTTTCCATCAACGCAGGTAGTTGCATCCTGCAGAAGGCGTTTATCGGTGCGAAAGGTTACGCCTACCAATTCTGCAGGGTGGAAAAGCGAAAAATCGAGTCCGGCTAAGTTTTCCAATCCCCCGAATTTAATCAATCGATTGATTTATGTGGTCTAATCGACCCCATGGATTCCTCCGCACGTACCGAAACCCCCGCCCAGCGCAGTGACGGCGCGGTGTCGCGCCAGCGCTTGCTGCACGCGGCGCTGGCGCTGTTTGCCGAAAAAGGTTTTGCCAAGACTTCCACCCGCGAAATTGCGCAGGCCGCCGGCGCCAACATCGGCGCCATCAGCTACTACTTTGGCGACAAGGCCGGCCTGTACAAGGCGGCATTCAACGAGCCCATGGGCGGCCCCTGCGACGACACCACCCGTTACGACAGCCCCGATTTCACGCTGCGGCAGGCGTTGCAGGGCCTGCTGGGCGGTTTTATGGAGCCGCTCAAGCAGGGCGAGCTGGTGCAGCAGTGCATGCGGCTGCATTTCCGCGAAATGGTCGAGCCCACCGGCATCTGGGCCGAAGAAATTGACAACGGCATCAAGCCCGCCCATGCGGCGCTGGTGGCCGTGCTGTGCCGCCATCTGGGCGTCACGCAGGCCGATGACGATATCCACCGGCTGGCGTTTTCCATCGTCGGGCTGGGCGTGCACATGTTTGTGGGCCGCGACGTGATGCAGGCCATCCGGCCGGGGCTGATTGCCGCGCCCGAGGCAATTGACCTGTTTGCCCAGCGCATGGTGGGCTATGCCGAAGCCATGGTAGCGAGCGAGGTGGCGCGCCGTGCCGCCCTGCCACCTGCGAAAGGCCGCGTTTGACCTCTGCCAAAACCCTCTCCGCCCTCGCCGTGCTGCTGGCGCTGGCCGGCTGCGCTGCGCCCATGGCGAGTCCGCAGCCCGTACCGGAGATTCCCACGCAGTGGCAGGCGCCGCTGCCGCACCAGGGCTCGCTGACCGATCTGTCGCAGTGGTGGCAACAGCAGGGCGACCCGCTGCTGGTGGCGCTGATCGAGTCGGCCCAGCAGCAAAGCCCCACGGTAGCCACCGCCGCCTCGCGCATTGCCCAGGCCCGCGCCAGCCGCACCACCGCTGGGGCGGCATTGCTGCCGACGCTCGACGCCAACCTGAGCGCCAGCCGCGAGCCGGTGCAAACCGTCATTGCCCCCGGCAGCCCGCCGCCCGACATTGTGGCCACCACCATCACCGGTGGCCTGCAGGCCGCCTGGGAGATAGATTTGTTTGGTGCCAACCGCGCCAGCCGCGACGCCGCCCAGGCCCGGCTCGACGGCGCCCAGGCGCAGTGGCACGATGCCCGCGTGTCGGTGGCGGCGGAAGTCGCCAACCTGTACAGCAGCCTGCGCAGTTGTGAGCGCCTGCTGCAGATCAGCCAGGCCGACGCCGCCTCGCGCGGCGAGACTGCCCGGCTCGCGGAGCTTGCCGCCCAGGCCGGTTTTCAGGCCCCGGCCGCAGCCGCACTGGCCCGCGCCAGCGCTGCCGAAGGCCGTGGCCGCGCCACCCAGCAGCGCGCACTCTGCGACATCGACATCAAGGGCCTGGTGGCCCTGAGCGGCTGGCAGGAGCCAGATTTAAGATCAAAACTGCCAGTAGCCGGTGCGGATATTCAAGACTTTGCTCCTGTTTCGGTAGCGTCTGTGCCAGCGCAGGCGCTCGGCCAGCGACCCGACATCTTCAACGCCGAACGCGAAGTGGCCGCCGCCAGCGCCGATCTGGGCAGCGCCCAGGCCCAGCGCTACCCGCGGCTCACGCTGCGCGGCTCCATCGGCGCGCTGCGTTACCGCGCGGCCGGCATGACCTTTGATACCGACACCTGGGCGATTGGCCCCCTCGCGCTGAGCCTGCCGCTGTTTGACGGCGGCCGCAGCGCCGCCAACGTGGCGTCGGCCGAGGCCCGCTATGTGGAGGCCGCTGCGCTCTACCGCAGCAAGGTGCGCCAGGCGGTGCGCGAGGTCGAAGAAGCGCTGGTCAACCTGCAAAGCACGGCCCAGCGCAGCGACGACGCCAAGGTTGCCAGCGAAGGCTACCGCGCATCGTTCAAAGGTACCGAGGCCCGCTACCAGAGCGGACTGGCCAGCCTGGTGGAGCTGGAAGACGCACGCCGCACCGCGCTGGCTGCCGACACCGCGCTGGCCAGCCTGCAACGCGAGCGCCGCGCTGCCTGGGTGGCGCTGTACCGCGCCATGGGCGGCGGCTGGAACGCCACCGACACCGCACTGAACAACGCCACACCCACGGCAGCAGCGAGCAGCAGAAATCCATGACCTTCTTCAAACGCAATTCTCTTGCTATTTATGCGATAGCGGCTGTCGTAATACTGGCGCTGGCGTTCGTGCTTTTTTCTTCCAAATCTACGGCAGCGGACGAGAAAAAGACCACCCCGCCCAAACCTGCGCTCACTGTCACCACTGCCCAGCCGCAGCAGGCCAGTTTGCCCATTGCCCTGGCGGCCAACGGCAACATCACCGCCTGGCAGGAGGCCATCGTCGGCAGCGAGGCCAGCGGCCTGCGGCTGCGCGAAGTGCGCGCCAATGTGGGCGACCGGGTGCGCGCCGGCCAGGTGCTGGCCAGCTTTGCCAGCGAACCGGTGTTGGCCGATCTGGCCCAGGCCAAGGCCGCGCTGGCCGAGGCCGACGCCAATGCCGCCGACGCCACCAACAACGCCGAACGCGCCCGCACCCTGCAAAGCACCGGCGCGCTCAGCACCCAGCAGATCAACCAGTACCTCACCACCGCGCAGACAGCCCAGGCCAGGGTCGAGGCGGCACGTGCCAGCCTGGCGGTGCAGCAACTGCGTTTGAGGCAAACCCAGGTGCTGGCGCCCGATGCGGGCGTGATCTCTTCACGTACCGCCACGGTAGGCGCGGTGGTGGCCAGCGGCACCGAGCTGTTCCGGCTGATCCGCCAGGGCCGGCTGGAGTGGCGGGCCGAGGTGACATCCACCGAACTCGGTAGGCTGATTCCTGGCACTACCGCCAAGGTCACTGCGGCCAACGGCACGCAGCTCCAGGGCAAGGTGCGCATGGTGGCGCCCACGGTCGACCCGCAAACCCGGGCGGCGCTGGTTTATGTGGATTTGCCAACCAGCGCTGGAGCGTCGGCGCCGGTTCAGGCCGGGATGTTTGCGAAGGGCGAGTTCGAGATGGGCGCGTCCGCCGCGCTGACGGTACCGCAGCAATCGGTGGTGGTGCGCGACGGCTTCAGCTACGTTTTCCGGCTGGGCGCGGACAACCGCGTGTCCCAGCTCAAGGTGCAGACTGGCCGCCGGCTGGGCGACCGGGTGGAAGTGCTGGGCGGCATTGCGCCGGATGCGGTGCTGGTGGCCAGCGGTGCCGGTTTCCTGAACGACGGCGATTTGGTCAAAAACGTGGCTGCAGCCGCTATTTCTGAGCCAAATAAGCCTCTGGCCGGCGCCAGTGCTACGTCTTCTGCTCCTAAAAAATAGGCGTTAGTCTTTGCGCTGACCCGCCTCGTCTTCCATCCACTGGCCGGTGAGGGAGCGCAGGGAGTTGAACTGTGCCTCCACCTGGCGGCAGTTTTCACACATCGACAAATGGGCGCGCAGCCGCAGCCGGCTGATCAGGCCCAGGGGTTCGTCCTGCGAGATGGACAGCAGCTCGGCGGCCTGCTTGCACGAGACCAGCCAGTTCATGCCGATGCCTCCGCCATGCCCGCTGCGGCCTTCTGGCCCAGCCAGTTTTTCTCCATGCACAGCCGCAGGCCCATGCGGGCGCGGTGCAGCAGGGTGCGGCAGTTCTCGGGACTGATTTTCAGGCGCGTGCAGATTTCGGACGACTCAAAGCCGAGCCATTCACGCATCATGAAAACGCGCCCGGTCTGTGTTGGCAGGCAGGCCATGCATCCCTCCAGTGTGCTCATCATCTGTTTTTGTTCGGTACGGTTGTCGGGCTGTTGCCAGGCCGGTACCGTCTCGGCATAGTGGCCGCTGCTGCTGTACAGGCCGTCCACGGCTTCACCGAGGGCGTCGCTGTCGTCCTGCAACGGGACCAGGCGCCAGCTTTGCGGCGAGCGGTACCAGTCGGCCACCTTGTTCTTCAAAATTGCAATGGCCCAGGTCGCCAGCTTGGCATCGCCCCGGCGTTCGGCGTGCTGTTGCAC
This sequence comes from Pseudomonadota bacterium, assembly GCA_040387875.1. Lineage (GTDB taxonomy): Bacteria > Pseudomonadota > Gammaproteobacteria > Burkholderiales > Burkholderiaceae_C > PCRC01. Next base: position 43,399 of record JAZKCX010000039.1, on the reverse strand, counting down.
TACCGCCAGCAAGGTGTCCTGCACCAGGTCTTCGGCCAGTGCTGCGTCGCGTACCACCAGGCGCGCATGCCGCATCAACTGGCTGCGCAGTGCCGGCAGTTCGGCTTCCAGCCCGGTAGGCGTCATGGTGCGGTCCTTGCGGCCGGGCCAGGCATCCGTCCACAGCGGAGGATGTCCTGGCATGACCGGTCTTGGTGCAACTTAGACGCATGGGGCAGCGCTTTCTTACATGCACAGCGTGCAGTACAGAGGCGGCTGCGCTTTACAGGTTGCGCTGGAAAGCTTCGTCAACGTAGCGCAGTTCGCCGGTACGGATGGCTTCCCGGGTCTCGGCCATCACCTGTGCGCGGGTCTTGCCAAAGCTGGCGGGGGTGGCGCCGTCGTAGGTGCGTTCGCCGAAGTTGGACTGGATGACAGGAGCGGGAGCGCTGTGCTTGACGGTGGCTTCCACACGGCTGGTCTGGCCGGACGTTGCCTGGGCAACTTGTGCGCTGTCGTTGCCGGAGCCGGCAAAAGCGGTCATGGAAGCAGAGGTGATGGCGAGTGCGATGAACAAGGTTTTCATGATGGAGTCCTTTCAAGACTTGGTTTCTGGTTAGGGGTAGCAGCCACGGTTGGCGTCTACCTGCTCCTTTGGTCGGGTCAGGGTGGCAAAGCGTGACAAGCCAGAAAATGGCCTTTAAAAAAATAGGATAAAGAGGGCTGGAAAGTCATACCAATTTAATCAATCGTTTGATTTATGTGGTCTAATGCCGCATGAACTTTTCTGCGCTGTCGATTCGCAACCCCATCCCGGCGATCATGCTGTTTGTGCTGCTGACGCTGGCCGGGCTGCTGGCCTTCAAGTCCAACGCAGTGCAGGACTTCCCCGACATCGAGCTGCCCATCGTCACCGTCAGCGCCTCGCTGCCGGGCGCGGCGCCTGCGCAACTCGAAACCGAGGTGGCGCGCAAAATCGAAGATTCGGTGGCCACGCTGCAGGGTGTGAAAAACCTCTACAGCAAAGTGCTCGACGGCGAGGTCGCCATCACGGTGGAGTTTGTTCTGGAGAAGAACATTTCCGAAGCGGTGAACGACGTGCGCGACGCCGTGGCCCGCGTGCGGGCCGACCTGCCCAGCGAGCTGCGCGACCCCACCGTGACCAAGGCCTCCACTGCCGGCCGGGTGGTACTCACCTTTACTGCCGCTGCCACCGTGGGAGCCAATGGCAGCGCCGGCAAGCTCGATACCCAGGAGCTGAGCTGGTTTGTCGACAACACCGTGGCCAAACGCCTGCTGAATGTGCCGGGCGTGGGCGCGGTCAAGCGCATGGGCGGGGCCAGCCGCGAGGTGCGCGTCGAGCTGGACGCCGCCAAGATGGCCGCGCTCAATGTCGCAGCCGTGGATGTCTCGCGCCGGCTCAAGCTGGTGCAGCAAGAGGCACCCGGCGGCCGTGGCGATGTGGGCGGTGCCGAGCAGTCGGTGCGCACCATTGCCACCGTCAAGACCGCCGCCGAGCTGGCGCTGGTGGACCTACCACTGGCCGACGGCCGGCACATCCGGCTTGACCAGGTAGCAACGATTACCGACGGCGTGGCCGAGTCGCGCGCGGTGGCGCTGCAGGACGGCAAGCCGGTGGTGGGTTTTGAGGTATTCCGTACCAAGGGCGCGAGCGAGGTCGATGTCGCCAAAGGCGTGCGCGCAGCGGTGGAGGAACTGAAGGCTGGCAACCCCAATGTCACCATCAACCAGGCCATTGACAACGCTTTCCCGGTAGAAGAAAACTTTGAGGGCTCCATGGAGCTGCTCTACGAAGGCGCTTTCCTGGCGGTGCTGGTGGTCTGGTGGTTTCTGCGCGACTGGCGCGCCACACTGGTAGCCGCTGCCGCGCTGCCGCTGTCGGTCATCCCCACCTTCCTCGGCCTCAAATATTTTGGCTACACGCTCAACACCGTAACGCTGCTGTCGCTGGCGCTGGTGGTCGGCGTGCTGGTGGACGATGCGATTGTGGAAATCGAAAACATCGCGCGCCATCTGCGTATGGGCAAAACACCGATGCAGGCCGCGATGGAAGCGGCCGACGAGATTGGCATGGCGGTGATTGCCACCACTTTTGCGCTGGTGGCGGTGTTTTTGCCCACCGCCTTCATGGGCGGTGTTCCGGGGCTGTTTTTCAAGCAGTTCGGCTGGACGGCTGTGCTGGCGATTCTGGCTTCGCTGATGGTGGCGCGGCTGCTCACGCCGATGATGGCGGCCTATCTGCTCAAGCCAACCCAGGAGACTGAGCAGAAAGACGGCTGGATCATGCAGCGCTACATGACCACCATGCAGTGGTGCCTGCGGCACCGGCTGTTTACCGCTATTGCGTCGGCGCTGTTTTTTATTGGCTCGATCGCCCTGGTGGGCCTGCTACCCACGGGGTTCGTGCCGGCCGCGGACCGCGCGCAGACGCAGATCAACATTGAACTGCCGCCTGGTAGCACGCTGGCCGAAACCCTGGGCGTCGCCGAGCGGGCCCGCGTGGCGGCCACGGGCGTGAAAGGCATCACCGGTGTTTTCAGCTCGGTGGGCGGCGGCTCCAGCGGCGATGCTTTTGCGCCCGGCGCCGCAGCCGAAGCACGCCGTGCCGTGCTCACGCTTACCACGGTGCACCGCACCGACCGGTCGGAGTCGCTGGGGGAAATCGAGTCGCAGATTCGCCAGAAGCTCTCCGATATTCCCGGTGCCCGTTTCAACGTGGGCCCGCCCGACACCGGCGTGAAGATGCAGCTGGTGCTGCGCAGCGAAGACCCGGTGGCACTCAATGCCGCCGCACAAAAGGTCGAGCGTGAACTGCGCACGCTGCAGGGTATTGGCAACGTCAGCTCCAGTGCTTCGCTGGTGCGGCCCGAAATCATTGTGCGGCCCGACTTTGCCCGCGCCGCCGACCTGGGCGTGACCGCCGCCAGCATTGCCGAGACCGTGCGGGTGGCTACTGCCGGCGACTACGACACCGCGCTCACCAAACTCAACCTGAGCGAACGCCAGGTGCCGATCCGCGTCAAGCTGCCGGATGCGGTGCGGGCCGATCTGGCTGCCATCGAACGCCTGACGGTGCCCGGCAAAAACGGTCCCGTACTGCTGGGCAACGTTGCCAGCATCAGCATGGAAAGCGGGCCGGCACAAATCGACCGGCTGAATCGCAGCCGCAACGTCACGCTCGATGTGGAGCTGGGCTCGCGCACGCTGGGCGAGCTCAACGCCGAGGCGCGCGCGCTGCCCTCCATGAAAGGCCTGCCGGCCGCAGTGCAGATTGCCGAGCTGGGCGACGCACAGGAAATGCAGGCGCTTTTTGCCAGCTTTGGTATAGCCATGCTGATTGGCGTGCTCTGCATCTACGGGGTGCTGGTGTTGCTGTTCAAGGACTTCATGCAGCCGGTCACGATTCTTGCCGCGCTGCCGCTGTCGATTGGCGGCGCTTTTGTGGCGCTCTTGGTCACCGGACAGGCGTTGTCGATGCCGTCAATGATCGGCCTCATCATGCTGATGGGCATCGTTACCAAAAACTCCATTCTGCTGGTGGACTACGCCATTCTTGCGCGCCAGGCTGGCATGAACCGCTTTGATGCCTTGGTGGATGCCTGCCACAAGCGTAGCCGGCCCATCATCATGACCACCATCGCCATGGGCGCCGGCATGATGCCGCTGGCTCTGGGCTGGGGCGCCGACCCGAGCTTTCGCTCGCCGATGGCGATTGCGGTGATTGGCGGGCTGATCACCTCTACACTGCTGAGCCTTTTGGTGGTGCCGGCGGTGTTTACCTATATCGATGATCTGGAGCATTGGCTGGGCCGCACGGTGCGCCGTTTGCGCGGGCGCGGTCAGGCCCAACCGGCGGCACTGCCCACCTGAAAATCGGTCCGGCCAGGCTGGCTCCGGGTTAACCACGAGAGTCACACAGGCTGCAATAATTGTGGGGTAGCACCGCAGCCTTGGCGGCCGGTGCCCCAGCAACCACCGATACCAGGAGTCTCCCATGACGGATGAAGCAGCCCCCTTGACAGATCTGGCAGAAATTCCACCTCCGCCGCTGGCCATCGAAGAAGGTGCGGTAGAGGTCTTGCGCGTATGGGTAGGCTCCAACCAAGCGCAGCAGTCCAAACTCAAGATGCTGTGGGAAGACCCAGGCACCTGGGGCCTGTTACTGGCAGGCGTGGCACGCGATATTGCGGGCGCTTACGAACGCCAGGGCAAGGATCCCCAAGAGGCTTTTTCGCGCCTCTTCGAAGTGTTTCAGAGCGAATTTCTGGATGCGGTCGAGACCACGGACGAGGACGGCGAGCCCGCCGAAATGCCCGCGCTGGACGCGCCCGAGCAGAAGAATTCCTGACGTGTGGGTGGCGGCTACTGCACTGCGCCGCCCCTGCCAGAGACCCAGCCCACCATGCTGTCCGCAGGCGCCAACGACCTGCGCGCACTGAGCCGCCAGTTTCCGTGGCCGGGCCGGATGGAGGCCATTTTTTTGCGGCCCGCACGCAGGGTGGCGGTGCTCAAGGTGCCAGAGGCGCTGGCCATTGCCGACAGCGGATTGGCGGGTGACCGCAGCGCGCTGGGGCCGGCGCCCACGGCGGGCGGCCACAAGCGCCAGGTGAGTTTGCTGCAGGCCGAGCACCTGGCGGTCGTCGCCGCACTCATGGGCCAAACCAGCATCGACCCTGCGCTGTTGCGGCGCAACCTGGTCGTCTCTGGCCTCAATCTGATCGCTGCCCGCAGCCTGTTCAGGGACCAGCCCCTGGTGCTGCGCATTGGTGATGTGGTGCTCGAAGTCTCGGGCCCCTGCGAGCCTTGCTCGCGCATGGAGGAGGTGCTGGGCACAGGCGCCTACAACGCGCTGCGCGGCCACGGTGGGCTCACGGCCCGTGTGCTGCGCGGCGGCATGCTGCATGCCGGGGCTGTGGTGGTGTGCGCGCCGGCCTGAGGTCAAGGTGCGCAGCATCGATTTTTCCTTACACCCTGTTGGCGACTTTTCCCGGGGTGGCGGCTGGATGGGCTGGCGCACAATGGGCGCTTCTGTTCATTTTTCGCGGTTCACGATGCTTTATAAATTCAAATCTGCTGCCGCTGGCGACCTGATCATGCTGGAGCCCAACGGCCGCCAGGTTTTGCAGCTTATCGGCAAGGATGCAGGCCCCAAGGGCATCATCCTGCCCGAAGAAATGGCCGCTGCTGCCGCTGCCCTGGAAGCTGCGATTGCCAGCGACGAGCAAGCCCGGGCCGAGGCCTTGAAAAAAGAACAGCCCCGGGATGCTGCCAAACCCGAGGCTGTGTCGCTGCGCCAGCGCGCAGCACCCTTTGTGGCCATGCTCAAACGCTGCGAAAAAGAAGACAAGGAAATTGTCTGGGGCGTTTGAGCTGAGGGCGGCCAGCGCCGCCTCGGGCTTTAGTCTGCGTAAACGCCAGCGGCCTTGATTACCGGGCTCCACTTGGCGATTTCGGCGGCCACAAATTTCTTGTGCTCCGCCTGCTCCATGCGTTTGTCGGTCACCACGACGGCGCCCAGGCCTTCCTGCTTCTTGATGAACTCAGGATCTTTCAGGGCGACCTTCAGCGCGTCGTTGAGCTTGGTCGTCACGTCGGCGGGGGTGCCCTTGGGCGCGTACAGACCGTGCCAGATGGTGACCTGGAAGTTCTTCAGGCCCGACTCGTCCATGGTCGGAATGTCTTTCAGCGCGGGCGTGCTCAGGCGCTTCAGGGTGGTGACGGCATAGGCCTTGACCTTTTTGGCCTCGATCTGTGTGCTGGTGTTGGTGGTCTGGTCGCACATCAAGTCAATCTGGCCACCAATCAGGTCGGTCATGGCCGGCGCCGTGCCTTTGTAGGGGACGGTGGTCATTTCGTTCTGCAGTGCGTTCTGGAACAGCAGGCCACACAGATGCGAGGCCGAACCAATGCCAGCGTTGCCCAGGTTGATCTTGCCCTTGTTCTGCGTCATCCAGGCCGACAGTTCCTTGAAATTGGTGGCGGCCATGCTGGGTTTGGCAATCAGCGTCATGGGCACATCGTTGACCATGCCAAGGTATTCAAAGTCGCTCTCCACCTTGAACGGAATGTTGCGTACCAGCGTGGGCATGGTCGACATGCCGATGTGGTGCAGCAGGATGGTGTGACCGTCGGGCGTGGCCTTGGCCACCTTGTTGGCGCCAATCGAGCCGCCCGCACCTGCCGCGTTGTCGACCACCACACTGACGCCACCCAGCGGCTTGCGCAGAGCTTCGGCAAGGTCGCGCGCTACGCGGTCGGTTGGGCCACCGGCGCTGAACGGCACCACAATGGTGATGACCTTGTCCTTGATGGGAAAGTCTGCAGAGACGGCAGAAAAAGCTGCCAGACAGCCGGCAACCAGAGAAAGGGTAAAGCGCATGGGGAAGACTCCTGAGAAACGGGAAGTTGGGATGAGTGGCCTGATGTTAGCCACCATCCCCGCCCTGCGCACTACGGGAACTACCAATGCCCTGTCGCGCAGGTGCAATACCTGCGCGCAGGGTTATTTGTAGCTGCGTGCGTCTTCGATGACCTTGCCGTCGTTCGGCAGGCTGCCCGGCGTCACCATCTCGACCGTGCCGCGCAGCTTGGTCACATCGCGAATGGCCTCACCCAGGCGGGTTTGCAGGTCCTGGCTGCCGTTGGCAGACTCGACCTTGAGCGTCATGCTGTCGTTGGCCATCTCGCCTGTGACAACCAGCCGCGCCTTGACGACTTCAGGAAAACGCCTGGCAATATCGGCCACCTGGCCGGGGTGCACAAACATGCCGCGGATCTTGGTGGTCTGGTCGGCCCGGCCCATCCAGCCCTTGATGCGGGTATTGGTGCGGCCCGTGGGGCAGTGGCCAGCCAGCACTGCAGACAGGTCGCCGGTGCCAAAACGAATTAATGGGTAGTCGCGGTTGAAGGTGGTCACCACCAGCTCGCCCACCTCGCCCTCGGGCACCGGATCGCCGGTACCGGGACGCACAATTTCCACCAGCACCTGTTCGTCGAGCACCAGGCCTTCGCGGGCGCTGGTTTCGTAGGCAATCAGGCCCAGGTCGGCGGTGGCGTAGCACTGGTAGGCATCGACGTTGTGGGCGCTGAACCAGTCGCGCAGGCTGGGCGGGCAGGCCTCGCCGGACACCAGCGCCTTCTTCAGGCTGGGCAGGGCTACGCCCATCTCGGCCGCTTTTTCCAGAATGATTTTCAGAAAGCTGGGTGTGCCGGCATAACCCGAAGGCTTGAGTTCGGACATGGCCTGGACCTGCTGCTCGGTCTGGCCGGTACCGCCGGGGAACACGGTACAGCCCAGGTAGTGGGCGCCGGTCTCCATCATGGAGCCAGCGGGTACGAAGTGGTAGCTGAAACAGTTGTGCAGCAACTCGCCCGGACGGAAACCCGCCGCGAACAGCGCACGGGCGGCGCGCCAGTAATCCTCGCGGTGGCCTTCGGGCTCGTACAGCGTACCGGGGCTGGCAAAGATGCGCGGCATACCGGCGCCGTAGACCACCGTGGCAAAGCCGCCAAAAATATCGGTGGCACGGTGCTGCTTCTGCAGGTCAAGCAATTCGTATTTACGGGTCACTGGCAGCTTGGCGAGCGCTTCGCGGCTGGTCACTGCCTGGGGGTCCACATCGGCAAACAGGCGACCGAAAGCCTGTGAATTTTCCTTGGCAAAGGTGATGTGCGAGGGCAGCGCTGCCAGCAGCGCGGCTTCTCGTTCGGCGGGGCTGCGCGTTTCGAGAGGATCGAAAAAATCGTTCATGGCAATGCTTCTCTCAAGCCAGCCAACGTTTGCGGCGTTTGTAGCTCTTGACGTCCTTGAACGACTTGCGCTCGCCGCCGCCCATTCCCAGGTAGAACTCTTTCACGTCTTCGTTGCTGGCCAGTTCTTTGGCGGCGCCGTCCATCACCACACGGCCCGACTCCATGATGTAGCCGTAGTCGGCATAGCGCAACGCCATGTTGGTGTTCTGTTCGGCCAGCAGAAAGGTCACTTTTTCCTTGGCGTTGAGGTCTTTTACGATCTCAAACACTTCTTCCACGATTTGCGGTGCCAGGCCCATGGAAGGCTCGTCAAGCAGCACCATGCTGGGGTTGGCCATCAGCGCGCGGCCAATGGCGCACATCTGCTGCTCGCCGCCAGAGGTGTAGGCAGCCTGCGAAGACTTGCGTGTCTTCAGGCGCGGAAAATAGTTGTAGACCTTGTCCAGGTTGGCGGCGATTTCGCCTTTGCTGGTGCGGGTGTAGGCGCCGGTGAGCAAGTTCTCTTCAATGGTCAGGTGGGCAAAACAATGGCGACCTTCCATGACCTGCACCACGCCCCGCTGCACCAGATCGGCAGGCGAAAGGTTTTCGATGCGTTCGCCCTTGAGCTCGATGGAGCCCTTGGTGACTTCGCCGCGCTCGCCTTTGAGCAGGTTGGATACCGCGCGCAGGGTGGTGGTTTTACCCGCGCCATTGCCGCCCAGAATGGCCACAATGCCGCCTTCGGGCACGGTCAGGGATACGCCTTTGAGCACGAGGATCACATGGTTGTAGATCACCTCGATGCCGTTGACGTTGAGAACAATGTTTGGTGCTGTCATGGGTAGTAGGTCTTTAGGCTCGCCACAACGCCGCACGCGGCGCTGTGGCGAGGACTCCTCGCGGAGCCCCGGCCGTCTGCCCTTTGCAGGGCAGACGGGCTTTGGGAGAAACGATCAGGACTGGCAGTCCGCGGCGGTGCGGCGGGTGATCTTCTTTTCTGCGGCGTACTTGTCGGCAGCAGCCTTGACCATGGGGTTGATGACCTGGTCATCGCCCTGGTACCAGTCGGAAGTGAAGTTCCAGTTCTTTCCGTCCCAGGTCTGTACGCGGGCCCATGCAGCGCCCATGTGGTCCTTGCACGAAGTGCTGATGGGCTTGAGCACGCCCGCAAAACCGGCAGCGTCAATTTTCTTCTGGTCGAGTGCCAGGTTTTCCAGACCCCAGCGCACTTGCTCGCCGGTCATGTTTTTGCCCTTGCCATAACGTTCCTGGGCGCGTTTGACGCCTTCGACCGCGAGGTAGGCAGCGAACACGCCACGCATGTACAGCACCTGGCCGACTTCGTCTTTGGGTCCGGTGCCCTGGCCTTTGTCGTGCACCATGGCGCGGATGTCTTTCACCACCTTGGCTTCATAGGCCGGGCCGTGCTGCAGAGCCAGCGCGTTGTAGCCCTTGGATGCGTCGCCAACGTCGCGGACGTCAGGCTCGGCACCTGCCCACCACACGCCGTACATCTTCTCGCGCGGGTAGCCGGTGGCTTGCGCTTCCTTGATGGCGGTGGAGTTCATCACACCCCAGCCCCACAGGAAAACATAGTCGGGCTTGTTCTGGCGCACTTGCAGCCAGGTCGCCTTCTGCTCGACACCGGGGTGCGTGACAGGCAGCAGGCTCAGCTCGAAACCGTAGCTGCGGGCATGTTCCTGCAGCAGCGCGATGGGTTCCTTGCCATAGGGGCTGTCGTGGTAGACCAGAGCGATTTTCTTGCCCTTGAGCTTGTCCGCGCCGCCTTCTTTTTTGGCGATGTGCTGCACCAGCACGTCAGCGGCCACCCAATAGGTGCCGGTCAATGGGAAGTTCCACTTGAACACACCACCGTCAGCCGATTCGCTGCGGCCGTAGCCTGCAGTGATCAGTGGGATCTTGTCGATGGGGGCTTTTTCGGTCAGCGCGAAGGTGATGCCGGTGGACAGCGGCTGGAACGTGGTGGCACCACCGTTTTTGCCCTTCAGGCGTTCGTAGCATTCGACACCGCGGTCGGTGGCGTAGCCGGTTTCACATTCTTCGTAGCTGATCTTGACGCCGTTGAGTTCATTCTTGGCGGAAGCCAGTTTGAGGTAATCGACATAGCCGTTGGCGAACGGAATGCCGTTGGCAGCGTAAGCGCCGGTACGGTAAGCGAGCACCGGGAAAAACTGCTCTTTGGACTGGGCGAATGCAGTCGATGCCACCAACACCGACGAGGCGCCGGCGGCGGCGATGGTTACCGCCAGAACGAGATTGCGAAGCTTCATGAGACTCTCCTTGAAAAAATGAAAAAAGCGTTTGAGTACAACCGTTGCCGCTTAAAAAGTCATTAGTACTTGCAACTAGGTACTAGCGATTAGAAATCCTGTCAACCGTTTGAATCCACCGCCGTCAGTGGGGGAATGGCCACAGCCGCAACTTCTGTTTGCCCATGCTCCACAGACGCGCCAGGCCGTGCGGCTCGACGATCAGGAACCAGACGATCAGCGCGCCGAAGACCATGAACTCGACGTGCGATACGGTCGCGGTGTCCACCGAGATGCCGAAGATGCCGCCGAGAAACGGCACGAACTGGTTCAGGAAAATCGGCAGGATCACGATGAAAGCCGCGCCGAAGAAGCTGCCCATGATGGAGCCCAAACCGCCGATGATGACCATGAACAAAAGCTGGAAGGAGCGGTCCACCGAGAACGCCGCCGGCTCCCACGAACCTAGGTGCACAAAGCCCCACAGCCCGCCCGCTACGCCGACGATGAAGGAGCTCACGGCAAACGCCGACAGCTTGGCGTACATCGGGCGAATGCCGATAACGGCCGCCGCTACGTCCATGTCGCGAATGGCCATCCATTCGCGGCCAATCGCGCTACGGACCAGGTTCTTGGCGAGCAGACCAAAAATAATCAGGAAGCCCAGGCAGAACAGGTACTTGCTCAGCGGGGTTTCAATCGGCAGGCCAAACACCTGCAGATTGGAAATCGAAGCGGTTCCCGAAGACGAGTCGTTGGTGAACCACTTCACGCGCAGGAACAGCCAGTCGCAGAAGAACTGGGCCGCCAGCGTGGCAATGGCCAGGTACAGCCCCTTGACGCGCAGGCTGGGAATGCCGAACAGCATGCCCACCGCGGTGGCGGCAACGCCACCCAACAACAGGGCGGGCACCAGCGGCATGCCGTCGATGCGAATCATGAAGTTGTAGGCCGCGTAGGCCCCTACCGCCATGAAAGCGCCGGAGCCCACGGAAATCTGGCCGCAGTAGCCCACCAGAATGTTCACGCCCAGCGCCGCCAGTGACAGGATCACAAACGGAATGATGATGGCGCGCAGCATGTATTCGTCGGCCAGAAACGGCACGCCGATCACTGCAAAAGCTATGAGGGCCAAAATCGCCCAGCGGTCCTGGGTGATCGGGAAGATCTGTTGGTCGGCCTTGTAGGACGTCTTGAACTGGCCGTTTTCGCGGTAAATCATGGTTTTCTCTCGAACGGAATCGGTGGGCTAGAGCACGCTGCGCAATCAGGCGGGGGCGTCATACCCGGTCGATGATCTTTTCGCCAAACAGTCCTTGCGGACGGAACAGCAGAAACACCAGGGCCAGCACATAGGCAAACCAGATTTCGATACCGCCGCCGATATAGGGGCCCAGGAAAACTTCCGACAGCTTTTCGCCCACGCCGATGATCAGGCCGCCCACAATGGCGCCAGGCACCGAGGTCAGGCCGCCCAGAATCAACACGGGAAGGGCGCGCAGTGCGATGGTGGTCAGCGAGAACTGCACCGACAGTTTGGAGCCCCAGATGATGCCGGCCACCAAAGCCACCAGACCGGCCACACACCACACAATGACCCAGATGCGGTTCAGCGGAATACCGATGGACTGCGCTGCCTGGTGGTCGTCTGCCACCGCGCGCAGTGCGCGGCCGGTAGACGTTTTCTGGAAGAAGACGGACAGCAGGGTCACCAGCACCACGGCGATGCCTGCCGCCACCATATCTTCCTTGCTCAGCAGAATGCCGCCCGGGAAAACAGATTCAAAAGCGATCAGCGGCTCTTTGGGCATGCCCACGTTGATCTGGTAAATCTGGCTGCCAAACAGCGTCTGGCCAAAACCTTCAAGGAAGTAGGCGATGCCCAGCGTGGCCATCAGCAGGGTTGCGCTGTCCTGGTTCACCAGATGCCGCAGCACCAGCCGTTCGACCAGCCAGGCCATCGTGAACATGATGAGCGCGGAAATGATGAAGGCCGCCACGTTGGCGAAGATCAGGCTGTCGATACCGGTCCACTTCGGAATCCATTCCGAAAACCGGGCCATCGCCAACGCGGCAAACAGCACCATCGCGCCCTGCGCGAAGTTGAAGACACCGGAGGCCTTGAAAATCAGCACAAAGCCGAGCGCCACCAGCGAATAAAGCATGCCGACCATCAGGCCGCTGAAAAGGGTTTCTAGAAAGAATGCCATGGTGTTGCTCAGTGACTGGTGCCGAGATAGGCGCTGATGACTTCGGGGTTGTTGCGGACTTCTTCCGGCGTGCCATCGCCGATTTTTTTGCCGTAGTCCAACACCACCACCCGGTCGGAAATGTCCATCACCACGCCCATGTCGTGCTCAATCAGCACGATGGTGGTTCCGAATTCGTCATTGACGTCGAGCACGAAGCGGCACATGTCCTGCTTCTCCTCAACGTTCATGCCCGCCATGGGCTCGTCCAGCAGCAGCACTTTGGGTTCGAGCGCCAGTGCCCGCGCCAGATCCACACGCTTCTGCAGGCCATAAGGCAATTGGCCCACAGGCGTTTTGCGATAGGCCTGGATTTCCAGAAAGTCGATGATGTGCTCCACATACTCGCGGTGCTGCATCTCTTCTTTTTCTGCAGGCCCAATGCGCAGCGCCTGCATGAACAGGTTGCTTTTGATGCGCAGGTTGCGCCCGGTCATGATGTTGTCGAGCACGCTCATGCCCTTGAACAGCGCCAGGTTCTGAAAGGTCCGTGCCAGACCCATCTCGGCCACCTGGCGGCTGCTCATGTGCTTGAAGGTCTGGCCCATGAAGCTGATCGTGCCTTCCTGCGGCGAATAGACGCCGTTGATGCAATTCAGCATGGAGCTTTTGCCGGCGCCGTTGGGTCCGATGATGGCGCGGATCTCGTGCTCTTTCACGTTGAACGAGATGTCAGTCAGCGCTTTGACGCCGCCGAAGCGCAAACTGATGTTGTTGACGTCCAGAATGACGTCGCCGATTTTCTTGCTCATGCTGCTGCCTTCACGGGCGTGAAAGTCTTGGTGTCAACGATCTTGAGCGTGGCGCTGATGCTGCCGGTGCGACCGTCTTCAAATTTGACCTGGGTTTCAATGAACTGCTCGGTCTTGCCGCCGTACAGCGCGTCGACCAGAGGCTGGTATTTGTCGGCAATGAAGCCGCGGCGGACCTTGTTGGTGCGGGTGAGCTCGCCATCGTCTGCGTCGAGTTCCTTGTGCAGCACCAGAAAGCGGCTGACCTGGCTTCCCGCCAGCATGGCGTCGCGGCTCAGGTCGGCATTGACCTGCTCCACGCAGTCCTTGATCAGGCCGTAGACCTCGGGCTTTTGCGCCAGGTCGGCGTAGCCGGCGTAAGGCAGGTTGCGCCGCTCGGCCCAGTTGGCCACTGCGTCGAAATCGATGTTGATCATCACGCAGGCAAACTCGCGCTTGTCGCCCAGCGCCACCACTTCCTTGATGTGCGAGAAAAACTTGAGTTTGTTCTCCACATACTTGGGCGCGAACATGGCGCCATCGTGGGCACCACCCATGATGCGTCCCACATCCTTGGCGCGATCGATGATCTTCAGGTGGCCTTCGTTGTCGAGGAAGCCGGCGTCACCGGTGTGGTACCAGCCGTCGGCCGTCAGCACTTCGGCGGTGGCAGCAGGATTCTTGTAGTACTCCTTGAGCAGACCGGGCGACTTGACCATCAGCTCGCCGTTTTCCAGCTTGATCTCCACACCCGCCAGCGGTACGCCCACCGTGTCGGCGCGGGCCTGGTTGTCGGGCTGTACGCAGACAAACACAGCGGTCTCGGTCGAGCCGTAGAGTTGCTTGAGGTTGATGCCGATGGAGCGGTAGAAGGTAAACAGGTCCGGGCCAATTGCCTCGCCGGCGGTATAGGCCACCTTGACGCGGCTCATGCCCAGGTTGTTGCGCAGCGGGCCATAGACCATGAAGTCGCCAATGGCGTACTTGATACGGTCCATCGTGCTGACCGGCAGGCCATCCATGCGGGCCGGGCCCACGCGTTTGGCCAGGTCCATGGCGGTGTGGAAAATCTTGCGCTTGAGGGCGCCGGCGTCTTCCATGCGGATCATCACGCTGGTCAGCAGGCCTTCAAACACACGGGGCGGTGCGAAGTAATACGTCGGGCCGACTTCCTTCAAATCAATCATCACGGTGGCGGCCGATTCCGGGCAGTTCACCACGTAACCGCAGGCCAGCCACTGGGCGTAGGAAAAGATGTTCTGGCCAATCCACGCGGGCGGCAGGTAAGCCAGCACGTCTTCGTTAGGGCCCAGGCGCTCAAAATCGGCGGCGGCCTTGCCACGGTTCAGCAGCGTGAAGTGGGTGTGGACCACGCCTTTGGGGTTGCCTGTGGTACCCGAGGTGTAGAACATCGCGGCTACGTCGGTCTCCACCGTCCTGGCAATCTCGGCCTTGAAAAAGCCGGCATTGCTGGCTGCAAAAGCCTTGCCGGCCTCGATCAGCGAATCGAGCGATGCCAGGCCCGGCTCGCTGTAGTTGCGCAAGCCACGCGGTTCATCGTAGTAAACATGGCTGATGGCCGGGCAGGATTCGCGGATTTCCATCAGCTTGTCGACCTGTTCCTGGTCTTCCACCAGCGCAAAGCGGGTGCCGGTGTTATTGATAGGAAACACGCACTCCGGGCCGGCAGCGTCCTGGTACAGCGGCACCGGAATGGCGCCAAGCGACTGGACTGCCAGCATGGTGGCGTACAGGCGTGGCCGGTTGGAGCCGATCAGCACCATGTGCTCGCCGCGCTGCAGCCCTGCCAGATGCAGGCCGCAGGCAATCTGCTCCACCATCACGGCCATGTCGTTCCAGGTCCGGGTTTGCCAGATACCGTATTCTTTCTCGCGCATGGCTGGCGCCTGGGGGCGCTCGGCGGCATGTTTCAACAGCAGTTGAGGGAACGTGGTCTGCATCCCGCATCCTTGATTCAAAAAAGGGAATTCGTGTCAACGGAGGTGTGACAAATTTCACGACGGATAGTAAGCAAATGTTTGACGTTATTTTGTCGTTTCGCCGACAATCCTAGGGTGACCCCTAGTGGGGGTTTCCCGGCTTTACATCAATTTCTTCATTTCCGCCCATGAGTACCGACCTCAGCCTCCATCAGCGCCGTCGATTGCCGACAGAAACCGAGCTTCAGGGCATTCCGTGGTTTGGCCTGCTCGCGCTGCAGGAGCGCAAACGGGTACTGGCCGAGCTGCGTGTCAGCGACGCCCAGCCCACCGATTTGTTGTGCCGCGTCGGCCGGCCGGGCAATTACTGGTTTGGCGTGGTCGAGGGCCTGCTCAAGATGAGCACCGACAACGACCAGGGCCAGTCCATGACTTTTGCCGGCATTCCCACCGGTGGCTGGTTTGGCGAGGGCACCTTGCTCAAGCGCGAAAGCTACCGCTACAACATCCAGCCGCTGCGCCGCAGTGTGGTGGCCGGTGTGCCGGTGGAAACCTTCCACTGGCTGCTTGACCATTCGATTGCCTTCAACCGTTTTGTGATGAACCAGCTCAACGAGCGGCTGGCCCAGTTCATTGCGGCCCGCGAGATCGACCGGCTCGGAAGTCCCGATGTGCGGGTGGCGCGCAACCTGGCGGCACTGTTCAATCCGGTGCTCTACCCCAGCGTGGGGCAGATTTTGCGCATCACCCAGCAGGAGCTGGCCTACCTGGTGGGTCTGTCGCGCCAGCGGGTGAACGAGGCGCTGGCCACGCTGGAAGCGCAGGGCAGCATTCGGGTGGAATATGGGGGCCTGCGGGTGCTGGACCTGCATGCTTTGCGCTACGGACTGGCCCAACGGCCGGGGCGCGCGCTGGAGCGGTGAAAAGCCAAAACGGCAAAATAGCGGCTTCATGACCGACTTCCGCCGCCCCCCGCCACCGCGCCGTGCCCTGCAAGCCTCGCCCTCCGTGCCCCCACTATCTGCACCGGCCACCAGCCGCCTGAACAAACGCATGGCCGAGCTGGGCCTGTGCTCGCGCCGCGAGGCCGACGACTGGATTGCGATGGGCTGGGTCAAGGTGAACGGCGCCATAGCCCCCATGGGCCTGCAGGTGGCGCCCGACGCCCACATCGAGGTCGACCCCAAGGCCCGCGGCCAGCAGGAAAACCGTGTCACGATTTTGCTCAACAAGCCCATGGGCTATGTCAGCGGCCAGGCCGAGGATGGCCACGAGCCGGCCATTGTGCTCATCAACCCCCGTACCCACTGGCGCGAAGACCCCAGCCGCAACCGGTTTTCGCCGCCGCAACTGCGCGGGCTGGCGCCGGCAGGACGGCTGGATATCGATTCCATCGGCCTGTTGGTATTGACGCAGGACGGCCGGGTGGCGCGCCAGCTCATTGGCGAGAACTCCGAGGTGGAAAAAGAGTATCTGGTGCGCGTGATTTACGAGGGCGCCGGCGCGCCGGTAGAAAACAACGTGCAGGCAGCCTTTCCAACTGCCCAGCTGGCCCGCCTGCGCCACGGCCTGAGCCTGGACGGCCAGCCGCTGCGGCCCGCCAAAGTGGATTGGCAAAACCCCGAGCAACTGCGTTTTGTGCTGACCGAAGGCAAGAAGCGGCAGATTCGCCGCATGTGCGAACAGGTGGGCCTGAAAGTGGTGGGCCTCAAACGCATTCGCATTGGCCATGTCGTGCTGGGTAACCTGCCGATTGGCGCATGGCGTTACCTGGGCCCGCACGAACGCTTCTAGCCGGCGCGGCTGCTGCCTTGAAAACGGGCGCAGCGCCCATAATTCCGCCTGGCCCGCTGTTCAGCTGGCGGGCACCTAACTTCCAACCTCGGGACACTTCCAGTTTCACCATGAGCAAGCAAAAACTTTCCTTCCAGGCCGAAGTAGCCCAACTGCTGCACCTCGTCACCCACTCGCTGTACTCCAACAAGGAAATCTTCCTGCGCGAGCTGATTTCCAACGCGTCCGATGCCTGCGACAAGCTGCGTTTTGAGGCGCTGAACAACGCCGCGCTGTATGAGGACGCGCCGAATCTGGAAGTGCGTGTGGCCATCGACACCGCGGCCAAAACCCTGACGATTACCGACAACGGCATCGGCCTGTCGGAGCAGGAGGCCATCGACAACCTGGGCACCATTGCCAAAAGCGGTACCCGCGAATTCATGGGCAAACTGAGCGGCGAGCAAAAGGCCGACGCGCAGCTCATCGGCCAGTTTGGCGTGGGCTTTTATTCCGGCTTCATCGTGGCCGACAAGATCACCGTGGAGTCGCGCCGGGCCGGTCTGCCGGCAGACCAAGGCGTGCGCTGGACCAGCGGCGGCGCCGGCGATTTTGAGGTGGAAACCATTAACCGCCCGCAGCGCGGCAGCAGCGTGATTCTGCACCTGCGCGACGACGCCGAAGACTACCTCAATGCCTGGTCGGTGAAGGGCATCATCAGCAAGTACTCAGACCATATTTCGCTGCCCATCCTGATGGAAAAAGAGGAATGGAAAGAGGGCGAACCTATAGAAAACGACCCCTCCGGTGGTCATCAACCCGGCGGCATGGAAAAAACCGGTGAATGGGAAACCGTCAACCAGGCCAGCGCGCTGTGGTCGCGGCCCAAAAAAGACATCACACCCGAGCAGTACAGGGATTTCTACAAACAGATCAGCTACGACCAGGACGACCCGCTGGCCTGGAGCCACAACCGGGTGGAAGGCAGTACCGAATACACCCAGCTGCTGTACATCCCGGCCAAGGCGCCGATGGATTTGTACCAGCGCGAGAAGGTGGCTGGCGTCAAGCTCTACGTCAAGCGCGTCTTCATCATGGACGACGCCGAGGCGCTAATGCCGTCCTACCTGCGCTTTGTGAAAGGCGTGGTCGATTCAAGCGACCTGCCGCTCAACGTCAGCCGCGAGCTGCTGCAGGAAAGCCGCGACGTCAAAGCCATCCGCGAAGGCTCGACCAGGCGCGTGCTGGGCATGCTGGAAGACCTGGCCAAACACGACCAGCCCGCCACTGCCGGCGCCGATGGCGTGACCGACGTGCCCAGCGATGAAGACAAGGCCAAGGCCGGCCAGTACGGCAAGTTCTACGCAGAATTTGGCGCGGTGCTGAAGGAAGGTTTCGGCGAAGACTTCGCCAACCGCGAGCGCCTCGCCAAGCTGGTGCGTTATGCCTCCACCACCAGCGATACGGTCTCGGTTTCGCTGGCCGACTACAAGGCCCGCATGAAAGAGGGCCAGGAAGCGATTTATTACATCACTGCCGAAACCGCAGCCGCCGCCCGCAACAGCCCGCACCTGGAAGTGTTCAAGAAAAAAGGCATTGAGGTGCTGCTGATGACCGACCGGGTGGACGAGTGGGCGCTGAACTACCTGCACGAGTTTGACGGCACGCCGCTGCAAAGCGTGGCCAAGGGCGCGGTGGATCTGGGCAAGCTGCAGGACGACACCGAAAAGAAAGCCGCCGAAGACGCAGCCGAGACCTTCAAGCCCATCCTGGCCCAGCTCAAGCTCACGCTGAAAGACAAGGCGCAGGACGTGCGCGTGACCACCCGCCTGGTCGATTCGCCGGCCTGCCTGGTGGTGCAGGACGGTGGCATGAGCACCCAGCTCGCCCGCATGCTGAAACAGGCCGGCCAGAAGGCGCCCGAAGTCAAGCCGGTGCTGGAAGTCAATGCCGAACACGCGCTGGTGAAAAAGCTCGCTGGCTCGCCGCTGTTTGACGACCTGGCGCACATATTGTTTGACCAGGCCCTGCTGGCCGAAGGCGGGCTGCCCGACGATCCGGCCGCTTATGTGAAAAGAGTCAATGCGCTGCTGGTCTGAGCGGCGTAATATGGCGGCATGTTGACACAGGCTTTCCCCCACTCCCGGCTGCTGTTTGCACTGCTGGCGTCGGCCGCCCTGGCCGGCTGTGGCTCGGTGGGCGCAGGCGTGGGCTTCAGCGTGCCCATCTTCCGCGGCGTATCGATAGGCGTGGGGGTAGGCAGCGGCGGTGTCAATGCGGGGGTGTCTGCGGGTTCGGGCCCGGTGGCGGTGGGTGTGGGCGTGAACCAAAACGGCCAGGTAACCGGTGGGGCCGGCGTGGGCGTAGGCACCGAGGTGGGCAACAGCGGTGTACGGGCTGGGGTCGGCGTGGGCACCGGCACGGTGCTGTATGACCCGAATGATCCAAAGCGCAAAGTCAAATGAAAAGCCACCCGAAGGTGGCTTTTTTCATGGCCGTGACCATCCCGTGGCCGTTGTCTAACCGAATCCAGTAAAAGGGTCGCCCTGTTGCGGGGGCATGCTGCCTACGGGAGGCGGACCGCCAGAGAACATTCCGTCGTCGACTAACCCACCGGCCTCACCGACAGGCAGCGCATTGGTAACGCCGCCACTGAGCGGGTTGGTGCCAGTCAAGGCGCCCAGCGGACTGCCACCTTCACCACCGAGGCCGCCGGTCAGTGCGTCCAGAGGACTGCCGCCTTCACCACCTAGCAAGCCAGTCACCGGGCCCAGCGGGCCACCGCCTTCACCGCCCAGGCCGCCGGTCAGGGCATCCAGTGGGCTTCCGCCCTCGCCACCCAAGCCACCCGTGAGGGCGTCTAGCGGGCTACCGCCTTCGCCGCCCAGGCCGCCAGTCAAAGCGTCCAAGGGGCTGCCGCCTTCACCACCGAGCAAGCCGGTCACGGAGCCCAGTGGGCCGCCATCCTCGCCGCCCAAGCCGCCGGTCAGCGCGCCGAGCGGGCCGCCACCCTCGCCACCGAGGCCGCCGGTCAGGGCATCCAGTGGGCTCCCGCCTTCGCCACCCAAGCCGCCCGTCAGGGCGCCCAGTGGGCCGCCACCCTCGCCACCCAGACCACCGGTCAAAGCGCCGAGCGGACCGCCGCCTTCACCTCCGAGGCCGCCAGTCAAAGCGTCCAGCGGGCTGCCGCCCTCGGCGCCTTCTTCGCCTTCGGCGCCGGGCAGGGCGCCAGTCAAGTCGCCCACTACGCTGCCACCTTCATCGCCCAATGCATCGGGCGGTGTGGCCTCTTCGTTGCCGGCTACCGGATCGGCGGTGCTGGCGGGCGGGCTGGCGCCCGTGTTGTTGGAGGTGTCCGCAGGCGCGAAAGCGGTGCTGTCGGAATTGCCTGAGCTGTTGAAGGAGGAGGTGCTGCCCGAATCGCTGGCAGAAAAACCGCCGCTGTCCGATGTCGAATCGCTGCTACCGCCGCCGCTCACCCCGCTGGCGAGGGCAAACAGGCCCAGCAAGCCGGCGTTGTCTGCCAGCCCGCTGCCGCCGGACGCCGCCGCTGCAGCAGCCCCTTTTTTGACCACGGCCACGGCGCCGGTGTCGGCGGCTTCGGGCACCGCGACCAGCAGGTCGCCGCTGCTGAGTTCTACCTGCAACTGGCGAACGCCGGGCGACACCGAGGCTGCTGTAAGCACGGCGTCGGTACCGCCGTAGAAGACGCCGTTGACCGGGGTTTTGTTCACGCCCTGGCCGTAGAAAGTGACGTTGGTTGCGCCGCCCGCAGGAACCGTGAGGCGGTCACCGGCAAACAGGGGCTCCAGCCGTTCGGGCGCAAACCGCGCCGCGCCACGGAAGACTTCGGTGCCGGGCGCAATGCCGGACAACACGCCCAGCACCGCCGTATTGGGCGTGACCAGCACAGGTGCCACCGGCGCGGGCGGAGTGGCCGCCTGGGCCACCAAAGGCGCGGTGCCCGGGGACGAAGCAGGAACGAGGGCAGGCGTTTCTGGGGTGGAAGCCATACAAATCCTTGTGAGAGCTCCCAATAATACGGAAGTATGCGTTTGCCGGATGTTGGTGCCTTCCCGGAGGACCGTGACATAGTTCCGCTTCTGCTGCGGGCGCCCTCAGGCTACGAGCGGCAGCTCCTGCATGGCCTCAATCTGCTCTTCCAGCATCTGCACCTGGCCTTGCCAGTAGTCGCTGCTGCCGAAGAAGGGGAAGTTGATGGGGAAGATCGGGTCGTCCCAGCGGCGGGCCAGCCAGGCGCTGTAGTGGATCAGGCGCAGGGTGCGCAGCGGCTCGATCAGGGCCAGCTCGCGGCGGTCGAATTCCCGGAACTGCTCGTAGCCGTCTACCAGTGCGCCGAGCTGGCGCTGCTGCTGGCGCCGGTCGCCGCTGAGCAACATCCACAGGTCTTGCACGGCCGGGCCGGTGCGGGCGTCGTCCAGGTCGACAAAGTGCGGGCCGCCACCGGGCAGGTCGGTGGGGGTCCAGAGGATGTTGCCAGGATGGCAGTCGCCGTGCAGCCGTATTTTCGCAATATTTTGGCCGGTAGCCGGCGCTGTTAATGGGGTTTTAGCTATTAAATCCAGAGCGGTTGAGCAGGCGGTTTGCCAGGCTGTCTGCACGTCCATGGGGATCATGGCGCTTTCCAGCAGCCAGTCGCGTGAGGCGGTGCCAAAGCTCTGCAGGTCCAGCGCAGGCCGGTGGGCAAAGGGCTGGCGCGCGCCCACGCTGTGGATGCGTGCCAGAAAACGGCCAATCCATTCCAGCACCTCGTCGTCGTCCAGTTCGGGTGCGCGGCCGCCCCGGCGCGGGCTCACGCTGAAGGCAAAACCCTCGGCCTCGTGCAGCGTGCTGCCGTTCAGCACCAGCGGCCCGACGGCGGGAATCTCGGCCGCCATCAGCTCGGCGGCAAAGGCGTGCTCTTCCAGAATCTGCGCATCGCTCCAGCGGCCGGGTCGGTAGAACTTGACGACCACGGCAGGTGGCGCCACGGCGTCGGCGGCAGCAGATTCCAGGTGCACCAGGTACACCCGGTTTTCGTAGGAGCTGAGCGCCATCAGCCGGCCGTCGCCGTACAGGCCCACGCTGGCAAGGGCGTCCAACACGCGGTCGGGCGTGAGGGCTTCAAAGGGGTGGGTGATGGGGTGCGCAGCTGACATGCAACGATTGTCGGGCTGCAAGCCTCCGCAGACGCAAAAAAAGCGTTTTGACCCGCATTTGAGAGTCAAAACGCTTTGTAGCCAGCGTATATACTTGATAGTTTGCTATATTTTAAGTAGCAACTATCGTCAGCTGCGGCTTAGATTACCTTCAGCGTGACGTCGATATTGCCGCGGGTGGCGTTGGAATAGGGGCACACGCCATGCGCTTTTTCCACCAGGGTTTCGGCAGCCGCATGGTCCATGCCGGGAACGTGCACCGACAGATCCACCTTGATGTTGAAGCCTTCAGGAATGGGGCCAATGCCCACCGCGCCGTTGACCTTGGTGTCGGCCGGCAGCGCAATTTTTTCCTTGCCGGCCACAAACTTCATTGCGCCCAGAAAACAGGCGGCGTAGCCGGCCGCAAACATCTGCTCGGGGTTGACGCCGCCGCCCGCGCCGCCCATTTCCTTGGGCAGCACCAGCTTGACGTCCAGAAAGCCGTCGTCGGATTTGGCCTGGCCTTCGCGGCCGCCGGTGGCGCTGGCGTGGGCGGTGTAGACAATTTTTTCGGGTTTGGTCATGGGGAACTCCTTGGGGTAGGTGCTTCGGGGGCGAAGCGGTTGGGAAAATTCAGCGCGACAGTTTGCCGCGCAGGGTTTGTAATCGGGCGGTGAGCGACAGCAACTCAGGCAGTGCGCACTGGCTGGCACTGGCCACACAGCCAGGAATTTTTACGCCTTTGGTCTTAAGCTTGCGGCCCTGCGGCTTGAGCGTGACCAGCACCTTGCGCTCGTCGTCGCTGGCACGCACCCGCTGTAGCAGGCCGGCGGCCTCCATGCGTTTAAGCAGTGGGGTGACGGTGCCGGAATCCAAAAACAGGCGCTCGCCCAGTTCTGACACGCCCAGGCCATCGCGCTCCCACAGCACCAGCATCACCAGGTACTGCGGGTAGGTCAGGCCCAGCGGCTCCAGCAGCGGCTTGTACAGCTTGGTCATGGCCAGCGAGCTGGAATACAGCGCAAAACAGAGCTGGTTGTCCAGCAACAGGGCTTCTTCGGGCGTCATCGTGGCGGTGGGCATGGACTGATTGTAGCTGGCAATTAAATTGTGTGCAATTGAAATAGTGGGTAAGCGATTTCCACCAGATGTTGCCGGGGTGTCGCCTATGATGACCGCATGCCCCGCACCAAAGAAAAACCGCCTGCCACTCCGCCCGCTGCCAATATGGCGGTACCGGGCCTGCCCGAGGTGCGCGCCGGCCAGTCGATTGCGCTGCTCAAGGAGCTGCACATCCTCACCCGCGACGGCAAGCTGAACCAGGATTCGCGCCGCAAGCTCAAGCAGGTCTACCACCTCTACCAGTTCATCGAACCTTTGCTGCAGCAGGTGCTGGACGAACGCGGTGATGGCACGCTGGTAGACCACGGCGCCGGCAAGTCCTACCTCGGCTTCATTCTGTACGACCTGTTTTTCAAGGCCCTGAGCGCTGGCCGCGTTGTGGGCATAGAGACGCGGCCTGAGCTGGTAGAAAAATCCAAGGCGCTGGCGGCGCAACTCGGTTTTGCGCGCATGGATTTTCTGAATCTGTCGGTGCAGCAATCCATGGTGGCGCCGGAGTTGCCGGCGCAGGTGGATGTGGTCACCGCGCTGCACGCCTGCGACACCGCCACCGACGACGCGATTCGTTTTGGGCTGCACAAGAACGCGCGTTTCATGGTGCTGGTGCCTTGCTGCCAGGCCGAGGTGGCGGGTGTGCTGCGCCAGCACAAGGCACTGCAACTGTCGCGCACGCCGCTGAGTGAAATCTGGCGGCACCCTCTGCACACCCGCGAATTTGGCAGCCAGATCACCAACGTGCTGCGCTGCCTGCAGCTGGAGGCCAGCGGCTACCAGGTCACAGTCACCGAGCTGGTGGGCTGGGAGCATTCGATGAAAAACGAACTCATCATCGCTACGCGCCATAGCGGCCCGCGCCGCAGTGCGTCAGCCCGGCTGGAGCAGCTGCTCGGCGAGCTGGGGCTGGCCGATCTGCGCGCGCGCTTCCAACCAGCGGCGCATACGGCCGCGGTGTCCGAAGTTCAGTAGCTGTAAACGCCGCGGCCGGTCTTGCGGCCCAGGCGGCCGGCGGCCACCATTTCCTTCAGCAACGGGCAGGGGCGGTATTTGGAGTCGCCAAACTCGTTCAGGTAAACCTCCATCACCGCCAGACACACATCCAGGCCAATCATGTCGGCCAGTGCCAGCGGGCCAATCGGCTGGTTGCAGCCCAGCTTCATGCCCGCGTCGATGTCTTCCGGCGTGGCCAGGCCTTCGGCCAGCACAAACAGTGCCTCGTTGATCATGGGCACCAGAATGCGGTTGACCACAAAGCCCGGCGCATTCTTCACGGTGATGGGCGACTTGCCGAGTGCCACGGCCAGCGCCTGCACCGCCGCGTGGGTGGCGTCGCTGGTCTGCAGGCCGCGGATGATTTCCACCAGCGCCATCATCGGCACCGGGTTGAAAAAATGCATGCCGATAAAACGCTCGGGCCGACTGGTCACCGCCGCCAGTTTGGTGATGGAGATCGACGAAGTGTTCGACGCAATCAGCACCTCGGCCGGCAGCATGCTGTCGAGCTGTTTCAGAATCTTGACCTTGAGGTCGAAGTTCTCGGTGGCCGCTTCAATCACCAGTTGCGCCGAGGCCAGGTCTTCGTAGCGGGTCGAGCCCTGGATGCGTGCCAGCGCAGCGTCTTTTTCGGACGCCGTCATCTTTTCCTTCTTGATGAGCCGGTCCAGGCTGCTGCCCACCGTGGCCACACCCTTGGCAACGGCGGCCTCGGAAATATCGACCATCACCACATGGATGCCGGCCACCGCGCAGGCCTGCGCAATGCCATTGCCCATGGTGCCTGCGCCAATGATGCCGACGGTCTGGATAGATGCTTTAGAGGACATGAAAACTCCGCAAGTTTGAAAATTAAATGGCGCCGCAGCGGGCGCTGGGCAGCGTGGCGGCGATGTTACCGCGTTGAAAAACAAGACTGAAAAAGCGGTACAAGTGCCGCAGCTTTTCGTGGAAAACGGCACTATTGCACGAACGAAATGCTGCTTCGTACGTGGTGTAAGACAACGGCTTACACGTGATTTGTCTGTTGGCCGACCCGCATTTTTTGGGGCGCGATCTACATTGGAATTGCCAACAAACACAGCTACCAAGGGAGATCACCATGCCACTGCAAGCCCACCTCGCCAACCCGTTCGCCATGCTGCTCAACGCCGAGGCCGTGCTGCATGAAATGCACTGCTCCGCCAGTCTGGAGAAGCTGGCGCACAAAGTGCACCATCCACTGGACAAGGTGGTCAAGGCCCGGCTGCCGGCCGAGCTGGCAGACTTCGATGCCACGGTGGATGCGGCGATTGAAGAGCTGCCCCCGGAGCCGGAAATTGCCGAAACCGACTTCGCCGGTTTTGACGACCTCGATACCGACGGTCTGCAGCACTGAGCGGAATGGCTGCGTCAGGCGCGAAAACGCTTGCGCGTCAGCCCCAGCGCCAGCCAGAAGCCGCCGACGGTGTAGGCCAGCAAAATCAGCACATGCTGCAGCGGCTGGTGGGGCCACTGGTCCATGAACAGCGGACGCACCAGCTCCACCGCGTGGGTCAGCGGCAGCCAGTCAGACACCGTCCGCACCAGCCCGGGCAACTGCTCACGTGGAAAAAAGATGCCGCTTAAAAACATCATTGGCGTTAAAAACAACGTGAAGTAGTAGGTGAAGAAGTCGTAGCCCTTGGCCAGCGCATTGAAGACCAGCGCCAGGCAACTGAAGGTAATTCCCACCCCCAGCAGCACTGGCCAGGCCAGCAGGAGTTTGGGGCTGTGGCTGATGCCCAGCGCCAGCATCACACACAGAATGGCTGTGGTGGTGAACAGCGATTTGAATCCCGCCCACAACATTTCGGCAAACACAATGTTGTCCAGGCTCACTGGTGCGTTCATGATGCCGTCCCAGGTCTTTTGTACATGCATGCGCGAGAAGGCCGAATACAGCGCCTCAAAGGTGGCCGCGTTCATTGCACTCATGCAGATCGAGCCGCTGGCCAGAAACAGGATGTAGGGGACCACCGTGCCGTTCACCGTAATCTGTCCCACCAGCGCACCCATGCCGTAGCCGAAGGCCACCAGCCACATCAGCGGCTCGGCAATGTTGCCGACCAGACTGGGAATGGCCAGCTTGCGCCAGACCAGCAGGTTGCGCAGGAACACCGGCCACCAGCGCATCGAAAGTTCAGGCGTACGCCAGATCGACTGGCCCCCACGCTCCCCACTGCGTGTGGTTCGCTGCCCCCCGGGGGGGCCGTCATCGCCTTGGGGCGGCCCGGCGGCGATGGCCTTCTCTTTCTCTTTTTCCCCCATCAGCCGTCCTCCCTGATCTGTCGCCCGGTCAATTTCAAAAACAGGTCTTCCAGATTGGCCGGCCGGTGCAAGGTGCGTAGCCCGGCATGTGCATCGAGCGCCAGCAGCAAGGGCTTGGCGTCTTGCGTGTAAAAAAACACTGTCTCACCACTCTTCTCCACCCGCGCCGCCAGGGCGCGCAGATGTGCATGGTCCGCGCTTTCGGCCAGTGCCAGCGCACCGTTGCCATAGACCTCCACCACGTCGGGTTCCAGATGTTGCGCAATCAGCGCGCGTGGCTTGCCTTCAGCGATTTTTTTGCCGTGGTCCAACACCAGCAGGCGGGAACACAGGCGTTCGGCTTCGTCCATGAAGTGGGTGGTCAGCAGGATGGATTTGCCTTGCTGCAGCAGCACCTGCAGCCGCTCCCACATCAGATGACGGGCCTGCGGGTCCAGTCCGGTCGTGGGCTCGTCGAGCAGCAGCAGGCGGGGGTCGTTCACCAGAGCGCGGGCCAAGCTGAGGCGCCGCTTCATGCCGCCAGACAGTTCGCCCGGCTTCACATCGGCCTTGTGGCTCAGTGCGGCAAATTCCAGCATCAGCGGAATGCGGGCGCGAATGGCGGCGTCGCGCATGCCAAAGTAGCGGCCATAGACCAGCAAGTTCTCGGCACAACTGAAGTCGGGGTCCAGCGTGTCGAACTGGCTCACCACGCCCAGCTGGGCCTTGATGGCCAGTGCGTCCTGCGGCATTTCCATGCCGCTGCCGTCGGCAGCAAAGTAAACAATGCGGCCCGCGTCGGGTGGGGTCAGACCCAGGCACATGCGTATGGTGGTGGTTTTGCCGGCGCCGTTGGGACCAATCACGCCCAGGCACTCGCCCGGGGCAATGTCGAACGACACATCGTCCACCACCGTGTTGTTGCCGTAGCGCTTGCTCAGGTGGTTGACGGAAAACAGGGGGCTGGGCATGCGGCGATTGTGCCGCAGCACCTGCTCCCCGCCGCGGTGGCGGGACATGCGGCCGCCCGGCACCGGCCGATATAATTCAGACCCCAAAGTGACTACCGGTAGCGCCTGTGTCTGATCGCCTCGCGGTGTTGCCGCAGTACCTGTTTCCCAAGCAGGCCCTGACCCTGTTCGCCGGCTGGGTGGCCCGCGCCCGCTGGGGGAGTCTTACGCAGTGGATCATTCGCGACTTTGTGGCGCGTTACAGCGTGAACATGGCCGAGGCCGCAGAGCCTGCCATCACCAGTTACACCAGCTTCAACGACTTCTTCACCCGCGCCCTGCGGCCCGATGCGCGGCCGCAGGCCGAAGCTGCTTTCATCTGCCCGGTCGATGGCGCCATCAGCCAGTTTGGCCCGATCGCGCGCGACCAGATTTTCCAGGCCAAGGGCCACAGCTACTCCACCACCGCACTGCTGGGTGGCGATGCGGCGCTGGCCGCGCAGTATGCAGACGGCAGCTTTGCCACGCTCTACCTCAGCCCGCGCGACTACCACCGCATCCACATGCCCTGCGACGGCCGGCTGCTGCGCATGGTTCATGTACCGGGCGATCTGTTTTCGGTGAACCCGGTCACCGCACGCGGCGTGCCAGGGCTGTTCGCGCGCAATGAGCGGGTGGTCTGCCATTTCGAGGGCGCCCATGGCCCCTTTGTGCTCACGCTGGTGGGCGCCACCATTGTGGGCAGCATGGCCACGGTCTGGCACGGGCTGGTGAACCCACCCCGGCCTGGCACCGTGCGCGCCTGGGACTACGCCGACCCGCCCGTTCACCTGAAAAAAGGCGAGGAGATGGGCCGCTTTCTGCTCGGCTCCACCGTCGTCATGCTATTCCCCAAAAACACGCTGCAGTTCAATGCCGACTGGGCGCCTGCCCGCGCCATTCGCTTGGGTGAAGCCATGGGCCACACTTTGTAACCTGCCATCCTCCCTGCTCTCAAACCATGACCACTTTCGGAACCCCACTCACTCCCAACGCCACCAAAGTCATGCTGCTGGGCAGCGGCGAGCTGGGCAAGGAAGTGCTGATTGCGCTGCAGCGCCTGGGCGTGGAGACCATCGCCACCGACCGCTACGACAACGCGCCCGGCCAGCAGGTGGCCCACCATGCGCGCACCATCACCATGAGCGACCCGGCGCAACTGAAGGCGCTGATCGAAAAAGAGCGCCCCGATCTGGTGGTGCCCGAGATTGAGGCCATCGCCACCGCCATGCTCGAAGAGCTCGAAGCCGCTGGCACCGTACGCGTGATTCCCACTGCCCGCGCCGCCCGCCTGACGATGGATCGCGAAGGCATTCGCCGCCTGGCCGCCGAAACCCTGGGCCTGCCGACCAGTCCTTATGTGTTCTGCGATTCGCTCGAAGAACTGCAGGCGGCCATCGACACCAAAATTGGCTATCCCAACATCGTCAAGCCGGTAATGAGCAGCTCGGGCAAGGGCCAGAGCAAGATCAGCGGCCCGGCCGATGTGAAAAAGGCCTGGGACTATGCAATGGCCGGTGGCCGCGTGAGCCACGGTCGCGTCATCGTTGAGGGTTTTATTGATTTCGACTACGAGATTACCCAGCTCACCGTGCGTGCAGTGGGCGCTTCCGGGCAAATCGAAACCCACTTCTGCGAACCCATCGGTCATGTGCAGGTGGCGGGCGATTATGTGGAAAGCTGGCAGCCGCACCCGATGTCGCCGGTGGCGCTGCAGCGCAGCCGCGAAATTGCCAAGGCGGTGACCGACAACCTCGGCGTGGGCTTTGACGGCAGGCCCTCCGGGCTGGGCATTTTTGGTGTTGAGCTGTTCGTCAAAGGCGAGAACGTCTGGTTCAGCGAGGTCAGCCCGCGCCCGCACGACACCGGCATGGTGACCATGGCCACCCAGTGGCAGACCCAGTTCGAGCTGCACGCCCGCGCCATTCTGGGCCTGCCGGTCAATACCGCCCTAAAGAGCCCCGGCGCCAGCGCGGTGATCTACGGCGGTGTCGATGCCAAAGGCATCGTGTTTGATGGCGTAGCCGACGCGCTGCGCGTGCCCCATACCGACATCCGCCTGTTCGGCAAACCCGAGAGTTTTCTCAAGCGCCGCATGGGCGTGGCGCTGGCGTTCGATGCCAACGTGGAAGTGGCGCGTACCAATGCCAAACTGGCCGCGTCGAAAGTAAAGCCCCGCGTTGCCTGACACGCCAGTGAGCGGGGCCGTCCCCCGGCACGTTCTGCCAGTGCTCGTGCTGGCGCAGTTCGCCGGTACTTCGCTGTGGTTCACCGTGAATGCGGTGATGCCCGATCTGCAGCGCGATTTCGGCTGGCCCGCCACGGCGGTGGGCACGCTCACCTCCGCATTGCAGATGGGCTTCATTGTTGGCACGCTGGTGTTTGCGCTGCTGGCCATTGCCGACCGCTTCCCACCCAAAAAAGTTTTTCTGCTGTGTTCACTGGCGGGCGCAGCCTGCACGGTAGCGGCGTGGGCCATGGTGGGCGAATTCACCGCGCTGCTGCTGTGGCGGGCCGCCACCGGCTTCTTTCTGGCTGGTATTTACCCGGTGGGCATGAAGATCGCGTCCCAGTGGTATTCGAAAGGGCTGGGGGCTGCGCTGGGCTTGCTGCTGGGCGCGCTGGTACTGGGCTCGGCCAGCCCGCATGGCCTGCGCGCCATCAGCAGCCATTTGCCCTGGCCCAGCGTGATGCTGGGCGTGGCGCTGCTGGCCGCGCTGGGCGGCGTGTTTCTGTATGCCTTTTTGCCCGACCCGCCCGTGCGGGCTGCCGCCAGCCGCAGCGCGCTGCAGTGGCGTGCGCTGGCGGTGCTGTGGACCGACTCCAGGGTGCGCGCCTCGGTACTGGGCTACTTCGGCCACATGTGGGAGCTGTACACCATGTGGGTTTTTGTACCGCTGATTCTGGCGCGGCGGCTCGAGGGTGCCACGCTGTCGCTGGCGGCTTTTGTGGTGCTGGGCGCAGGCGCAGCAGGCTGCGTGGTGGGCGGCCTGCTGGCGCGGCGTTTTGGCAGTGCGCGGGTGGCAGGCACGCTGCTGGCGACCAGCGGCCTGTGCTGTGTGCTAGCACCGTGGCTGATTGGCGCCAGCGACCTGGCGTTTGCGCTGTGGCTGCTGGTCTGGGGCATCAGCGTTTCGGGCGACTCACCGCAGTTTTCGGCGCTGACCGCCAGCAATGCACCGGTGCATTCGGTCGGTAGCGTGCTGACGCTTGCCAACAGCATTGGATTTTCTATTTCGGTGGTCAGCATCACGCTGTTTGTCGAACTCTCGCGCCACTACCCGCTGGAGTTGCTGTTGCCCTGGCTGGGCTGGGGGCCGCTGCTGGGGCTGTGGGCCATGCGTGCGCTGCTGCGCGAAGGCATGCCAGCGCTCAGGCCTGGTACTTGACGCCCGGTGCCCGCAGCACGTGGTTACGGATAAGGGCGCTGAGCCGGTCCATTGCCACCACCAATGCCACCAGCACGATCAACAGCGTGGCCAGACGCCCCCACTGGAACAGCGACACCGCTTCGCTCACCAGCAGGCCCAGCCCGCCTGCGCCAATCAGACCCAGCACGGTGGAGTCGCGCACATTGAACTCCCACAGGTAGAGGTGGATAGACGCGAACTGCGGATAAAAGCCGCGCCGCATCGCATGGCCCAGCACCTGCCAGGGGGTAAAGCCCAGTGCCAGGCCACTTTCAAACAGCGCGGCGTCGGCGTTCTCAATCGCCTCGGCATACAGCTTGCCGTAGGTTCCCAGCGAGTGCGCGGCAATCGCCAAAATGCCGGCCATAGGCCCCAGCCCGACGATGCCAACAAGCACCAGGCCAAACACCAGCGTGTGGATGGCACGCAAGCTGTTGAGCAGCGCCCGCGCCGGGCTGGCCAGCCAAGGTGGTGCCCGCGCATTGCGCGCCGCTACCAGCCCCAGCGGCAATGCCAGCACGGCGGCCAGCGCGCTGCCCAGCGTGCCAATCACAAAGGTAGTCCAGGTGGCGCCGGCAATGCCGGCCAGATAGGCGCGCTCCACCTCGCGCCGGTTTTCCACCCGCAGCACACGGCCGTCGTCGGCCTTGAACTCCAACCGCTCGGGGCCCATCCAGGCGTCAAAAAAACTCGGATTGGAAAAATCTGCCAGCGTGCGCGCCAGGTTCTGCCAGGGGTTGCGGCCAAAGCTGAAATCGCCACGCAGCACCAGCGTGGCCACGCAGGCCACCAGCACCGCCAGGTAGACCAGCGTGAGCGCGCGCAGGCGCGTATTTGCCACTGGTTTTTAGCGTTTGGGCACCAGCTTGCCGGTGGCCAGGCCTGCCTCGCGGATGGGGGCGTAGTAGCTGTTGTCCTTGGTCACAAAACCGGTATAGCGTTTGGGCAGCAGGGCCGGGTTGGTCTTGAGCTCGGCGCCAATACCTTCGAGCGCAGCGCGCAGTTGCGCTACCAGTGCAGTGTCTTTGGCCAGCACGGCGCTTACGGCAAAGGCGTCGTTCGGCAGCGGAGCCGAGGTCCAGATGATCTTGCTCTCAGTGGCCTTGATCAGCCCGTCGTCGATCATCGCGTCGCGGTTGCGGTTGTAGTCGGCGCCGGCGTCCAGCTCGCCGCGTGCCACCTGGGTTTCAATGGCCTGGTGCTTGGTGTAGAGCACTTTGGAGAAATGGGTGTCCACGTTGATGCCACGTTTCTGGAACTCGTGGAAGGGAATCAGGTAGCCGCTGGTGGAGCCCTTGTCGCCAAACGCAAAGCTTTTGCCCTTCAGGTCGTCAATGCTGTTGATGCCCGTCTTCGGGTTGGTCACCATGATGGCAAAGTACTCGGGCTTGCCTTCGTACAGGATGGTGGAGATTGCCTGCGCGCCGGCCTCGTGGTTGGCCAGCACATAGCCCCAGGGGCCCATTAGCGCCAGGTCCGTTTCACCGCTGGCCAGCGACTTGGCCAGGCCTTCCCAGGTGTCCACCGTGCGCAGCTGCACCGGCCGCTTGAGCTTGGCTGCGATGTAGTCGGCCAGCGGTCGGTAGGTGGCGTCGTTTTTGTCCTTGTCGGGCTGGAACAGGCCTACGCCCAGGCGCAGGGTGTTCTGGGCGTAGGCGGTCTGCGCCAGCAGTGCGGAAAGAGTCAATGCCATCAGCCATCGGAGCCAGTGTTTCAGCATGGGGTACCTAAGGAAAAAGGTTAAAAACAGAGGTCGGTCAATACAGGAAAGTTCTTACAGCAGCGCGCGTTCTTCCGCGCCTGGCAAACCGCGTGTGATGCGCTGCCAGTACGACACATGGGCTGCGCTGCCGGCTGGCCACAGCGCCAGAAACTGCTGCTGCCAGCGGGTGTTGTCAAAGTCCACCCGCACCGACTGGATGTGGGTGTTCCCCGACTGTATTTGCTGCACCACCGGCAGTGCGGTGGGCGCGGGGTGAAGTGAAATGCGCGTGAGCAAACCGCTGCTGCGCCCGCGCAGGCTGGCCATGCCGGCGGCGCCGTTGTTGATCACCAAGCCCCGCGGCGCGAGTTTGCGCAAAGCCGGTGCGCAGGTGTGGCTGGACGCAAAGATATCCACGCCCGCCTGCGCAAACACCTTCTGCAGCCAGGGCTGGCCGGCCGGGTTGTCCAGTGCGGCGGGATCGAACCGCCAGCCCGCCAGCGACTCCGCATCGCCATGCACGATGCCAATACGGCTATCGCCCACCTGCGCTACCGCATGCATGGGCAACTGGCCCAGCCGGGCGCGCAACGCAGGGTGCTGCCGGGCAACCCCCCGCAGTTGCAGCAGGATGGCGTTGGAGCGGGCCACCGCGCCGTCGTCCACATCGTCGGGGTAGGCGCAGCCGCAGCCGGCCGAGTCGTCGTCGTTGGCGAGTTCGGTTTCTACATTGCCGCGCAGCGCGTAGTGTCCGGTCACCCGCTGGTCAACCTGTGCAAACAGCGCAGCGTCGGCGTCAAACCAGTGAAAGTCGCCATTAAAAACCATGCGTTTGGGGCCGACCTCGTGTGCAAACAAGGCCTCGATTGCGTCGAGCGCACAGATGTTGCCGTACAAGCCGCCCACCACATAAAGGGTCTCGGTCTGCAACTCGGGCGGGCGGTCAAACACCGCGGCGCTGTAGCGGTAGGCCAGCGGGCAACTGCGGCCAGGATCGGTGGCGCCGCTCATTGAAATGCCACCTCGGCAAAGCTGCGCAGCTTGCGGCTGTGCAACTGCTCCAGCCCGTTTTCGCGCAGCAGCTCGATGGCGCGTATGCCGATGCGCAGATGCTGGTCGACCCGCTCGCGGTAGAAGTGGTTGGCCATGCCCGGCAGTTTGATTTCGCCGTGCAGCGGTTTGTCGCTCACACACAAAAGTGTGCCGTAAGGCACCCGGAAGCGAAAACCGTTGGCGGCAATGGTGGCGCTTTCCATGTCGAGCGCAATCGCCCGGCTCTGGCTGAAGCGGCGCTGCGGCTGGTTGCCGGGCAGCAGCTCCCAGTTGCGGTTGTCGGTGCTGGCCACGGTGCCAGTGCGCATGATGCGCTTGAGGTCAGCGCCTTCCATTTGCGTGACATCAGCCACCGCCTTTTCCAATGCCTGCTGGATTTCGGCCAGCGCCGGAATCGGCACCCACAGCGGCAATTCTTCGTCCAGCACATGGTCCTCGCGCACATAGCCGTGGGCCAGCACATAGTCGCCCAACTGCTGGCTGTTGCGCAGACCCGCGCAGTGGCCCAGCATCAGCCAGGCGTGCGGCCGCAGCACCGCAATGTGGTCGGTGATGTTCTTGGCATTGGCCGGTCCAACACCGATATTGACCATGGTGATGCCGCTACGGTCGGCCCGCATCAGATGGTAGGCAGGCATCTGGGGTGGTCTGGGTAAGGCAGCGCCCAGCGCGTCCGTCGCTTCAGCAGGCAGACCCGTACGGCGCGTGACCACATTGCCCGGCTCGACAAACGCGATGTATTCGCTCTGCGGATTCGCCATTTCGGCATGCCCCAGCCGCACAAACTCGTCGATATAGAACTGGTAGTTGGTGAACAGCACAAAGTTCTGAAACCACTCGGGCGTGGTGCCGGTGTAGTGGCGCAGCCGGTGCAGCGAGTAGTCCACCCGCGGCGCGGTGAACAGTGCCAGTGGCTGCGGCTCGCCAGGGGCGGGCTCGTAGCTGCCGTTGGCAATGCCGTCGTCCATGGCGGCCAGGTCGGGCAGGTCAAACAGGTCGCGCAGCAGCGCGCGGCGCTCCGGCCCCAGGCTGCCCTCCAGGTGTTCGTGTTCGGCAAACGAGAAGTGCAGCGGTATGGGCAGTGTGCTGGTGCTCACCTCCAGCTCTACGGCATGGTTTTCCAGCAGCAGGCTGAACTGCTCACGATAGTAGTCGGCGTACAGGTCCGGCCGCGTGAGAGTGGTCTCAAAACGTCCCGGCCCGGCCACAAAACCATAGCTCAGTCCGGCATGGGCGGCCAGGGCCGAGCGCTGGGTCGATTCGGTGCGCACCCGCAGCTGCGGGTAGCAGGCCCGCACCCGTTTTTCGGGCACAGCGCTGCCGGGCTCGGTCACAAAACGCCGCATGGCATTTCGCAGGTGCTGGATGCTGCTGTCGTAGATGCGCTGTACCTGCGCCAACGCGGCGGCGGCATCGCCAAAACGCTGTGGTGCAATGAAATCGGGAAGGTCGGGCATGCAGCTATTCTGGCGCAAAGCCCATACCGGCCAGTGGCGGCAGGCCTTAGGCCCTGCGGGTCTGGTGGTAGTGGCGGGCCAGCTCGGCGCTGCAGATGCAGACCAGCAGCCAGGCCAGACCCGAGGCCGCTCCCGCAATCACGTCGCTGGCATAGTGCACCTGCAAAAATACCCTGCTGCAGGCGGTGGTGAAAGCAATCGTGATGGCGGCCAGCAGTAGCGGCAGGCCGGCGCGCCGCACCCAGTGCGCCGGCAGCAGCCGCAGCGCCAGATAGGCCAGCATGCCGTAGGCCACCACGGCGCCCGAGGCGTGGCCGCTGGGGAAACTCCAGCCGTGGGTTACCACCAGCTCGTGTTCGTGCACGGGGCGCGCCCGCGCAAAAAAATTCTTCAGCGTTGCGTTCAGCAGCCAGTTGCCCAGCAGCGCAAGCGCCCAGGGCAACACCAGCCACTGGCGGTTCAGCAGGGCCAGCGCAACCGACACGACCAGCAGCAAAACCAGCAGCGTGGCGGTATCACCAAATTGGGTGAGCAGCGCAAAAGCCTGCAGCGTCTCGCGTGAGGTGTTCTGCCGGATGGCACCTGAAAAAACTTCATCCAGCCGGGCCACGCTGCTGCCGTCGCCCAGGCCCTGTGCCAGCAGCGCAAACACACCGGCAGCCGCTACCACCAGGGCAAACCCAAAAATCAGATGCACCAGCAGAAACAGCGTGGGGGGCCAACTGCTGCGCAGCCGTGGCACCCAGTAGTGCTGGGTCAGCCCCCACAGGCCGGTGGCGGTCCAGCACAGCAGCACCAGCGCCACAAAAAAAGCGGCGAGCGCACCCGAACCCAGGCCGTAGACCATTTCGGTCAGCAGGGAAGCGTCAGTGGGCATGGGGCTGGATGGAAGTGGTGGTCACACACTCGAAATTGTGCCGTGCCTCGGCATAGTCCCAGCGTTCAATACGGGCTTGGCGTGATGCATTACCGCTACGGTAGATCAGATTCACCGAATTGCCCGCCTCGCTGCGCACCCGCGACGACACCGCCGTACCGGCCTGCACCGCCCACAGTGGCCGGGGCAGGCTTTGCTGCGTGTGCAGCGGCAGCACAAACGGCAGGTGGATATGCCCGCCCAGCACCATGTCGGCACCTGCTTCTGACCAGCGCGTTATCGCCTGGGCATGGCCGCGCAGCAGGTCGTGCCGGTCGTGTGCCTGCGTCACGGCCACCGGTTGGTGCGTCACCACCAGCCGCAACTGGTGGGGCGTAGCCTGGGCCAGGCGCTGGGCGACGCGCTCAATCTGCGCCCGCGACACCTCGCCGTTCTGGTGCCGGTAGCTGCGGGTGGTGTTCAGGCACAGCACCAGCCAGTCGTCCGATACGTAATGCGGCTGCAGCTCCGGCCCAAAAATGCGGCAGTGGTTGCGGTAGGGCCAGCAAAGCCGGGCCAGCGGATTGAGCAGCGGTATGTCGTGGTTGCCCGGAATGGTAAGTAGCGGTGCATCACCCAGCCGCTCGACAAATTTCTTGGCCGCCGCAAACTGCGCGCGCGTCGCCCGTTGCGTAATGTCGCCCGACAACACCACCAGCGTGGGCGGGTGGGCCTGCACCAGCCGCAGCAAGGCCTCCACCACCTGCGGCCGCTCGGTGCCGAAGTGGGGATCAGAAACGTGTAAAAGCAAACTCATTGCGGCGCAGGCTTGAGCAGATACAGCGGCTCCGGCGCCACCCTGAAAACCAGCGGCGCTTTCAGCCAGCAGATTTCGCCGTCGGTAGCAATCTTTACCCGCCGCGTGCCATAGGGCAATGCCGGCGTGACGGTGATGGAGCGAAACGCAAAACTCTCCACGCTGTCGTCCTCGCCCAGCCGGCCCAGCGCGCCGCGCGCCAGCAGGCCCAGCATGGCCAGCGTGCCCACGGGTTTCAGCACAATCGCGGCCAGCAGGCCCTGCTCCAGCAGCGGCGCCTCAGGCATGCCAATCTGCGCCAGCTGCAGCGCGTTGTTGCCGACAAACAGCGTGGGGGTGCGCTGCATGCGGGTGCAGTCGGCCTGCTCTATGCGCAGGCGCAACTGCCGGTGCTCGCGCAGCAGCGTCACCAGGCCAGCGCCCAGCGCCACGAGACGGTTGCGACCAAACTGGCTTTTGTAGGCCTCGCGGTCTTCCAGCAGTTGTGGGTACAGGCCCAGGCTGGCATTCACCAGAAACACCCGCTCGTTGACCAAACCCACCTGCACCGGCCAGGCCTGTGGGCTGAGCAGTTGCTGCGTGGCCTCGGCGGCATCCAGCGGAATGCCGTGGGTGCGGCTGAAATAGTTGAAGGTGCCCTGGGGCAGCACGCCAAAAGGGCAGCCGCTGCCCAGCGTGGCCGCCGCCACCGCATTGATGGTGCCGTCGCCGCCGGCGGCTACCACCACACCGCCGCTGGCTTTGGCGTCGGCCACGGCCCGGCGCACGGTGGCCTGAAACTGCGCGCCGCTTTCCACCGCCCGCAGATGGTGGGTGCGGCCGGCGGCGTTCAGCACCTCGGCAATGGTCTGGCGGGTGGCGTCGGTGTCCTGGCTGCCCGACGCAGCGTTGTGCACGATGAACAGCGGGGCGGTGGGGCTGATGGAGAGCGGGGCGGCAGAAGCGGTTGTCATGTGTGATCAAGCTTACCTGCGTTTGCAGCGACCCCGCCTGCAAGTCCCGATAATCACGCATGACCAACACGCCTTCCAACCCCACCCCTGCAGATACCGCTGGCCCGGCCTTCAGCCAGTTGCCGCTGGCCCCTGCGGTGCTGGAGAACCTGCAGCGGCTGGGTTACACCGCGATGACGCCGATCCAGGCTGCCAGCCTGCCCACCGCGTTGCTCGGCAAAGACCTGATTGCCCAGGCCAAAACCGGCAGTGGCAAGACCGCCGCCTTTGCGTTAGCCTTGCTGGCCAATCTGAATCCGCGCCGCTTTGCGATCCAGACGCTGGTGCTGTGCCCCACCCGCGAGCTGGCGGATCAGGTGACGGTGGAAATCCGCCGCCTTGCGCGGGCCGAGGAAAACATCAAGATCGTCACGCTGTGCGGCGGGGTGCCGCTGCGAATGCAGAACGCATCGCTCGAACACGGCGCGCATGTGGTGGTGGGCACGCCCGGCCGCATCATGGACCACCTGCAGCGCGGCTCGCTCGATGTGTCGGCGCTCAACACCCTGGTACTCGACGAGGCCGACCGCATGCTGGACATGGGTTTCTTCGACGACATCGCCACAGTGGTCAAGCAGCTCCCCAAGGAGCGGCAGACGTTGCTGTTCTCGGCCACTTACCCGGAGGGCATTGCGAAGATTGCGCAGCAGTTCATGCGCGAGCCGCAACAGATCAAGGTTCAGGACAAGCAGGCCGAGAACCGGATTGAGCAGCGCTTCTACCAGGTGACCCGCGCCGAGCGGCTGCCCGCAGTGGCGAAAATTCTGAACCACTTTCGCCCCGTCAGTACGCTGGCCTTCTGCAACACCAAACATCAGTGCCGCGAGCTGGCCACGCTGTTGCAGGCCCAGGGTTTCAGCGCACTGGCGCTGTACGGCGAGCTGGAGCAGCGCGAACGCGACCAGGTGCTGGCGCAGTTTTCCAACCGCAGTTGTTCGGTGCTGGTGGCAACCGATGTCGCGTCGCGCGGGCTGGACATCACACAGCTTGAAGCGGTGGTCAATGTGGATATTTCGCCCGATGCCGAAGTGCATGTGCACCGCATTGGCCGTACCGGTCGTGCGGGCGAAGCAGGGCTGGCGCTGAGCCTGGCCAGCATGGACGAAATGGGCTTTGTCGGCCGCATCGAGCAGTACCAGAGCATCACCTCGGTCTGGCACAAGCTGGACGAACTCACGCCCGCCAGCACCGCGCCGCTGCTGCCGCCGATGGTCACATTGCAGATCCTCAGCGGACGCAAGGAAAAAATCCGGCCCGGCGATGTGCTGGGTGCACTCACGGGCGATGCCGGTTTTACCCGCGAGCAGGTGGGCAAGATCAACGTCACCGACTTCTGCACCTTTGTGGCGGTGGACCGCGCGATTGCGAATGACGCGATGGACCGGCTCAACGCCGGCAAAGTCAAGGGCAAAAGCGTGAAGGTGCGGCTGCTGCGTGACTGAGATGCAAACTTCGGCGGACAAAGGCCTGGCGCTGGTGATTGGCAGCGGTGGCCTGGGCACGGCGCTGGCCGCGCAGTTGCAGGCCGATGGCCGCCATGCCCAGGTGCAACTGCTGGGGCGGCGCACTACGCCGGCCGTGGACTACGCCGATGAAAACACGCTGGCCGCTGCGGCTGCCGGGATCAAAGCGCAAGGGCTGGAACTGCGTCTGCTGCTGGTGGCCACCGGTTTTCTGCACGGCGCAACCGGTCAACCGGAGCGCAGCTGGTCGCAGCTCAATGCCGCCTATCTGCAGCAGGTGTTTCTGGTCAACACCATTGGCCCGGCGCTGGTACTCAAACATTTCTTTCCGCTGCTGCCGGCGAATGGGCGTTGCGTGGCGGGATTCATTTCGGCCAAGGTCGGCAGCATGGGTGACAACGCGCTGGGCGGCTGGTACGGCTACCGGGCGTCCAAGGCGGCGCTGAACCAGTTGGTGAAAACTGCTTCGATTGAGCTGGCCCGGCGCAACCGTAACGCGTTGTGCATTGCGCTGCACCCGGGTACGGTGGACACCGCGCTTTCACAGCCCTTTGCCAAAAAGGGCTTGCAGGTGCGGCCGCCTGACGAAGCGGCGCGCGATCTGCTGTACGTGCTCAATGAACTGACGCCAGCCGACAGCGGCAGCTTTGTGGATTACCAGGGTAAAAAGCTGCCCTGGTAGTCC
This sequence comes from Pseudomonadota bacterium, assembly GCA_040387875.1. Lineage (GTDB taxonomy): Bacteria > Pseudomonadota > Gammaproteobacteria > Burkholderiales > Burkholderiaceae_C > PCRC01. Next base: position 3,757 of record JAZKCX010000039.1, on the reverse strand, counting down.
AGTTTAAAGGAAAATAAGCCTCTGGCCGGCACCCGTGCTGGTTTTATTGCTATTGAAAAAGAAGCGTTGTGTTCAGGCCGTGGCCTTGCGTTTGCGCGGTACGGGTTTGGCCGCTGGCGATTTTTTTGCCGCCACCTTCTTTGCCACAGTCGCTTTTTTGGCGGGCGCTTTTTTCACAGCGGCTTTCACCGGCGCAGCAGGCGCAGACGCCTCGGCGTTGTCAGCCACGATGGCGGGTGTGAGCCGCAGCAACTCTTCGTGCGCCAGCTGGATGTGTTTGGCCAGCTCGGGCAAATCGGGCAGAGCCTTGCGGCAGGCCGTCAGGCCGAAGTCGAGCGCGCCGTTGTAGCTTTGCACCGTGATGTTGAGCGCCATGCTGTGCACCGCAATCGACACCGGGTAGTAGGTCAGCAGTTTGGCGCCGGCCATGTAGAGCGCGAACTTGGGGCCGGGCACGTTGGAGATGGCAACGTTGGCAATCGGCGGCATCTTGTTGGCCAGCCGTGAGCGGCCGAACAGCGATGCCAGCCCGCTGATAAGCCAGGGCGCGCCCAGCGACGGAAAGTCGGTGGGCAGCACCGACTTGACGCTGCCGGTGAGCGCCTTCGATTTGGTCGATGCCTGCTTGATGGCCTGCAGCCGCTCCATCGGGTCGGCAATGGTGCTGGCCAGGCCAATGCGCATCATCGAGACCTGGTTGTTGAGCTGGGTGTTGCCGGCTTCGCGCAGGCTCACCGGTACCGCCGCCAAGAGCGGCTCGGTCGGCACGCAGCCGCGGTCGGCCAGGTAGTTGCGCAGCGCGCCGGAGCAAATCGCCAGCACCACGTCGTTCAGCGTGACCTCGTTGCCTTTGGCAATGGCCTTGATCTCGGCCAGCGGAACCGACAGGCTGGCAAACAGCCGCTGGTTGGTCACCGCCACGTTGATCGGTGTTTTGGGGCCAAACCAGTTGCTGGCGGCTTTTTTGGGTGCACCCTTGGTTTTGGCTTCGCCCGGTTGGCGCAGCAACGCAATGGCGGCACCGGCAGCCAGCGGCAGGGTCTTGACCAGCTTGGCCACCTGTGCGGCCGTGGCTTTCAGGCCGGCGCCAGTGAGTTCGGCAATGCCTAGCGCGTCGCCGGTGGGGCCGCGCCGTGGCGGCGGTTTCACTTCACGCGGAATGGGGCCGACGTCGAGTGTGGCAGCGGCCAGTGCAATACCGCCAGCGCCGTCCAGCGCGGCATGGTGGACCTTGGAATAAAACGCCACATGGCGGCTGCCGGGCGGCGCGTCAGCCGGAGCCTGCAGGCCTTCAATGACGTAGAACTCCCACAGCGGGCGGCTGCGGTCCAGCAGGCTGGAATGCAGCCGGCCCACCAGCTTGTCGAGCTGGGCGCGGCTGCCGGGCCTGGGCAGCACGGTGGAGCGCAGGTGGTAGTCGATGTCCAGCGTGTCGTCATGGACCCAGATCGGGTTGGCCAGCTCAAACGGCATGTTCACCAGCTTGCGCTGGAACACCGAAGCCAGGTGCAGGCGGTTCAGTACATGCTTTTTCACGTCCTCGAAAAAGTCGCCCTCGTAGCCGGGTGGCAGTTCGCAGATGTTCAGGCCGCCCACATGCATCGGGGTCTCGGGTGTTTCGATGTAGAGGAAGGCGGCATCCAGCCCGCTCAGGTGGTCCATGGCAGTCTCCGTTGTTTCTGGCCAGTATCTTGAACCTTTTTGACGCGCCCGGCTGGCGCCTTGGTGTCTGGAATCTAGGGCGCGGTGTCTAGGTTTTGACGGGTTCGCGCATGGTCACAAACTCTTCCGCCGCTGTGGGGTGGATGCCAATGGTGCTGTCAAAAATCGCCTTGGTCGCGCCGGCTTTCAGGGCCACCGCAAAGCCCTGGACGATCTCCCCGGCATCCGGCCCGACCATGTGCACGCCCACCACGCGGTCGGTCGCTTCATCGACGACGAGCTTCATCAGCGTGCGTTCGCTGCTGCCGCTGAGCGTGTGTTTCAGCGCCTTGAATTCGCTGCGAAAAATCGTGACCTTGCCGAATTTCTCGCGTGCCTGGGCTTCGGTAAAACCCACGGTGCCGATGTTGGGATGGGTGAACACTGCGGTGGGAATGAAGTCGTAGCCCATCTGCCGCGCGGCCTTGCCGGCCGGCGGGCCGAACAAATCGTCGACTACCACCATGGCCTCGCCCAGCGCCACCGGTGTCAATTGCACCCGGGCCGTCACGTCGCCCACCGCAAAGACCGACGGCACGCTGGTCTGGTAGCGGGCGTTCACCACAATTGCACCCTTGTCGTTGAGCGCCACGCCGGCTGCGTCCAGCCCCAGGCCAGCGGTGTTGGGCACACGGCCGGTGGCATAGAGCACGGCGTCGGCTATCAGGCGCTCGCCGTTGTGCAGCGATACCTCCAGCCCCTGCGGCGTACGCACAATTTCGGCTACCTGGGTGTTCAAGCGCAAATCGACACCCGTCTTGGCCATCTCGGTGGCAATGAAGTTGCGGATGTCTTCGTCAAACCCGGTCAGCAAAGCGGCGCCGCGGTGCAGCTGCGTGACCTGCGAACCCAGCCCGTTGAAGATGGACGCAAATTCGCAGGCAATGTAGCCGGCGCCCACCACCAGCAGGCGCTGCGGAAAGGGGTTGAGGTCGAACATGTCGTTGGACGTGACCACATGCTCTCGCCCCACCATGGCCGGCACATGGGGCGTGCCGCCGGTGGCGATCAGAATGTTTTTGGCGGTAACGCGCTTGCCATTGACCTCCACCGTGTGCGCATCCAGCAGCCGCGCAAAGCCGCGGTGCAATTGCACGCCAGCACCGGTGAGCAACTGCAGGTAGATGCCGTTCAGCCGCGTGATTTCACGTGCGCGGTTGGTTTTGAGCAGGTTCCAGTCGAGCGTGGGCGCCGGTCCTTCCCAGCCAAAACCGTGCGATTCTTCAAACGCCTCGGCGAAATGCGCGGCATAGCTGTAAAGCTTTTTCGGAATGCAGCCCACGTTCACGCAGGTGCCGCCCAGGTCGCTGGCCTCGGCCAGCGCCACCCGCACACCCCGCTGGCCCGCCATACGGGCCGCCCGCACGCCGCCGCTGCCGCCGCCAATCACAAACAGGTCTACATCAAAGGCGTCCATCACTTCTTCTTTTCATGGGGATTCAAAGCGCCAAGCATGCCTGCGGCCGCATGAACCTGCAAGGGTGGGGATGCTACAAAAATAGCAGCATAAAAATGAATGGCTATGCTGGCCCGAGGCATATTTTGTTGATAAATAGGGCAAAACGGGCCTGCAGCAACCCTGCAGTGCCTGCGCCGGGCGGGAGCCGCAATAATGCAGGACTGCTTTCAACTGCCAGGAGATCCCCGTGCCATTCACCCCCCGCCTCGCACCCTTCGCGCTTGCTGCTGCCCTGCTGGCCACACCCTTATGGGCCCAGACCGACCCGGCCCTCACCGCGGCCGCCAAAGAAGCTGGCGCCAGCGTGACGGCCAGCGGCCTGGTTTACCGCAGCCTGAAAGACGGCACCGGCCCCAGCCCCACGGCAGCCGACAAGGTGCGGGTGCACTACCGCGGCACCTTTCCTGGCGGCAAGGAATTCGACAGCTCGTATGCGCGCAATGCGCCCATCGACTTTCCGCTGCGCGGCGTGATTCCCTGCTGGACCGAGGGCGTACAGAAAATGAAAGTCGGCGGCAAGGCCAAGCTCACCTGCCCGTCTGCCATTGCCTACGGATCGCGCGGCGCCGGCGGCGTGATTCCGCCCAATGCCACACT
>JAZKCX010000038.1:0-2216 GCA_040387875.1 Pseudomonadota bacterium | reverse complement strand
AGCGGGCGCCGGCTTTGGTGGCCGCCACGGCCGCGTCCTGGCTGGCCAGCACCAGCTCGTACAGCGCGCGCTGCGGGCCACTGAAGGTGCCGTTGGCGGGGAAGGTGCGGGTGATGTCGCTGGCATAGCCGTCGAGCTCGCAGCCGGCGTCGATCAGCACCAGTTCGCCATCGCGCACCGGCGCGGCGTCGGCGCGGTAGTGCAGCACGCAGGCATTGGCGCCGGCGGCGACGATGGAGCCGTAGGCCGGGTACTGCGAACCCTGGCGGCGGAATTCGTGCAGCAGCTCGGCGTCGAGATGGAATTCGCGCACCTCTTCGCCGGCGCGCAGGCGGCGGGCGCTCAAGCGCATCGCGCGGATGTGCGCCTCGGCGCTGATCTGCGCGGCGCGGCGCATGGTGGCCTGCTCGTGCGCGTCCTTGAACAGCCGCATTTCGTCCAGCACGCTGCACAGGTCGCGCTGGTGTTCGGGGCACAGCGCGCCGTAGCGCACGCGGGCGCGCACGCCAGAGAGCCAGCCGTCCACCTGCGATTCCAGCCCCTTGTGCGTAGCAAACGGGTACCAGACGGTGGCGCGGTTTTCGAGCAGTTTGGGCAGCTCGGCATTCAGCGTGGCAACAGAAAAAGCCGCATCCACGCCCAGCACGGCCGGCGCGGCTTCGGGGCCGAGGCGAAAGCCGTCCCAGATCTCGCGCTCCAGGTCTTTGGGCTGGCAGAACAGCGTGCTGCGGCCGTCGCTGGCAATCACCAGCCAGGCGTTGGGTTCGGTAAAGCCGGTGAGGTAGTAGAAGTAGCTGTCGTGCCGGTACAGAAAGTCGCTGTCGCGGTTGCGCGGGCGCTCCAGCGCGGTGGGGACGATGGCCACACCGGGGCCGTTGGCGTCTCTCGCCATCTGGGCGGCAACGGTGGCGCGGCGTTGGGCGTAGACAGAAGGGTTCATGGCGTGTTCAGTTGGGCAAGGCGCTCGGGCGTGCCGACATCGGTCCAGGCGCCGGTGTGCAGCGAAGCGGTGATCTGGTTATTGTCCATCGCCGCGCGCAATATCGGGGCCAGCGGGGCTTTGACGCCGTGCGGGTTTCCGGCAGGAATGTCACAGAACGGCGGTGCAAACAAGGCCTTGCGGTACAGGCCGATGGTGGAGTAGGTGTACTGCGTCTCGGCCCGGCTCAGCGCGGTGCCGTCGGCCGCCAGACCAAAATCGCCGCGCGGGTTGTGCGGCGGATTGGGCACCAGCCAGAGCTGCGCGAGCTTGTCAGATGCTACGAATTGCGTAGCAACATCTTCAGCAAACACGCTGGCTGGCAGGTAAATATCCCCTGCAACCAGCCAGAAAGTATCGCCCAGCAGCGGCAGCGCCCGGCAGATGCCGCCGGCGGTTTCCAGCGCGCCGCCAAAGTCTCTGCCTTCGTGCGAATAGGTGATGCGCACGCCCCAGCGGCTGCCATCGCCCAGCGTGGCCGGAAACTGGTCTTCCAGCCAGGCGGTGTTGATGACGATGTCGCGCACGCCGGCTTTTGCCAGCGCTTCGATGTGCCAGACGATCAGCGGTTTGCCGTGCACCTGCAGCAGCGGTTTGGGGGTGTGGTCGGTTAAAGGCCGCATCCGCTCGCCCCGCCCCGCTGCAAGGATGAGTGCGCCAGCCTTCATGGCACCTCGCCGCGCTCCAGCGACCTCCGTTCCGACCACTCCGGCCCAAACAGCGCCACGATGGCTTCCATCAGCCGGTGCGCCTTGGCTGCATGGTCGCCGCCGAAATTGCAGACGTAGACATCCACCGTTACCGACCGCTGCTCGGGCCAGGTGTGCACGCACAGGTGCGACTCGGCCAGCAGCACGGTGGCGGTGACGCCGCCGGGGCCGCGCTCGGTAGGCGGAAAGGTATGGAACAGCTTGCCCACACCCTGCAGCCCGGCGGAGAGCACCGCCTGGTCGCACCAGTCGCTCAGGCGGCGGGCGTCCAGCAGCCAGGCCGCTTCGCAGCGGCAGTTGTAGAGGTCGGCGGTGAGGTGCAGCCCGTGCATGGGCCACACTGTAGACCATCGCCGCGGCCCCGCGGCGGGCCAGCGGCGCTTCACCAAAACTGAATCCAGGGTTCACAAATCGCAAATCCCGGGCGGCGGCAGCAAACCGGCTGGCACAGCGCGGCCGGTTAAAATTGCGAGCTCCCTCGCCCCCTCTTGTGCTCCACCAGCCCCGGAACCGCCCGATGACCACAG
>JAZKCX010000037.1:0-6760 GCA_040387875.1 Pseudomonadota bacterium | reverse complement strand
CCGAAGATGTAGGGGGCCATCTTGGGGTTCCAGAAGCGCGTTTGGTGGCCAAAGTGCACACCGGCTTCCAGCATTTGACGCATGGTCGTTGCCATAAATTTCTCCAAAGGTTAGGTCTGAAACCAGTCCGTTTTGCCGCCCTTTTGACAGGGGCCGCAACACCTTGATGGACTGGTTCGCGATTTACCGCACCGGCCAACGCCCTCCACAGAGGAGAATGCAACCAGTACAGCCTTGGAATTATAGCACCCATGACCGCCCCCGTCTCCCCCAGCACCCCGCCCGACCTGGTGGCCGCCCGCGCCCTGCTGCAGAGTAGCCAGGCCAGCGCAGCGCAGCTGTTGGACCAAGCCATTGCCTGCGCCCAGGCACCGGCTGCTGCGCACAGCCTGGTGCGCCCGCTGTACGACGAAGCCCGGCGGGCCGTGCGCAGCGCCAATCCCGGCACGCCGCTGGCCGGCCTTCCAGTTTCGGTAAAGGACCTGTTCGACATCGCCGGCCAGACTACCGCCGCCGGCTCTACCGTACTGACCGACGCCCCCGCCGCGCTGCGCGACTGTCCGGCCGTTGCCCGGTTGCGGGCCGCAGGTGGGGTGGTGCTGGGGCGCACCCACATGGTCGAGTTTGCCTTCGGCGGGGTGGGCACCAACCCGCATTTCCCCACCCCCGCCAATGCGGCGGATACGCAGACGCCCCGCATTCCGGGCGGTTCGTCGTCAGGTGCTGCCGTTTCGGTGGCCAGTGGTGCGGCCTACATCGGGCTGGGGTCGGACACGGGTGGCTCCATCCGTATTCCGGCGGCGCTGAACGGCATCGTTGGCTTCAAAAGCACGGCCCGGCTGGTGCCCGCCGAGGGCGCACTGCCGCTGTCCACCACGCTCGACACCGTTTGCGCCATGACGCGCTCGGTCCGCGATGCGGTGGTGGCACACGAGGTGCTGGCCGCGCGCACCGTGGCGCCCGGCAGCAAGCCGCTGTCGGCCCACCGGCTGGCGGTAGCCACCAGCGTCATGTTCGATGGCATCGAACCGGCGGTAGCCGCGGCTTTCGAGCGCAGTCTGCAAGCCCTGCGCGAAGCCGGAGCGCAGATCGAGGAAATCGCCCTGCCCGAACTGGCCGAGTTGCCACAGATGCAGGCCGCCGGCAGCATAGCCGCCGCCGAGGCCTACGCCTGGCACCGCGACCTGCTGGCAAAACACGGCGCGCAGTACGACCCGCGCGTGGCCAGCCGCATGCAGCGGGGCGCCACCATGACGGCAGCCGACTACATTCGCCTGCTGGCGGCGCGGCGCGACTGGATTGCGCGCATGGCGCAGCGCCTGGCGCCCTTTGACGCGGTACTGTCGCCCACCGTGCCCATCGTCGCGCCCAGCATTGCCAGCGTACTGGCCAGCGACGACGAATATTTCCGCGTCAACGCGCTGCTGCTGCGCAACACCACGGTGGTGAACATGCTGGACGGTTGCGCCATTTCCATCCCCTGCCAGGCGCCCGGCGAACTGCCTGTGGGCCTGATGCTGTGGCATGGCGCGCTGCACGACGACGCCATCCTGCATCTGGCCGCGCTGACAGAGCGGGCGCTGGCATGACCCCCAGTGCAAAACCCCCGCCCGGTTTGCCCGAGAATGGCGGCCAGATTCACATGCGGGATGGTTCATGAAGATTGCAGTAGTCGGCGCGGGCACCATTGGCGTGAGCACGGCCTACGAGCTGGCAGTGGACGGCCACGAAGTGACTGTCTTCGAGCGGCGCAGCGCGGTGGCCGAAGAAGCCAGCTTCTCGCATGCCGGCATGCTCGGGCCTGGCTATGTAGCGCCCTGGTCGGGGCCGATCCAGACCGGATTGCGGCTCTCGCTGGCCGAAATAGGCTGGGGCCGCCAGCGCAAGCGCCTGGCCGAACCCGCCCGCGTGCAGGCGCTGCATGCCGCCCTGCAGCAGCTCGCCCACGCCAGCCGCGACCGCCGGCAGCAGCTCGAAGCCGCGCTGCAGCTGGGCGGCGACCGCTGCAACGGCCTGATGCTGCTGTTCCGCACCGAAGCCGACAGCCAGCAGGCCCAGCCCCGGCTGCAGGCGCTGCGCGAGGCCGGCACGCTGGTGCAGGACCTCACGCCCGCCATTGCGCGCAAGCTCGAACTGGCGCTGAACCAGGACACGCAATTTTTTGGCGCCGCCTATCTGCAGCACGACGAGGTGGGCAACGGCCGGCAGTTTGCGCTGGTGCTCAAGGCCGCCGCGCAGGAAATGGGCGTGCGTTTCCAGATGAATACCCCGGTGGCAAAGCTGCAGAAATCCGAACCCACCATGCTGCAGATCGGCGGCAAGCCGTCGCCCGAAAAATTCGATGCGGTGGTGGTCTGCGCCGGCGCGGCAGCGGACGATCTGCTGCGGCCGGCGGGCGTCAAGCTGCCGCTGGCGGCGGTGTACGGCCATGCGCTGAATGCGCAGATCCGCGAGCCGCTGAACGCACCGCGCAGCGCGGTGATGGACGAGCGCCACAAGGTCTGCATCTCCTGCGTTGGCCACCGGGTGCGGGTGTCGGGCGGCGCCGACATGGGCCTGTCTGCTAAAGACCAGGCGGGCGCCATCCAGCTGCTCTACAAGGTGCTGCATGACTGGTTTCCCGGCGCGGCCAAAGTCTCTGCCGACGTGCAGGAATGGCGCGCGGCCATGCCTTTGCTGCCCGACGGCGCGCCGGTGATTGGTGCCAGCGGCGTGCCGGGGGTGTGGCTGAACCTGGGCCATGGCGCCAATGGCGCTGCGCTGGCCTGCGGCTCGGCCCGCAGCGTGGCCGATATGGTGGCCGGGCGGCCGCCCGCGCTGGACGCCGGGGCGCTGGGCGCGGGCCGGTTCACCGCCTGACCCGTCCATGGCCCTCGTCAAGATCACTCCCGGCACCCCGTGGCCGCTGCACGGCGTGGCTGCGACGCGGCGTATTGAACAACTCGCCCAAGCCGCCCTGCCGCCGCATGTTTTGATGCAGCGCGCTGGCCAGTCGGTAGCCCGGCTGGCATTGGCACTGGCGCCGCACGCCCACACAGTGTGGATTGCCTGCGGCCCCGGCAACAACGGCGGCGATGGGCTGGAGGCGGCGGTGCACCTGCAGGACTGGGGCAAAAACCCAGTTGTCACCTGGCTGGGCAATGCAACAACCCTGCCGCCAGACGCCGCAGCAGCCCTGGCCAAAGCGCGGGCGGCGGGCGTGGTGTTTGCCGACTCACCGCCCAACATGACGGCGCAAGACCTTTGCATCGACGCGCTGCTGGGCCTGGGCAGTACCCGTGCGCCCGAAGGCCGGTTAGCACAGTGCCTGCATTGGCTGGCTTCTTCCGCCGCACCCGTGCTGGCGGTCGATCTGCCCAGCGGGCTGGATGCTGACACTGGTACAGATGCTACAAATTCAGAAGCTACAAAACAAGCAAAGACGCCGGCTACAGGCAATTTTTACTATAAAAACACCCTTAGCCTGCTCACGTTGAAGCCCGGGCTGTTCACCGGGCAGGGGCGCGACGCGGCAGGCCAGGTGTGGTTTGACGACCTCGGTGTGGACACATCTGCCGAGGCCCCCAGCGCCGGGCTTTCTGCAGCGCCTTTTCATCGCCCGCGCCAGCACGCCTCGCACAAAGGCAGCCACGGCGACGTGGCGGTGGTCGGTGGTGCGGCGGGTATGGCAGGCGCTGCCCTGCTGGCGGCATCGGCCGCGCTGCACGCGGGAGCCGGCCGCGTTTTCGTGGCGCTGCTGGACGCGGCCATGCCATACGACCCACAACAGCCGGAGCTGATGTTTCGCACTGCCGACAGCCTGCAATGGAGCGCCATGACCGTGGTCTGCGGTTGTGGCGGCGGAGAAGCGGTCCGCACTGTACTTCCCAAGGCAATTGCATCGCCGGCCGGCGTCGTTCTTGATGCAGACGCTCTTAATGCGATAGCAAACGACGGCCAGTTGCGTTACCTGCTGGCAGCGCGTGGTCGCCACGGCAAGCCCACGGTATTAACGCCGCACCCGCTGGAAGCCGCGCGCCTGCTGGGCTGCAGTACCGCGCAGGTGCAAGGCAGTCGGCTGGCGGCAGCCCAGCAACTGGCCGACGCATTTGCCTGCGTGGTGGTGCTCAAGGGCTCGGGCACAGTGGTGGCTGCGCCTGGCACCGCGCCGTGCATCAACCCCACCGGCAACGCCTTGCTCGCCACGGGCGGCACCGGCGATGTGCTGGCTGGCTTTATTGGAGCACGGCTGCATGGCCTCAGCACTTTGGCCGAGGTTTTTATTCAGACCAGCGGAGCCGTTTACCTGCATGGCCTGCTGGCAGACCACTGGCCCGCAGGCAAGGCGTTGACTGCGGGCCGCCTTGCCGCTGCGCTGGCCAGCAACGCAGCCTAGCGGACTTCAGCTGCCGCGCCTCGGCTTACGGCCGCTTTTCTTTTTTCCCGCTGCCTGCTTGACGCTGGCTTTCAGCGCCTGAATCGGCGAACGCGGCGCGCGGCTGGGTGCATCCCCCCCCCGTGCAGCGCGTTTGGCTGAGGCCTTGGCCGGCGCGCCCGAAGGCGACAGCGGCGGACCGCCTATCCCCTTGTCTTTCATCGCCCGGTTCAGCAGCTCTTCGCCTTCACGCACCAGACGGAAATCGATCTTGCGGCCGTCCAGATCGACCCGGCTTACCTGCACCCGTACCCGGGTGCCGATGGCGTAGCGGATGCCGGTGCGCTCGCCGCGCAACTCCTGCCGCGCCTCGTCAAAGCGGAAGTATTCGCCACCCAGCTCGGTGATGTGCACCAGCCCTTCCACGTACAAGGCGTCCAGCGTGACGAAGATGCCAAAGCTGGTGGCCGCAGTGACCACGCCGCCAAACTCTTCGCCGAGGTGTTCGCGCATGTACTTGCACTTGAGCCAGGCTTCCACGTCGCGGCTGGCCTCGTCGGCGCGGCGCTCGTTGGCGCTGCAGTGCAGGCCGGCAGCCTCCCATGCCATTTGTTCGGCAGTAAGCTTTTTAGCGGGCTTTTGGGTCGGGTTCTTGACCTTCTGGCTCAGCAGGCGCTTGCCCAGCTTGGCATGCGCTTCGCCCGGCGTGGGCAGCACCGGCAACTGGTATTTGCTCTTGCCCAGCACCGCCTTGATGACGCGGTGGACCAGCAGATCGGGGTAGCGGCGGATCGGGCTGGTGAAGTGGGTGTAGGCCTCGAACGCCAGACCAAAGTGGCCGCTGTTGATGGGCGTGTAGATCGCCTGCTGCATGGAGCGCAGCAGCATGGAGTGGATCTGCATCGCATCGGGCCGGTCTTTGGTGGCCTCGGCAATTTTCTGAAACTCCGCCGGCTTGGGGTCGTCGCTCACGCTCAAGCCCACACCGATGGCCTTGAGGTAGTTGCGCAGCATGTCCTTTTTCTCAGGCGTCGGGCCTTCGTGCACCCGGAACAGGCCGGGGTGTTTGCTTTGCGAAATGTAGTCTGCGCTGCAGACGTTGGCCGCCAGCATGGCTTCTTCGATCAGCCGGTGCGCGGTGTTGCGGGTGCGTGGCACAATTTTTTCGATGCGGCCGTTTTCGTCGCAGACGATTTGTGTTTCGGTGGTTTCAAAATCAACCGCACCGCGCACCGCACGCGCCTTCAGCAGTGCCTGGTAAACATCGTGCAGGTTCAGCAAGTGCGGTAGCAGCTCCTTGCGCTTGGCGGCTTCGACGCCGCGCGTGTTGGCCAGAATTGCCGCAACCTCGGTATAGGTGAAACGCGCATGGCTGAACATCACCGCCGGGTAGAACTGGTAGGCATGTACCTCACCCGAAGCGGTCACAAGCATGTCGCAGACCATGCACAGGCGCTCCACGTCGGGGTTCAGCGAACACAGGCCGTTGGAGAGTTTCTCCGGCAGCATGGGGATCACACGGCGCGGAAAATACACGCTGGTGGCGCGGTCGTAGGCGTCAATGTCGATGGCGCTGCCGGTCTCCACATAGTGGCTCACATCGGCAATCGCCACCAGCAAACGCCAGCCCTTGGCACGGCCGACTTTGGCTGGCTCGCAGTAGACCGCGTCGTCAAAGTCGCGGGCGTCTTCGCCGTCGATGGTGACCAGCGCGATATCCGTGAGGTCTACACGCAGACGTTTGTCCTGGGCGCGCACCTTGTCGGGCAACGTGCGGGCCAGTGCGATACAGGCCTCGGAAAATTCGTGCGGCACGGCGTATTTGCGTACCGCAATTTCAATCTCCATGCCGGGGTCGTCCACCTCGCCCAGCACTTCTTTCACACGGCCCACCGGCTGGCCAAACAGGCTGGGCGGCTCGGTGAGCTCTACCACCACCACCTGGCCCGGCTTGGCCGCACCAGTGCCGCCCTTGGGCACCAGGATGTCCTGGCCATAACGCTTGTCTTCCGGCGCTACCAGCCAGACACCGCTCTCCTGCAGCAGCCGGCCAATGATGGGGTGCGCAGGACGCTCGATGATTTCCACCACACGGCCCTCGGGCCGGCCCCTGCGGTCCTGCCGCACGATACGCGCCTTGACGCGGTCCTTGTGCAGCACGGCACGCATTTCATTCGACGGCAAATAGATGTCGGCATCGCCGTCATCCCGCACCACAAAGCCGTGTCCATCACGGTGGCCCTGGATGGTTCCTTCAAATTCGTCCAGCAGTGCGCTGGTAGTGCTCATAGTTTTGATACAATTCTCTCTTTCCTGAAATGCCCAGGTGGCGGAATTGGTAGACGCACTAGTTTCAGGTACTAGCGAGTAACTTCGTGGGGGTTCGAGTCCCTTCCTGGGCACCAT
>JAZKCX010000036.1:0-3295 GCA_040387875.1 Pseudomonadota bacterium | reverse complement strand
GGAATGTGTTTTTCGCGGGCGGCCAGCACTTCGGGGTTGGTAGCTTGCACTGCGGTGGACGTGACCACCGCATCGGCACTCTGGATGTGCGCAGCAGCATGGCCGACGTAGGTGGTAATGCCCAGCCCAGCCAGGCGCTTGAGCGTGGCGCTGTCAGACAGATCGGAGCCCGAGATCTGGTAGCCGAGGTTGAACAGCACTTCGGCAATGCCGCTCATGCCGGAGCCGCCGATGCCGACGAAATGGATATGACGAACAGCATGTTTCATGCTTTTCGTCCCCCGCGCATTTCAGCGGCAGCGGCGGGAACCGCCCTGCGCAGCCACACCTGTGGATGCGCCTTGTGGTGCGCGACGAAATGGATATGGCGAACGGCGTGTTTCATCGGCCGGCCTTTGCTGCCAGCATTTCGCAGGCGTTGACGACGTGCTGCGTCGCTTCTGTTTTTTGCATGGTCTTGGCGTTTGTTGCGTGTTGCAACAGGGTGTCGCGCTGCAGGTTCTGCAGCAGGCTGGCAAGCACCTGCGGCGTCAGTTCTTTTTGCTGGATCAGCCAGCCGCCACCGGCGTCCACCAAAAAGCGCGCATTGGTGGTCTGGTGGTCGTCCACCGCCGACGGGAAAGGCACAAAAACCGCTGCAGCGCCTACGGCGGCAATCTCGGTCACGGTGCTGGCGCCAGCGCGGCAGACAATCACATCGGCCTCGGCATAAGCGCTGGCGGTGTCGTCAATGAACGGTGTGAGTTCGGCCAGTACACCGGCGGCGGTGTAGTTGGCGCGCAGCGCGTCAATTTGCGTAGCGCCGCTCTGGTGCAGCACCGTGGGGCGTTTTTCGCGCGGCAGCAGCGCCAGGGCCTGCGGTACGATTTCGTTTAGCGCCTTGGCACCCAGGCTGCCACCGACCACCAGCAGTTTGAGCGGCCCTTCGCGGCCGGCAAAACGCTGTGCGGGAGCGGGCTGCGACAGAAAAGCCGTGCGCAGCGGGTTGCCCACCCACTCGGCTTTGGCCAGTGCATTCGGGAAAGCGGTGAACACCTTGTCGGCCACGCCAGCCAGCACCTTGTTGGCCATGCCCGCCACCGAATTTTGTTCGTGCAGCACCAGCGCCTTGCCCCACTGCACGGCCATCAGCCCGGCCGGGAAAGTGATGTAGCCGCCCAGGCCGACCACCACGTCGGGTTGGACGCGGCGCACCACCTGGATGCTTTGCCAGAAAGCCTTGAGCAAGCGCAGCGGCAGCAGCGCCAACGTTACGGGCCCTTTGCCGCGCACGCCGGAAAAATCGATGCTCTCAAACGCAAAACCACGCGGCGGCACCAGCCGACTTTCCATGCTGGGTGCGTCGGGCTGGCCCTTGCCGCCCAGCCAGTGCACGCGCCAGCCGCGCTCGCGCAGGGCTTCGGCTACGGCCAGGCCGGGGAAAATATGGCCGCCCGTTCCACCGGCCATGACGAGCGCGCAACGTTGACTCATAGCCGCCCCCCGTGCATCAGTTGCCGGTTTTCGTAGTCGATGCGCAGCACCACCGCAATCGCCACCAGGTTCACCAGAATGGCCGAGCCGCCGTAGCTCATCAGCGGCAGCGTCAGACCCTTGGTCGGCAGCGCGCCCAGGTTCACACCCATGTTGATGAAGGCCTGAAAACCCATCCACACACCCACGCCCTGCGCCACCAGGCCGGCAAAGACCCGGTCCAGCGCGATGGCCTGGCGGCCGATGTGCATCAACCGGCGCGTCAGCCAGAAAAACAGGCCAATCACCAGCACCACGCCGATCAGACCAAACTCTTCGCCAATCACGGCCAGCAGAAAGTCGGTATGCGCCTCGGGCAGCCAGTGCAGTTTTTCGACACTGCCGCCCAGCCCCACACCAAAAATTTCGCCGCGCCCGAAAGCAATGAGGGAATGCGATAACTGGTAGCCCTTGCCCAGCGCGTGTTCGGCGCTCCAGGGGTCGAGGTAGGCAAAGATGCGCTCGCGCCGCCATTCGCTGAGGTAAATCATCATGGCGAAAGCCAGCACCAGCACAAACGCAATCAGAAAAAACATGCGGGCGTTGACCCCGCCCAGGAACAGGATTCCCATTGCGATGACCGCAATCACCATGAAGGCGCCCATGTCCGGCTCGGCCAGTAACAGCATGCCGGTGACCGCTACCGCCACGCCCATGGGCAGCACGGCGCGGAAAAACTTTTCCTTCACGTCCATCTTGCGCACCATGTAGTCGGCGGCGTACAGCAGCACCGCAAACTTGGCCAGCTCGGACGGCTGGAAGTTCATCACGCCCAGCGAAATCCAGCGCCGCGCGCCGTTCACACCCCGGCCCACATGCGGAATCAGCACCGCCACCAGCAACACCAGCGAGGCCACAAACAGCCAGGGCGCGGCGCGCTCCCAGACCTTGAGCGGAATCTGAAACGCAATCAATGCCGCCACAAAAGCCAGCACCAGCGAGACCACGTGGCGCAGCAGGAAATGGTGGTGGGTGTAGTTGGCAAACTTGGGGTTGTCGGGCATGGCGACCGAGGCCGAATACACCATCACCAGACCAAAGGTCAGCAGCGCGACCGTGACCCAGACCAGCGCCTGGTCAAAGCCCAGCAGCCGCGCTGGCGTGCTGGGGGTGCGCGAGAACTCGGTGCCGCCAATGCGTACCGGCAACGCATCGGCCGCCAGCGGCGCAGTGCCGCCGAACCAGCCCACCAGGTTGTCGGAGATGCGGCGGGCCATGCTGCTCATGCCGCACCCTCCAGTTCCACGCCGGCCGCATGGGCCAGCCCGCGCACCGCATCGCAGAAAACCTGCGCGCGATGGCCGTAGTTATCGAACATGTCAAAACTGGCGCAGGCGGGTGACAGCAGCACTGCATCGCCCTGCTGGGCCTGGCGGCGCGCAAGCTGCACAGCTTCTTCCATCGAGGCCGCCGGCGTGAGCGGCACGCCGGTGCCATCGAGCACCGCGCCAATCTGCGGGCCGTCGCGGCCGATCAGCACCACGGCGCGGGCAAAACCCTTGACGGCCGGTGCCAGCGGCGCAAAGTCCTGGCCCTTGCCATCGCCACCCAGAATCACCACCACCCGGCGCTCGGCGCCCAGGCCCTGCAGCGCCGCCACCGTGGCACCCACATTGGTGCCCTTGCTGTCGTCGAAATACTCCACACCCTCAAGGATGCCGATGGGCTCGACCCGGTGGGGCTCGCCGCGGTATTCGCGCAGGCCGTACAGCATGGGCCCCAGCGCGCCGCCGGCGGCCAGCGCCAGTGCCAGCGCGGCCAGCGCATTGCTGGCGTTGTGGCG
>JAZKCX010000035.1:93374-98572 GCA_040387875.1 Pseudomonadota bacterium | reverse complement strand
TGCAGGCCAAGTCGTCGTCTGGCGCAGCGCTGACCAAGACCGAAGAACTGCGGCTGGAGCTGTTCGAGAAAGTCAACGCGCTGGGCATTGGCGCCCAGGGCCTGGGCGGCCTGACCACCGTGCTGGACATCAAGATCAAGATGTACCCCACCCACGCCGCCAGCAAGCCGGTGGCCATGATCCCCAACTGCGCAGCCACCCGCCACGCCCACTTTGTGATGGATGGCAGCGGCCCGGTGTATCTGGACCCGCCGAGCCTGGACCTGTGGCCGAACGTCAACTGGACGCCAGACTACAACAAGAGCAAAAAGGTGGACCTGAACACCTTGACCAAGGCCGAGGTGGCGAGCTGGAAACCCGGCGACACGCTGCTGCTGAACGGTAAGATGCTGACCGGCCGCGACGCCGCGCACAAGCGCATCCAGGGCATGTTGGCCAAGGGCGAGAAGCTGCCGGTGGACTTCACCAACCGCGTGATTTACTACGTCGGCCCGGTCGACCCGGTGCGCGACGAAGCCGTCGGCCCCGCCGGCCCCACCACCGCCACCCGCATGGACGGCTTTACCGAAATGATGCTGGCCGAGACCGGCCTGATCTCGATGATCGGCAAGTCCGAGCGCGGCCCGGTGGCGATTGAGGCTATCAAGAAACACAAGAGCGCTTATTTGATGGCTGTCGGTGGCGCTGCTTACCTGGTGAGCAAGGCCATCAAAACCGCCAAGGTGGTGGGCTTTGCCGACCTGGGCATGGAAGCGATTTACGAATTCGACGTGGTCGACATGCCGGTCACTGTGGCAGTCGATGCCGGTGGCACCAGCGCCCACATCACCGGTCCCGCCGAGTGGCAGAAGAAGATTGCTACCGGCGAATTCAAGAACATCGCCGTCACAGCGGCCTGAAAAGCGGACGCCGGTTAATTGGAATCTGCCCCCCATTTCCCCATCGGCGTTTTTGACAGCGGCGTCGGAGGCTTGAGCATCCTGCAGGCGCTGCGCGCCGAGCTGCCGGCGGAAGACTTTGTCTACGTCTCCGACAGCGGCCATGCGCCCTACGGCGAGCGTGATCCCGGGCACATCGTTGCGCGGTCGCGCGCCATCACGCAGCACCTGTTGGACGCGCACCATATCAAGCTGCTGGTAGTGGCCTGCAATACCGCCACAGCGGTAGCCATTCACATGCTGCGCACCGAGTTTCCGGATTTGCCCATGGTGGGGGTGGAGCCCGCCATCAAACCGGCCGTGGCGCAAAGCCAGACCGGCCGGGTGGGCGTCATGGCCACCCGCGGCACCCTGGCCAGCGCCAAGTTCCAGGCGCTGGCGGCCAGTCTGGGCAGCGCAGCCGAGATTGTGCTGCAGCCCTGCGACGGCCTGGCACATGCCATTGAGCAGGGAAACGCTATAAAAACAGAAGCGCTCTGTCGAGACTACACGTCGGCTATGGGCCTATTTGGTTCCGAAAATGGGCAAATCGACACCCTGGTGCTGGGTTGCACCCACTACCCGTTTGCCAGCGAGGTGCTGCGTGGCCTGGTGGGGCCAGCCGTTCGCTTGATCGACACCGGGCCGCCGGTGGCGCAGCAGACCCACAGGCTGTTGCTGGCGGCTGGCAAACTGCGCGCAGAAGGCGCGGGCCACAACCGGTTTTTCACCACGGGCAGCCTGGAAGGCCTGCAGACCGCCGCGCAGCGTTGGCTGCAGACCGAGGTCAGTGTCTCCCCGCTGGAATAGCCGGGCGAATATTTCTGACGCGTCACGGGCAGCGCATCAGACAGGGCTATATTGGACGCGGGACCCGCCAGCGCGCCTGGCCCCAATCACTTCAACAACATTTGCAGGGGGAAAACTCCATGGACTGGTTTCTGTTGGCTTTAAAAAAGTATGCCGACTTCACCGGCCGCAGCCGGCGCAAGGAATACTGGATGTTCTTGCTGTTCAACGTGCTGATCGCGGTGGGGCTTGGAATCGTCGATGGGATACTGGGAACCGTTTTCATCGGCGGGCTTTTTGCGCTCGCCACCCTGATCCCGGGGATTTCGTGCGCCGCGCGCCGGTTGCACGACACCGGCCGCAGTGGCTGGTGGCTGCTGATAAGCTTTGTTCCGCTGGTAGGCGTTCTGGTAGTGATTTACTTTCTGGTACTCGACAGTGACGCAGGCGACAACGCCTACGGCCCCAACCCCAAAGCCGCCATGTAGGCGGGCTATCTGCCCACCACAAAGCCCGCACGGTGCGGGCTTTTTCATTGATCCATCGCCTCATTTTTCATGCGCCTCAAAAACTTCGCCCGCATCGCACTTGGCATATTTTTTATCGCCGCCGGCCTCAACCACTTCATCAATCCGGCCTTCTACCTGGCCATCATGCCGCCCTGGTTGCCCTGGCACGAAGCGCTGGTGGCGGCCAGTGGCGTAGCCGAAATGGCATTCGGCGCGATGGTGCTGGTGCGGCGCTTTGCGCTGCTCGGTGGCTGGGGGCTGATTGCGCTGTGCATTGCGGTGTTCCCGGCCAACCTGCACATGGCGCTGAACCCGTCGCTGTTCCCGCAATTCCCGTCGATCGCGCTCTGGCTGCGGCTGCCGTTGCAGATCGTGGCAATCGCCTGGATCTGGTGGTGCACGCACAATGTGCCTTCCAACCCCCCCACCCCATCCGCAGGAGCCCGTCCATGATTGTTGTGCACCATCTGAACAACTCGCGTTCACAGCGTGTGCTGTGGCTGCTGGAAGAGCTGGGCCTGGAGTACGAAATCCAGCGCTATGCTCGCCATCCCAAAACCATGCTGGCGCCCGATTCGCTGAAGGCGGTGCATCCGCTGGGCAAGTCGCCGGTGGTGGTGGATGGCCCGCAAACGGTGGCCGAATCGGGCGCGATTGTGGAGTACCTGGTGGATCGCTATGGTCAGGGCCGTTTTGCCCCAACGGCCGGCAGTGCCGAGCGGCTGCGCTACACCTACTGGATGCACTACGCCGAAGGCTCGGCCATGCCGCCGCTTTTGATGAAGCTGATTTTTGACGAGGTGCAGAAGGCGCCCATGCCCTTCTTTGTGAAGCCGATTGCCAAGGCCATCGCCAACGGCGCCACCAAGGCTTTTATTGGCCCGCAGATCAAACAGCACCTGGACTTTATGGAAGCCGAACTGGGCAAGACGGCCTGGTTTGTTGGCAACGATTTCAGCGCGGCCGACATCCAGCTCAGCTTTCCGCTGGAGGCCGCCGCCGCCCGCGGCCTGGTGGGGGGCAGCCGGCCCCGCCTGACCGAGTTTCTGCGCCGCATCCATGCCCGCCCGGCCTACCAGCGTGCGCTGGAGCGCGGCGGCGATTACGTGCTGGGCTGACGGCGGGCGTCTCAGGGTAAATCCGGAAATTCACCAAGTCGCGCAGGCGATACAGTAAGTGCGTTACTCACCGGTAACCCATTTCCTCGCGCCCTGACTGACGTTTTTTCTGCCGCATGCCCCCAACCCCTCTGCTGACTGTTGAAAACCTGACGCTGGCCTTTGGCGGCGTCAAGGCCCTCAATGGCGTGAGCTTTACCGTGCAGCCCGGCTCCATCACCTCGGTGATCGGCCCTAACGGCGCCGGCAAGACCTCGGTCTTCAACACCATCTCGGGTTTCTACACACCCGCCACCGGCAGCATGGTTTTTGACGGGCACCACCTGGGCGGCATGCCGCCCCCCAAACGCGCAGCGCTGGGCCTGGCCCGCAGCTTTCAGAACATTGCGCTGTTTCGCGGCATGACGGTGCTGGACAACATCAAGCTGGGCCGGCACTGCCACCTGAAAACCGGGCCGCTGGCCGCGCTGTTCTACACCCCCGCCGCGCGCCGCGAAGAAGAACAACTGCGCCAGGAAATCGAAGAGCGCATCATCGATTTTCTGGAGATCGACCATATCCGCAAGGCGCCGGTATCGGCGCTGTCGTACGGCCTGCAAAAGCGGGTGGAGCTGGCCCGCGCGCTGGCCATGCGCCCCAAGCTGCTGCTGCTCGACGAGCCGGTGGCCGGCATGAACCGCGAAGAAACTGAAGACATGGCGCGCTTCATTCTGGAAGTGCGCCGCGAATGGGGCGTGACGGTGCTGATGGTGGAACACGACATGGGCATGGTGATGGATTTGTCTGACCACGTGGTGGTGCTCAACTTTGGCCAGGTGATTGCCAGCGGCCTGCCGGCGCAGGTGCAGGGCAACCCCGAGGTCATCAAGGCCTACCTGGGCGCCGGCAACATCGAGGCACTGCGGGCGCGTTTTCAGGCGGCGGCGCAGGCGGGTAAAGCGAAAGCAAAAGCATGAACATCGACTGGTGGCTGCTGTTTGAGATCAGCCTGGCCGGCATGGGCACCGGCGGCCTGTATGCGCTCACCGGTCTGGCCTTTGTGATGATCTACAAGGCCACCAAGGTGGTGAACATCGCCATTGGCGACATGCTGATGATTGGCGCCTATGTCTTCTTCGCCTTCTCGGCCGGCATGGGCCTGCCCATCTGGCTGGCAATCCCGGCGGCGCTGCTGGTCTCGGGCGCCTTCGGCGCACTGATCGAGCGCACCATGATTCGCCCGATGCTGGGCGAATCGCCCATTGCGTCGTTCATGGTCACGGTGGGCCTGTCGTCGATTCTGGTGGGCATGGTCGAGCTGATCTGGACCGCCGACCAGCAGCGCCTGCCCGAGTTTCTGCCCAACACCCCCATCACCATTGGCGAGGCCTTTATCTCGCCCAAAATCTTCTACGGCTTTTGTATCGCGGTGCTGTTGATCGCAGCAGTGCTGCTGCTGTTCCGCTACTGGCGCGGCGGTGTGGCGCTTCGCGCTACCGCAAGCGACCAGGCGGCCGCCTATTCCATGGGCATCAACGTGCCGCGCGTGTTCTCGCTGGCCTGGGTGGCAGCAGCCATGATTGCCTGTGTGGCCGGCATTGTGGTGGGTTCCATCGGCGGTATTTCGTCGGCGATGGGCGTATTCGGCCTGTCAGTGCTGGTAGTGGTGATTTTTGGCGGGCTCGACAGCGTGCTGGGCGCACTCGTCGGCGGCCTGCTGGTGGGTGTGATGGAAGCACTGGCCGGTTTTTATTTGGGTGGCGAATTCAAGATTCTGGCCACCTTCAGCCTCTTGGTGCTGATCCTGCTGGTACGCCCCTATGGCCTTTTCGGCACCCACGAAATAGAGCGGCTCTGATTTATGGCCCCCACGCTTGTCACTTCGT
>JAZKCX010000035.1:42348-93274 GCA_040387875.1 Pseudomonadota bacterium | reverse complement strand
GGTTCCGCCAAACAAAGCTACGCTGCCGACGCAGCCCTGTTCGACAGCACCACGCAATGGCGCTGGGTGGCGCTGATGGCAGTTGCGCTGGTAGTGTTTCCGTTTGTGGCCAGCCAGTACTGGCTGTACATGGCCTGTCTGGTCGCCATCAACATTGCCAGCGCCACCGGCCTGAACATTCTTACCGGCTACACCGGCCTGGTCAGCCTGGGCCAGGCGGCCTTCATGGGGCTGGGCGCCTACACCGTGGGCATTCTGCAGTTGCGTTATGGCACGCCGTTTTTCCTGAACCTGCTGGCGGGCGGCTTTGTGGCCATGCTGGCCGGTGTAGTCGTGGGCCTGCCCTCGCTGCGGGTCAAGGGCCTGTACCTGGCCATTGCGACCATTGCCGCTGGCGTGATTGCGCATTTCATCTTTTCGCATTTCACTGCGCTCACCGGCGGCACCGCCGGACTGACCGTGCCACCGGCCAACGTGTTCGGCATGGCGCTGGACACCGACTTCCGGCTCTACTGGGTCATCGTACCGGTCACGCTGCTCATGCTGCTGGGGGCAGCCAACCTGTTTCGCACCCGCATTGGCCGCGCTTTCATTGCCATCCGCGATCGCGATATTTCGGCCGAGGTACTGGGCATTCCGCTCTTGCCCTACAAGCTGCTGTCGTTTGCCATCTCGTCGTTCTACGCCGGGGTAGCAGGCGGGCTGTTCGCCTATTTCTTTCGCGCCATCACACCAGAGAGTTTTCCGCTTTTGATGTCGATCTTTTTCCTGGCTGCCGTCATTGTGGGCGGCATGGGAACCATTCTGGGCAGTGTGCTGGGCGCAGTATTCATGACCATGGTGCCCGAGGTACTGAAAATTGTGGTGGGCTGGCTGCCGCTGGGCGACAACGCCACGCTGTTCCTGTCGCCGGTGCGCACCGTGGTTTTTGGACTGATGATTGTTTTGTTCCTGATCTTCGAGCCGCACGGTCTGGCCGAGGTATGGCGCCGCATCCGGCGGCTGTTCCATCTGTGGCCGTTCCGTACCTGACTTTTTCTGCAAACCACCTAGGAGACTGAGATGAGCTTAAGCAAACGCGATTTCTGTGCAGCCGGCCTCGTGGCCGCCACCACCCTGGCACTGGCACCCGCTGCAATGGCCCAGAAAAAGGCCGCCGCCTCGCAGGAAGACATCGTCTTCGGCGCATCGGTGCCGCTGACCGGCGTGTTTGCCTTTGCCGGCATCGGTATCGATCTGGGCATCAAGGACTATCTGAGCATCCTCAATGAAAGTGGTGGCGTGGCGGGCCGCAAGGTCAAGTACGTGGCCGAAGACACCGGCTACAAGGTTGACCAGTCGATGGCGGCCTTCAAGAAGATCACCAGCCAGAACAAGGTTAACCTCTACTACGCCGACTCCACCGGCTTTGTAAAAGCCGTTAACCCTGAACTGGAGCGTGTGGGTTCGGTGCTGATGACCGGCGCTTCTTTTGCCAAGGAAATCAGCAACGCCCAGCGCTACCCGCTGCAGTTCATGGTGGGTCCCGACTACGCCGAGATGGTCGCCATCCTGCTGCAGTACGTTGCCAAGACCAAGCCCGGCGCCAAGGTCGCGCTGGTGTATTCCGACACCGAATTCGGCAAAGACCCAGTGGATGCCGCCCGCGCCGAAACCAAGAAGCTGGGCCTGAACCTGGTGACCGAAATCGTTACGCCGCCTGGCAGCGTGGACGTCTCGGCCGAAGTCGTCAAGCTGCGACGCGCCGCGCCCGACTACACCATCTTCCACGGCTATGTCTCGGCCCCCATTCCCGAGTTCATCAACCAGGCGCGCGGCCAGGGCCTGCAGACCCAGTTCATGGGCACCTTCTGGAGCATGGACAAGACCACCGTCATGCGCATGGGCCCTAATGCCGACGGTTTTCTGGGCGTCATGCCTTACCGCTACTACGACGACACCGACGGCAAGGCACCCATGCTGGACAAGATCCGCAAGATGCGCCCTGAATACCAGAGCACGGCCTACATGCAGGGCTTTCTGGCCGCCATGCTGCTGACCGAAGCCGCCAAGCGCACCCTGGCCCAGGGCAACGAGCTGAACGGCAAAAACCTGAAGACCGCGCTCAGCTCCATCCGCAACTTTGACACCGGCGGCCTGATTGGCGTGCCGCTGTCCATCAAGGGCAACTCGATCCCGATTGGCCGCATCTACAAGGCCGATTTCAAGCAGCAAAAAATGGTGCCGGCGTCGGACTGGATCAGTCTGCAATGATGACGCTCCCCCCGAAGCGGCCTGCGGCCGCCTCCCCCCGGGGGGCGCCGCCAGTGGCCCGGCAAAGCCGGTTCCACGGCGGCTGCGCGAAGGCAGCCCACAGCACACGCCATGACATCTGAAATGATTCTTCAGGTCAACAACATCGAGGTCGTCTACAACAAGGCGATCCAGGTGTTGCGTGGCCTGTCGCTGTCCATTCCCAAGGGCCAGATCGTGGCGCTCCTGGGCAGCAACGGGGCTGGCAAGTCCACCACACTCAAGGCTATTTCCAACCTGCTCGAATTGCAGGACGGTGAGATGACGCGTGGCGACATCCGCTTCAACGGGCAAGACACCAAAGGCCTGCCGCCGCATGCGCTGGTGCGTGCCGGCATGTTCCATGTGATGGAAGGCCGGCATGTTTTTGAAGACCTGACCATCGAAGAAAACCTGTTGGCTGCCACCTATGCGCTGACCGGCAAGAAGGCCAGCAAGGCCGACTTTGATGTGGTCTACGAATATTTTCCGCGCCTGCACGAGCGGCGCAAAGGGCTGGCCGGCTACCTCTCGGGCGGCGAACAGCAGATGCTGGCGATTGGCCGCTCGCTGATTGCCGAGCCCCAACTCATCTTGCTCGATGAACCCTCGCTGGGCCTGTCGCCGGTGCTGGTGGAGACCATTTTTGAAATCATCGCCCGCATCAATGCCGAGCGCGGTGTCTCCATGCTGCTGGTGGAACAGAACGCGTCCATCGCCCTGGCGGTGGCGCACTACGGCTACATCATGGAAACCGGCAAGGTGGTGATTGACAACACCGCCGAAAAGCTGGCGGCCGACCCCGACGTGCGCGAGTTCTACCTGGGTGTGGGCAGCGAAGGCGGCGCCAAGAGCTTCAAGGATTTGAAGCATTACAAGCGCCGCAAGCGCTGGCTCTCGTAAGGGTATGGCCATGACCGAGAAGACCTACTCCCTGACCTTGCCGCAGATGCTGCGCGAACAGGCGCAGCACCGCCCCGCTGCCATTGCGATCCGGCAAAAGGAATACGGCATCTGGAAACCCATACCCTGGGCCAGTTACTACGAGCGTGCCCGCCATGTAGGCCTGGGCCTGCGCGCGGTGGGCCTGAGCGACGGCGGCCATGTGGGCGTGCTGGCGGAAAACCGTATTGAGTGGGTGTTGTCGCAGCTGGGCACCGGCCTGGTGGGCGGGGTTACCGTGGGTGTTTACCCCACCAGTCCCACCAACGAGATTGCCTATGTGCTGGGCCATGCCGACGCCGAAGTGGTGGTCTGTGAAGACCAGGAACAAAGCGACAAGGTGCTGGAAGCGCGCGACCAGTTGCCGCGGCTGAAAAAAATCATCGTGATGGAGCGCAAGGGCCTGGCCGACACCAAGGCGCTGGCGCCCGAACTCATTTTGGGTTTTGAAGAGCTCGAAGCCCTGGGCGCGGCCTCTGCCGACACATCGCACATTGAGTCGGTGCTGGCCCGCCAGACGCTGGCCGACACGGCGCTGATCATCTACACCTCGGGCTCTACCGGCAAACCCAAGGGCGCGATGATCAGCTACGGCAACGTGGCCGCCATGGCACCCGGCGCCATCGAGCGGCTGGGCCTGACACCGCAGACATCACACCTGTCCTACCTGCCGCTGTGCCATGTGGCCGAGCAGATGCTCACCACCTTTGTGCCGCTGTACCTGGGCTCGCGGGTGGACTTTGGCGAATCCATCCGCACTGTGCAGGAAGACCTGCGCGAAGTCGCACCCACCATGTTTCTGGGCGTGCCGCGCATCTGGGAAAAACTGCATTCGGCGATCTCGATCAAGATGCACGAGTCGGGCCGCATCCGGCGTGCGCTGTTCGAGCGTGGCCTGAAAGCCTGCGAGCCCTTTGCGCACAAGGCCGCCTGGCAGCGCAGCCTGGGTGAGAAAGCAACCTTTGGTTTTTATTACTGGACGATGTTCCGCGCGCTGCAGAACTTCATCGGTCTGCGCGAAGCACAGGTGGCACTGACGGGCGCTGCGCCGATCTCGCCCGCCATCCTGCGCTTTTTCCGCACGCTGGGGGTTCCGCTGGTGGAGGTGTACGGCATGACCGAATCCAGCGGCATGGTGCTGGGCCAGCGGCGCGACGCCGTGAGTTTTGGCAGCGTGGGCGTGCCCATTGTGGGCGTGGAGCACCGGCTGTCGCACCAGGGCGAGCTGCAGATTCGCGGCGGCGTGGTCTTTAAGGGCTATTACAAGAATCCAGAGGCGACTGCCACCAGCATTGTGGACGGCTGGCTGCACACCGGCGATGTGGTCGAGGAAAAGGATGGCTCTTTCCGCATCATCGACCGTCTGAAAGACATCATGATTACTGCCGGCGGTAAAAACCTCACGCCGTCGGAAATCGAGAACACCATGAAGGCCAGCCACTTCATCAAGGAATGTGTGATCGTGGCCGACGCGCGCAAGTTTGTGGGTGCGCTGATCCAGATCGACTACGACGCCGTGGCCCAGTGGGCCGAGGCCCGCAACATCTCCTTCACCCATTTCCGTTCGCTGGTGGAAACCGCTGAAGTGCGCGAGCTGATCCAGGGCGAGGTCGACAAGGGCAACGCGCAGATGGCCGAAGTGGCGCGCATCCGCCGCTTCCATCTGCTGACCAAGGAGCTTGACCACGACGATGGCGAAGTTACTGCCACCATGAAGGTGCGCCGCTCCAGCATCTACAAGTCTTATGCCGCCGAAATCGAGGCCCTCTACCGCTAGCCCGCCGCGCGCCGCTGCCAGCACTGCGGTACGCACGGCAAAAAGCGGCGCCGAGATCATCTCGCCGTGGGAGCCGCAGCAGGAACGCGCGTTACTGCGGGCCAGCAAGCGCGAGGCCGTGCTGCGGGTGGCCGCGCAGATCTTCAACGAAAAAGGCTTTCATGCCACCTCGCTCGACGAAGTGGCCGAGCGCCTGAACATCACCAAGCCCACGCTGTACTACTACGTGAAGAACAAGGACGAGATCCTGTTCGAGTGCGTCAACATTGGCCTGCAGATGCTGCAGGACGCGATTGGGAAAGTAGCACTCAGCGGTGGCAGCGCCATCGACAAGCTGGTGGCCGGCATGCACCGGTATGTGGAGATCGTCACCATGGACTTTGGCATGTGCGTGATCCGCGTCGGCGAAGACCCGCTGCCGGTGGAAAGCCAGCGCAAGCTGCGCCGCTTCAAGGCTGCGCTGGACAAAGAATTCCGCGAACTCATTCGCCAGGGCATCGCCGAAGGCAGCATTGCCCCCTGCGACCCTAAGATTGCTGCCTTCACGCTGGCCGGTGCGCTGAGCTGGATAGGCCGCTGGTACCAGCCCGGCGGCGACCTGCAGCCCGACGAAATTGCCAGGCAATCGATTGCGCTTTTGATCAATGGCCTGGGCCAGCGCCCGGCCGCTGTCGCATGACTTTTTTCTAAGAAAGACACACCCATGAGCAACCCCGATTCCAGCCCCGTGCTGCTGACCCGCAACGGCGCTGTCGCGCAGATCCAGTTCAACCGCCCGCAGCAGCTCAACACGCTCGATGTGGCCACCGCCCAGGCCTTTCTGGCGGTTTGCCAGACGGTGCAGGCCGACAGCAGCGTGCGTGCGGTGGTCATCAGCGGGGCTGGCCGTGGCTTTGGCGCGGGGGGCGACCTGGCCAGCTTCAAAACCGACCCCAGCGCTACCGCAGTGGCGGTGATCGAGCCCATGCATGCGGCCATCAAAATCCTGACCAGCCTGGACGCGCCGGTGATTGCCAGCCTGCACGGCGTGGTCGCCGGTGGCAGCCTGAGCCTGGCCATGGCCTGCGACCTGGCGATTGCCGCCGAGGGCACCAAATTCAATCTGGCCTATGCCAATGTGGCGGCGAATTGCGATGTCTCCGGTTCCTGGCACCTGCCCCGGCTGGTGGGCCTGCGCAACGCCATGCAGATTGCGCTGCTCTGCGACACCTTTCTGGCCGACGAAGCGCTGCGGCTGGGCCTGGTGAACCGGGTGGTGCCAGCCGACCAGCTGGCGGCCGAGACCGAAAAACTGGCGCAGCGCCTGGCCAACGGCCCCACGCTGGCTTTGGGCAAACTCAAGAAGCTGCTGCGCGCATCGCTCAACAACGACCTGGCCACCCAGCTTGATCTGGAGCGCGACGCCTTTCGCGCCAGCACCGCCACCCGCGATTTTGGCGAGGCGCTGGACGCCTTCTTCAACAAACGGCCACCGCTGTTTGAAGGCCGCTAAAAGGCAAAAAACAGCAAAAATGGCCCCACGCGGCCATTTTTTATATCAAATCGGCCTCTAGCCGGCGTCACCGCTTGTTTTTTAGCTATTTATTCAGTAGCAAAAGCAAGGGGCTGGTGGCCCGTTATGGCGTGCCTGCAGAGCGGGTTTCTGTCCAGCCACCGCCCAGGGTCTTGTACAGCGCCACCTGGTTCTGCAGTTGCAGCAGCCGGGTCTGCAGCACCGCCTGCTGCGCGGTGAACAGGGAGCGTTGCGCATCCAGCAGGTCCAGCGAACTGGCAATGCCGTTCTGGAAACGCAGGTCGGCCAGCCGGAAGCGCACCGACTCGGCATTGGCCTGGGCCTGCTGGGCGCGCAATTGCTCCACCAAAGTAGCGCGGCCCGCCAGTGCATCGGCCACTTCGCGGAAGGCGGTCTGGATGGCTTTTTCGTACTGGGCAATCGCAATGTCGCGGCCCACCGTGGCCGAGTCGAGTGAGGCCTGGTTGCGGCCGGCGTCAAAAATCGGCAGCAGCAGTTGCGGCGCAAAGGTCCAGCCGAAAGTGCCGCTCTCGAACAGGCCCGAGAGCTGGTTGCTGGCGGTGCCTATGCCGGTGGTCAGCGTAATGCGCGGGAAAAACGCCGCCCGCGCCGCGCCAATATTGGCGTTGGCAGCCAGCAACTGCTGTTCGGCGGCGCGAATGTCGGGCCGGTTTGCCAGCAGGTCCGACGGCAGGCCGGCAGGCAGGTCGCCCGGTGCCATGGCGCCGTTCAGGCCCGCCACCGGCTCACGCAAATCCAGGCCGGCGGGCAGCGCTTGGCCCAGCAACAGCACCATGGCGTTTTCGTCCAGCGCACGCTGGCGCTGCAGTTGCGCCAGCACCACTTTGGCTGACTCGGAGAGCGACTCGGATTGCCGGAAGTCCAGCTCGGACGATGCGCCGTTGTCAAAACGCAGCTTGGTCAGCCGCAGCGATTCCTCGCGGGTGGCCACCGTTTGCCGCGTCACATCCAGCAGGGCCTCGTCGGCCAGCAGGTTCAGCCAGGTGGTAGCCACGGTAGCGATCAGGCTGATCTGCGCGGTCTTGCGGCTTTCCTCGCTGGCCAGGTACTGGCTGAGTGCGGCTTCTTTCAGGCTGGCGATGCGGCCAAAAAAGTCCAATTCAAAGGCAGTAACGGCCAGACCCACGTTGTAGATGCTGGTGGTGCCGCTGTTGCCGTTGGGTACACGCGAACCGGTGGCCGCCGCGTTGAGCGTGGGGAACTGGTCGGCCCGGCGGATCTGGTATTGGGCGCGCACCTGCTCCACGTTGAGCATGGCCAGCCGCAGGTCGCGGTTGTTGGCCAGCGCAATGCCGATCAGCTGCTGCAAGCGCGGATCGGTGAAGAAGTTTTGCCAGGGCACGTCGGCCGCGGGCGCGGCGGGAGACGTGGCTGCTGCGGTTGCGATGGCCCCGCCGGGCCAGGCCTGCGGCAGGGGTGTGTCGGGCCGCTCGTAGTTGGGAATCAGCGAACAGCCCGCCAGGCCCACCAGCGCGAAAGGCAACAATCGCGGCGCCACGCGCTGCAAAGACTTAAACATTTTTCGCCTCCGTGGCGCTGTTGTCAGGCAGGGCTGGCGGTGGCGCGCCACCATTGGCCGGCGCCTTGCGCTTGAACAGTTTAAGCACCACCACAAAAAAGACCGGCACAAAAAAGACTGCCAGTACGGTGGCGGTAATCATGCCGCCCATCACGCCAGTGCCAATGGCGCGCTGGCTGGCCGAGCCAGCGCCCGACGAAATCACCAGCGGCAGCACGCCCAGAATAAAGGCCAGCGAGGTCATCAGAATCGGGCGAAAGCGCAGGTGGCAGGCCTCCAGCGTGGCCTCCACCAATCCCTTGCCCTGGGCATGCAGCTCCTTGGCAAACTCGATGATCAGAATCGCGTTTTTGGCCGACAGACCAATCACCGCAATCAGCCCGACCTTGAAGAACACGTCGTTCGACAGCCCGCCCATAAAGGCGCCGAGCAGCGCGCCCAGCACGCCCAGCGGCACCACCAGCATCACCGACAGTGGAATGGTCCAGCTCTCGTACAGCGCGGCCAGGCACAGGAACACCGCCAGCAGCGAGAACGCCAGCAGGAAAATCGCCTGCGAACCCGAGAGTTTTTCCTCGCGCGACTGGCCGGTCCATTCAAACGCAAAGCCGGCCGGCAGTTGCTGGCCCAGCCGCTCCATCTCGGCCAGCGCATCGCCGGTGCTGTAGCCGGGCGCGGCGTCGCCGGCAATGCGGATAGATGGGTAGCCGTTGTAGCGGATGGTCTGCACCGGCCCGGTAATCCAGCGGGTGGTGGCAAAGGCCGACAGCGCCACCGGCTTGCCCTGGGCATTGAGCGCGTTGAGCTTGAGCAGGTCGTCGGGCTGCATGCGCTCGGGCGCATCGGCCTGCACGATCACGCGCTGCAGCCGGCCCTGGTTCAGGAAGTCATTCACGTAGGTCGAGCCCAGCGCGGTGGACAGCACCGCGTTGATGTTGTCGAACGTCACGCCCAGCGCACTGGCGCGTTCGCGGTCTATCTGCAATTCGAGCTGCGGTGCGTCTTCCAGCCCATCGGGCCGGGTACCGGTAATCACCTTGCTTTGTGCGGCCAGCCCCAACAACTGGTTGCGCGCGGCCAGCAGCGCGGCGCGGCCGTTGCCGCCCCGGTCCTGCAGGCGGTAGCTGAAACCGGTGGCATTGCCCAGCTCACGAATCGGCGGCGGGCTGAGCGGCAGAATAAACGCATCGCGCACGCCCGACAGCGCGCCCAGCGCCCGCTTGGCCACCGCTGACGCAGAATTTTCTTCGCCTTTGCGCTCGTCCCAGTCTTTCAGCGTGACAAAGGCCAGGCCGGCATTCTGGCCGCTGCCGGCAAAAGAAAAGCCCAGCACGCTGACCATCTTCTCGACCTCGGGCTGCTTGAGCATGTAGCCCTCCATCTGCTCCATCACCTTGAGGGTGCGGCCCTGCGAAGCGCCGGGTGGCAACTGGACGTTGACCAGCATGAAGCCCTGGTCTTCGTTGGGCAGGAACGACGACGGCAGGCGAAAGAACATCCAGGCCACCAGCACCACGATCAGGCCAAACACGGCCATCATGCGGCCACCGCGCAGCAGCAGTTTGCCCACCACACCTTCATAGCCCTTGGCGGTGCGCGAAAAGCTGCGGTTGAACCAGCCAAAAAAGCCCTTTTTGGCGTGGTGGTGCCCGGCCTCGACCGGCTTGAGCAGGTGGGCACACAGTGCCGGCGTGAGCGACAGCGACAAAAACACCGAGAACAGCATGGAGCCGACCATCACCAGCGAGAACTGCCGGTAGATGTTGCCGACCGCCCCGCCAAAAAAGGCCATGGGCACGAACACCGACACCAGCGTGACCGAGATGCCGATGATGGCCGCCGTGATCTGGCCCATGGCCTTGCGGGTTGCGTCGCGTGGTGACAGCCCTTCCTCGCTCATGATGCGCTCGACGTTCTCCACCACCACAATCGCGTCGTCCACCAAGATCCCCACCGCCAACACCATCGCAAACATCGTCAGCACGTTGATGGAATAGCCCAGCGACAGCATCAGCCCGAATGTGCCCAGCAGCGAGACCGGCACCACGATGGTGGGAATCAGCGTGTAGCGGATGTTCTGCAGAAACAGGTACATCACCAGGAACACCAGAATCACCGCTTCAATCAGCGTCTCTACCACCTGCGAGATGGAGATCTTCACGAAACGCGAGCTGTCGTAGGGAATGTCGTATTTCACGCCGGCCGGGAAATAGCGCTTGAGTTCTTCCATGCGCGCACGAACGGCGGTGGCCGTTTCCAGCGCATTGCCCGTAGGCGAGAGCTGCACACCGATGCCGGTGGACGGCCGGCCATTGAGCCGGGCCGAAGTGGCATAGTTCTGCCCACCCAGCTCGATACGTGCCACGTCTTTCAGCCGCACCGAAGACCCATCGGTGTTGGCGCGCAGCACCACGTTGCCAAACTGCGCGGTGTCCTTGAGCTGGCCGGTCACCACCACGTTGGCAAAAATCGGCTGCCCGGCAACGATGGGCAAATCGCCAATCGTGCCCGAGGACACCTGGGCGTTTTGCGCCCGGATCGCATTGGTCACGTCGGTGGTGGACAGGTTAAACCCCACCAGCTTGGCCGGATCGATCCAGATCCGCATGGCGCGCTCAGTACCAAACAGCTGGGCCTGGCCCACGCCGGGGATACGCTGGATTTCGGGCAGCACGTTGCGCGAGGCGTAGTCGCCCAGAACCACCGGCGTGAAGGCCGGGTCGTCCGAGGACAGAATGGTAAACAGCAAAAAGTTGGCGCGGGCCTTGTCCACCCGCACACCCTGCTGCGTCACTGCCGCCGGCAGGCGTGGCGTGGCGCGGCTCAGGCGGTTTTGCACATCGACCTGGGCCAGATTCACATCGGTCTCGGGCTCGAAGGTCAGCGTGATCTGGCCGGTTCCGTTGGCCTGGCTCACCGACTCGGTGTAGATCAGGCCCGGCGAGCCGTTCATCTCCTGTTCGATCACGCTGATCACGCTGTCTTCCAGCGTCTGGGCCGAGGCACCCGGGTAAGTGGCCGAAACCACAATCGACGGTGGCGCCACCGTGGGGTACTGCGCCACCGGCAGCTGCTTGATCGCCACCGAGCCCAGAACGATGATGAACAGCGCAATCACCCATGCAAAGATGGGCCGGTCAATAAAAAAACGTGCCATGCGTGCTGCCCCTTAGCGGCTGGCTGCGGCGGATGCGGCAGACGCGGGCTGGGATGCCACTGCAGCCGGGGCGCTGGCGGCAGGCTGGGCCTGCCAGGGCACGGGCTTGACGGTGGCGTTGGGCCGCAGCTTCTGAAAGCCATCCACCATGACTTGCTCGCCGGCCTTCAGCCCGTCAAGAATGACCCAGTTGCCCGCCTGCGCCGAACCCACCTTCACATTGCGGGGCGTGACCTTGCCGTCGGCGCCCACCACCATCACGCTGTCGCCCAGCGACGAGCGCGTAACGGCCTGCTGCGGCAGGGTAATCGCATTGCTGGCGGTGGCCTGCTCCAGCCGGACCCGCACGTACAGGCCGGGCAACAACACGCCGGCAGGGTTGGGCACTTCGGCGCGCAAAGTAATCTGGCCCGTAGTCTGGTCAACCGACAGATCAGAGAACAGCAGCTTTCCGGCCTGGGCATAGGGTGTACCGTCTTCCAGCACCACACTCACCGTAGCAGCGTCAGCGCCAGCCGCACGCTTGAGCTTGCCGCCGTCAAAGGCCTTGCGCAACTGCATCACCTCACTTGCCGACTGCGTGAAGTTGACATACATCGGGTCGATCTGCTGAATCACCGCGAGCTGGGTCGCCTCGCCCTGCCCCACCAGTGCACCTTCAGTCACCAGCGAACGGCCAATGCGGCCCGAGATGGGCGCCGTGACGGCGGCATACCCGAGGTTGATGCGCGCCGTCTGCACCGCAGCGCGGCCTACAGCCACATCGGCCTCCGCCTGCTTCTGGGCGGCCACGGCGTTGGCGAATTCCTGCTTGCTGATGGCGTTCGCCTCGACCAGCGGTTTATAGCGCTCGGCCAGTGCGGTCGCCTGCGACAGGTTTGCCTGGGCGCGGGCCATGCCGGCCTGGGCGCTCTCAAACGTTGCCACATAAGGAGCAGCGTCAATGCGGAACAGGGTCTGCCCGGCCTTGACGTTGCTGCCTTCGGTAAACACCCGCTGCTGCAGAATGCCGGCGGCGCGCGCGCGCACCTGCGCTACGCGGGAGGCTTCCAGCCGGCCCGGCAGCTCAGTGACCAGGCCTACATCGCCTAGCGTCACCGTCACCACGCCCACTTCGGCTGGCGGCGGCGCTGCTGCGCTGCCTGCCGGCGCTGCCCCGCCGCCCTTTCCACAAGCCGCCAGCAATACCACCAACGCGGTGGCAGAAAGCAGGACAAGGGTTTTCCGGGTACTGGCAGGGCGCAGGACAGGCATGCTGTTCTTTCAGGGGAAAGGGGAAGGGCCAAACAGCGGCGATGGCATCGGGGCAGCGCCCCGCGCACCACACTGTTTTCTCAGGTTTCGGAGTTTACATACATTTTTGAATGTATATTCGTGCACCAGAATAGCCCCGCGCTGCCAGGAGACACAGTTTTGGTTCGTCGAACCCGTGAAGAGGCGCTTGCCACCCGCCACCGGCTGCTGGACGCTGCCGAGGTGGTTTTCCACGCACAGGGGGTGTCGCGCAGCTCATTGAGCGACATTGCGCAGCAGGCTGGCACCACCCGCGGCGCCATCTACTGGCATTTCAAGGACAAGGCCGACCTGTTTAACGCCATGATGGAACGGGTCACGCTGCCGCTGGAGGCGTCGTTCAAGCAGGTGGGGCAAGACCCCGCCACCGACTCGCTCGCCGGCATCCGCAAGGCCATGCGCGACGCGCTGGTGCAAACCGCCACCGACGCGCGAACCCGCCGGGTCTTCGAGGTAGCCACCCACAAGGTGGAATACGTGGACGAGTTGCAAGCCGTACGCCAGCGCCACCTGACGATACGCACCGAATGTATTGCCCACATTGCCCATGGCCTGCGGCTAGCGGCTGCGCAGCGTAGCCTGCGGCTACCGATTCCGGTGGCCACTGCAGCCCAGGGGCTGCACGCGCTGGTGGACGGGCTGATTCAAAACTGGCTGCTGGAGCCAACCACCTTCAACCTGGTGACGGCCGGTGTGCGGGCGCTGGACACCTATCTGGCGGGACTGGGCTTTGCGCCCAGCCTCAAGCGCTAGCGTTCAGTGCAGGTGGCGCGGCTTGCGGCCGCCGCCATGCCCACCCGAGCCACCGCCCTGCCCGCGGGGCGGCTTGCCCAGCTGCATGGAGTTGGCCAGCGCGTCAAAACGCTTTTCAAACAGCCGGTCGATGGCCAGCACTACCTCGCCCAGCTCGGAGCCGTCAAAGTGGCGCTCCAGCAAGCCCACCGTGTCTTGCACCAGCAGGTCGCGCTGGACCTGCATGATGGCGGCCGGTGTGGGGCCGACAAAATACATGGCGAAGTCGTCGCGGGCCTCGGCGCCGTCGTTCTGCTCTTCTTCCTCGTCGAAATCGACGTCGTAGAAGGTCACTTCAATCGGCGCGCCGCTTTTGGCAAGTTCGTTCAGCGCCATGCACATCTCGTCCAGCGCCTGGCGAAAATCTTCGTTGCCGGCCACCGTCCAGCACAACTGCAGCACATGCTCTTTCGCGTCGAACTTGATGCCAGGCTCTTCTTCGTAGGCGCTGGCGGCCCCATCGGCCAGCGACTTGGCGCCAGCATAGACCCAGAGCGGTTTCAGTGCGTCCTGGAGCTCACTGAAGCCGACATCGTCGCGCAGCGGCACCTCGCCATGGACATGGATTTCAAAAGGGTTGTTGTAGCGGGGCATGGGCTTCAATCTTAACCCCTGCCGGGCCGTCCGGCGGCCTCAGCCGGCGGCGATGCGCTGCGACAGATGGGCCAGGGCTTCTTCGACCTGGTCGATCAGTACCAGGCACAGATCTCCGGGAGCCAGTTGCGCCAGCGCGTGGTCAATGGCCAGCATTTCGCCGCGAATTTCCACCACGTCCTTGGTTTTGGCGGCATTCACCAGCCCTTCCCGGAGCAATCGCAGCACTTCGCCGTCGGAGCGGCCGCGTTGGCAGGCGTCCTCGAACAGCACCACGCTGTCAAAGGCATCTCCCAGAATCACGGTTTGCTCACGAATGTCCTGGTCGCGCCGGTCGCCTGCGCCGCTGATGACCACCGAACGGCGTTTGGCCGGCATGGCGGCTACGGCAGACGACAGCGCACGCATGGCGTCCGGGTTGTGGCCGTAGTCGGCAATGACGGTGGCGCCGCGGTAGTCCATCACATTGAAGCGGCCGGGCACCGTGCCCGCATCGCTGACAAAACTCGCCAGGCCACTGCGCAGAGCGTCCCAACCCAGGCCCGCGCCCCAGGCTGCCGCCACGGCCGCCATGACGTTCTCGACCTGGAAACCAATCGTGCCGTTGCGGGTAATGGGAATTCCCCGCAACGGGAAACGCTCGCGCCGCGCGCCCTCCGAAGCCACAACCGCATCGCCATCGACAAACACGGTGCGTTTGCCCTGCGCACGGTGGGTGGTCATGATGGGGTGGTGGCGGTCGGCGGCGAAAAAGATCACCTGCCCCTGGCTGGCCGAGGCCATGCCGGCAGTAATGGGATCGGCGGCATTGAGCACTGCATAGCCGCCCGGGCCGACGTTCTGCACGATCACGCGCTTGAGCACTGCCAAGTCTTCCACGGTGGTGATGTAGTTCAGGCCGAGATGGTCGCCAATGCCCACGTTGGTCACCACCGCGACCTGGCAGCGGTCAAAACCCAAACCCTCGCGCAGCACACCGCCGCGCGCGGTTTCGAATACCGCCGCGTCCACGTCGGGATGCATCAGCACATTGCGGGCGCTTTTGGGGCCGCTGCAGTCACCGCTGTCGATTTGCCGGCCATTGACATACACGCCGTCGGTATTGGTCATGCCCACCCGCAGACCGCTGCTGGCCAGCAGGTGCGCAACCAGCCGGGCAGTGGTCGTTTTGCCGTTGGTACCGGTCACAGCGATCACCGGAATGCGGCCGTCTTCGCCGGGGGCAAACACCTGGGCCACGATAGCTTCGCCGACAGCGCGACTCTTGCCGAATGACGGCGACAGGTGCATGCGCAGGCCGGGCGCGGCGTTCACCTCAACCACGCCACCCATCTGGTCTTCCAGTGGCTTGAGCACGCTTTCACAGACCACATCCACACCGCAGATATCCAGACCCACCATGCGGGCTGCAGAAACAGCGCGGGCAGCTACTTCGGGGTGTACATCGTCGGTGACGTCGGTCGCCGTACCACCGGTGCTGAGGTTGGCGTTGTTGCGCAAAATGGCGCGCTGGCCTTTTTCCAGCACCGTATCGGGCGCCAGGTCCTGCAGCGCAAGACGGGCGACGGCAATGTCGTCGAACCGGATTTTGGTGAGCGATGTCGCATGGCCATCGCCGCGCCGCGGATCGGCGTTGACGAGGTTCACCAGCTCACGCACGGTATGGACTCCGTCACCAATCACCTGTGGCGGATCGCGGCGGGCGGCAGCGACCATTTTTTTGCCGACCACCAGCAGGCGGAAATCGCTGCCGGGCAGGTACTGTTCAACCATCACGTCGCCGATCTCGGCGGCCGCCAGGTAGGCGCGGTCCAGTTGTTCGCGGTTCACGATGTTGACAGTGACGCCCTTGCCCTGGTTGCCGTCCTGTGGTTTGAGGACCACCGGCAGACCAATCTCGCAGGCCACCTGCCAGGCTTCGTCGGCACTGTCCACTGGCCGGCCCAGCGGCACCGGAACGCAGGCCGCATGCAGCAGCTTTTTTGTGAGGTCCTTGTCTTGTGCGATGGCTTCGGCCACCGCGCTGGTGGAATCAATTTCGGCCGCCTGGATGCGGCGCTGGCGCGAACCCCAGCCCAGCTGCACCAGGCTGCCCTGGGTCAGACGCCGCCAGGGAATGCCGCGCGCCGCAGCGGCCTGCACGATGGCGCCGGTGCTGGGGCCCAGACGCTCGTCTTCGTCGAGGTTGCGCAGGCGCGCAAGGGCATCGTCAATGTCAAAGCCGGTGCCCTGCAGAGTGGCTTCAATAAGCTGCTGCGCCAGTTCCAGCGCAAGGCGGCCCACGGCCTCTTCGGAGTACTCCACAACCACTTGGTAGATACCAGGGTCGGTAGTAGCCGACGTGCGACTGAAAGTCACCGGGCAGCCAGCCTCGGCCTGCAAGGCCAGTGCTGCGGCTTCCACCACATGTGCCAGCGCCACCGGTGTCTGCTGGGAGGTGCGCAGCGGGCCGATGGCAGGAAACAGCGCACGCAGACGGGCATCAAAGCGTGGCAGGTCGGTGATGGCGCACTCGGGAGCGGCGCAGCTGACGATGGCCTCCAGCGAGGTATGCCGGCTCCAGAGATTCGGCCCCCGAAGGGCGCGGATGCGGGAAATTTCCACAAATGTCTTTCGTTGTCTGTAGCCAGGTTCAGGCACTCACCTGCGTACCGCGAAGGGGCGCAGCCGCTGGTGGGGCCCACTGGAAAGTTTCGAGCCCGGCGGAGATCAGGTCCGGTGCCACACCCAGGGCCCACGCGGCAGAAGCGGCGGCAAGCACGCTGGGCAACCGCTCCCGTCCCAACGCCCCCTGCAGCCCGGGGCCGGCAAGCGCCACAAACTGGGTTTCCGCAGTCCCGGTGGCCATGACCAGACTGTGGTCGCGTACAAATACGGCCTTACCCCCCGTCTCACGGTGCGCGGCAAGCGGGGCGGGGTCGTGGGCATACAGCAATACCCCACCGTCGCACAGCGGTCCAAGTTCCACCACGGCAGGCTCCTCGGCATTCAAGACCGCCAGGCCGCCCGACAGCACCACATCGACCTGGGTACGCAGTACCTTGTGCAGTTGCTCCGGCGCAGTGATGTCAAATTCGGCCAATCCTTCAAAGCCGTCCATGTCGGTGACGATGCCAATCTGGCAGCGGTCGTAGGCGAGGCCATCCCGCAGAATGCAGGCTGCGCTGTTCTCGAGTACCACGGCCTCGACCGCCTGGTTCATCAGCAGACGGTGGCCCGATGCCCAGTTGGCGTGGTCGGCTACGGCCACACAGCGACCCTCCAGAAACAAGCCGTCGCGGCAGGCCAGCCCCACGTGTGCGCCGCTCAGGTGCAAAAGCCAGCCCACCAGACGGGCAATGGTTTGTGTGCTGCGAGAACCGGCCACTCCCACCACCGGAATGCGCCCGCTCTCCCCCTCGGGGAAAAGGTGGTCGACGATGGCGCGTCCTACTGGGCGCGGTACGCCTTCCGCAG
The DNA here is from genome assembly GCA_040387875.1 of Pseudomonadota bacterium. Taxonomy (GTDB): domain Bacteria; phylum Pseudomonadota; class Gammaproteobacteria; order Burkholderiales; family Burkholderiaceae_C; genus PCRC01. Next base: position 75,939 of record JAZKCX010000035.1, on the reverse strand, counting down.
GCTTGAGATGCATCAGCAGACCGGGGCCGGCATTGACCTCCACAATCGCACCGCCTTGGGCCTGCAGCGGCTGTGAAATGTCCAAGGCGACCAAATCAATGCCGGCGATGTCGAGCCCCACCGCACGCGCGGCCAACGACACCGCGTAGTCGACCTCGGGATGGACCTGGTCGGTGCAGTCGATGGCGACGTTGCCATTACGCTGGATCAGCACCTGGCGGCCCGCCTCCGGCACCGCATCGGGGCCCAGACCCTGGCGCTGCAGATCCAGCAGAATGGCCTCGTCTTCGCGCGTTTCCACCAGATTGAGGGGTGCGTCTTCGTTGAGGCCACGCCGGGGGTCGGTGTTGAGCTGCGCATCCACCAGCTGCACCACCGTGGATTTGCCATCGCCCGTCACCCAGGCGGCCTCGCCGCGCGCGGCTGCGACAACCTTGCCGCCAACCACCAGCATGCGGTGCTCATGACCCTTGATGAAGCGTTCCACCAGCACCTCGCTGCCATGTTCGCGTGCCAGATTGAACGCGGCTTCGACGTCGTGCCTGAGCTTGAGGTCCAGCGACACGCCGCGCCCGTGGTTGCCGTCAGAAGGCTTCACCACCACCGGCAGGCCGATGTCCAGCGCGGCCTCCCAGGCGGCCTCGGCGCTTTCAACCCGCGCCCCTTCGGGCACGGGTACACCACAGGACTTGAGCAGGCTTTTGGTGAGGTCCTTGTCGCGCGCAATGCCTTCGGCAATGGCGCTGGTACGCTCCGTTTCGGCCGTCCAGATACGCCGCTGGGCAGCGCCGTAGCCCAGCTGCACCAGATTGCCGTCATTGAGCCGGAGATGGGGAATACTGCGGTCGGTGGCGGCAGCGACGATACAGGCAGTGCTGGGCCCCAGGAAGCAGGCGTCGATCTGCGATTTGACCTGGGCCACGGCCGGCGCTACCTCAAAAGCCTCGCCGCGAATCGCGGCCATCAACAGGCTGTGGCCACAGGCCAGCGCGGTGCGTGCGACTTGCTCATCGCGGGCACGAAACACCATGCGGTAGACACCCTGCCGGGACGTGCTGCGGGTCTGGCCAAAACCGGTAGGCATGCCGGCCAGATTGAGCAGCTCAATCACTACATGCTCCAGTACATGGCCACTCCAGGTGCCTTCGTACAGCCGCTGGACGAAACCGCCATGCTCACCCACACCGCAGTGGTGCTCCACCAGTCCAGGAAGAAATGCCACCAGCCTGTCGGGAAAGCCGGGCAACAGGTGGGAAGGGTAATTTTCCAGCTCGCCAAGATCGAGCCATACCTCAAGCACAGGGCGGTAGGTCCAGATATTGGGACCGCGCAGGTAGTTGACGCGCAGCAGTTGGATGTCTTGTATGGGATTCATGGTCAGCCGATTCGAGGCAGATGAGTAGGCCAATGGCTGGCTTGAAACGTTGTAGTCGGGAACACGGTGGATTGTCGGGTAGCAACACGCCCTTGGGCCCCTGCAATGCGTGTTTCAGCGAAAATGCGCGGCTTCCGTTGCGCTGGGCGCGCCAGAGTACCGCTTCGCAGCCAGGAATCAAAAAGCAACAAATGCAACACACCCATATGGTCGACGCTTCCAGCAAAAATCTCGAGTCTGCCCAGGTCGACCTGCGCGCACAACTCTCCAGTGACGAGAACGTGCTAGGCCTGCTGGCGGTTGACCTTGACAGCCAACTGCACTTCTCCCAGGAATTTCTGGCATTGACCGACCGGGGACTGCTGGCGCGCGAGGCAAAAAATACGACCTGGACGCGCTGGCCGCTGCAGCCTGAACTCTCTCTGCGCCACTTTGACCATGCCGGCGTTGGAAGCCTGGAACTGCACAGGGGGCCGTCTCGCCTGGGCGTATGGCGCTTTACGCTGGGATTGAACGTGCAGGTGCTGCGCTTTGCCCATCTGTTCGAGCTGCAGCAAGCCGCCCTGGCCACAGGCCAGGCTGCGCCTGACGACGACCTGACCCTGTGCCCAAGCTGCAAGGCCCCGCTGCCGCCTGATTCCGACGACTGCAGCCTGTGCGGCCGGGAAACACAGGAAATACCGTCGACCTGGGTGCTCTTGCGTTTGTGGCGCTTTGCGCGACCCTACCGTAAACAACTGGCGGCCGGCTTCGCCCTGACACTGGCTTCTACCGCCGCAACGCTGGTGCCGCCCTATCTGACCATCCCGCTGATGGACGATGTCCTGATTCCCTTTCAGAACGGCCAGAAGATCGATCCCTCGCTGGTTACGGGCTATTTGTTGGGCTTGTTGGGCGCTGCGGTCGCCGCCTGGGGCTTGAACTGGGCGCGCACCTATCTGCTGGCGCTGGTGTCAGAACGCATTGGTGCAGACTTGCGCACCACGACGTTTGACCACCTGCTGGGCCTGTCCCTGGACTACTTCGGCGGCAAACGCACTGGCGACCTGATGGCCCGCATTGGCTCGGAAACTGACCGCATCTGTGTTTTCCTGTCGCTGCACGCGCTGGATTTTGCGACCGATGTACTCATGATCGCCATGACGGCCATCATCCTGTTCAGCATCAACCCCTGGCTCGCGGTGGTCACGCTGCTGCCTCTGCCCTTCATCGCCTGGATGATCCACATCGTGCGTGACCGCCTGCGTACCGGTTTCGAGAAAATCGACCGCGTCTGGTCAGAGGTCAGCAATGTGCTGGCCGACACCATCCCCGGCATTCGCGTGGTGAAAGCCTTTGCCCAGGAGCGGCGGGAAGCACAGCGTTTCCGGGATGCCAACCGGCACAATCTGGAAGTGAACGACAAGCTCAACAAGACCTGGGCACTGTTTTCACCTACGGTCTCATTGCTCACCGAAATTGGCCTGCTGGTGGTCTGGGGATTCGGTGTCTGGCAGGTATCGCGCGGCGAAATCACCGTGGGGGTCTTGACTGCATTCATCGCCTACATCGGCCGCTTCTATACACGGCTCGACTCGATGAGCCGCATCGTCTCAGTCACACAGAAAGCTGCTGCCGGCGCCAAACGGATTTTCGACATACTTGACCATGTATCGAACGTACCCGAACCAGCGCAGCCGGTCCGGCTGGAGGCGGTGCAGGGCCGAATCGAGATGCGAGGCATTGGTTTTCGCTACGGCAGCCGCTCGGTGATTCGCGGTCTTGACCTGGACATTGCGCCCGGAGAGATGATCGGGCTGGTAGGCCACAGCGGCTCAGGCAAAAGCACACTGGTCAATTTGCTCTGCCGCTTCTACGACGTTACCGATGGCTCCATCCGCGTCGACGGTGTAGATATACGGCGTTTTGGCGTGGCCGACTACCGCCGCCATATCGGTCTGGTACTGCAGGAGCCGTTTCTGTTTTTTGGCACGATTGCCGAGAACATTGCGTACGGCAGACCTGACGCCACCCGGCAGGAAATCATTGCTGCTGCACGCGCAGCCCACGCGCATGAATTCATCCTGCGCCTGCCGCAGGGCTACGACTCGCTGGTAGGCGAACGGGGTCAAGGCCTGTCGGGCGGCGAGCGCCAACGTATTTCCATCGCACGGGCACTGCTGATCGATCCCCGGATTCTGATTCTTGACGAGGCGACGTCGTCGGTGGACACGGAAACGGAGAAAGAGATTCAAAAGGCACTCGACAATCTTGTCCAGGGCCGAACAACGATTGCCATTGCACACCGCCTGTCCACGCTGCGCAAGGCCAATAGGCTGGTAGTCATGGACCGCGGCCAGGTGGTGGAGGTGGGACCACACGATGCGCTGATTGCCCAGCAAGGCGCGTACTGGCGGTTGTACGAGGCCCAGCTGCGGCGGGTGGAGGCAGAGGATGAGGACGCCTTGCTGCCCACCCCGGCCCAGGCCCCCGCGGCGCATCCGGCAGGAGCAGTGTGATGGACAAAACGGTTTTCCCGCCCCCCGCCCTGGACTTTACGATGGAGCGCAATGCAGCGGGCCGATTGGTATTCCACAGCGCTGTAGCCGGAACGCACACGGGTGTTGTGCCGGTACGTGCATTTCCAATCACCGCGCCGGGCGAAGGCCTGTCGTTGATCAATGCCGAAGGTCAGGAAATTGCGTGGATTGAAGACCCACAGCATTTACCCGGCGCGTTGCGCACGCTGCTGGAAGAAGAACTTGCAAGCCGGGAATTTCTCCCTGAAATCCAGCAAATTTTTGCCGTGTCGACCTTCTCGACTCCCAGCCTCTGGGAGGTACAAACCGATCGCGGTGCTACGCGTTTCACCTTGAAAGGCGAAGAAGACATTCGCAGGCTCGCCAGCCCCCGGCTGCTGATTACTACGGAACATGGCATGCAGTTCCTGGTACGCGACATGTACGCGCTGGACCGTTCTTCTCGAAAACTGCTGGAAAGATTTTTATAGCCGGTTGCGGTCCGCGCTCAAGCATTTCACCAGGCACACCTACCAAGCCTCTGCGGTGGAGCCGTTAAACTCGAATGGTAGTGTCGCCCGGGTGGTGAAATTGGTAGACACTGCGGACTTAAAATCCGCCGCTTTCCTGCATAAGGGGCGTACCGGTTCGACCCCGGTCCCGGGCACCAAGCAACGGCAAAGAAGCTGCCCCGCCTATCTGGCGGCGTAAAGCATATCGACCATGTCGCTCCGACAATGCTTTTTTACCAGTTCGGGATTGTCGTTTGAGATTCTGTCGTTGATGGAGACGATAGACCATGTACTTGTTCTACCCATCAGGTTGCGTGCGCTGTACAGCGCACACACCACGGTGCCGCTGCGATTTGTACGCATGCGCTCGAACACAACCGTGTCGGGGCTGCGCGCCTGACGCTTCAAGGTTTCTGCCGTTCGGCGCACTACAGCAACCCGTGCCTCCTGGTAGGCGCTCTCGGTTCGCCCCGGCATATTGGTGCTGGCAATAGATAAATCCTGCGCGCATACCAACGCCAAAACGATAGCCACTCTACCCATACCATCCCAATTCTGCATTGTCTTACTCCGTGCCATCCAATGACGATACCACCGAGAGTGTGACCAGACTGAAGATGGTCCATGGATTAAAAAGCCAAAGAAAACCGATGGTTTTCTTCCGGTTAGGACCGGGCGGCTCCGCTACCCCCATACTATTTTTGGGGACACGGCAATGCAGCGGGCGGTGTAACGATGTTTACCGAAGCCCAGCAAAAAGCCCGCGCCGTTTCCGGGGCAGGCTTTCGTATTGATCGATGATGGAGGCGCGGGGCGGAGTCGAACCGCCCTGGATGGATTTGCAATCCACTGCATAACCGCTTTGCTACCGCGCCGCATGCCGCCCTCGGTACAGGACAGAACCCTAAGAAAAAAGGACAGCATTTTGAAGTGCTGCCCTTTTAATTTGGAGCGGGAGAAGAGTCTCGAACTCTCGACCTCAACCTTGGCAAGGTTGCGCTCTACCAACTGAGCTACTCCCGCGATTACAGCCTCAAATTATAGCGCAAATAAAAACCTGTTTTCCTTTGCGCGTAAAAATTTTAGTGCTTTATCGAGCCCGCTTCCACCGCAGGCGCCGCCGTAGTTGCAGCAACTTCGGCAGGCTCGTCTTCGGGCAGCGGAGTTGGGCTGCGTTCCAGGGCGATATCAAGCACCTGGTCAATCCACTTGACCGGAACAATCTCCAATCCGTTCTTCACGTTCTCGGGTATTTCCTGAAGGTCTTTGGCATTCTCTTCCGGGATGAGCACTGTCTTGATGCCGCCGCGCAAGGCTGCGAGCAATTTCTCTTTCAACCCACCGATGGCGGTCACTTCACCGCGCAAGGTAATCTCACCCGTCATCGCTACATCAGCCCGCACGGGGATCCCGGTCAGCGCAGACACAAACGCGGTGGTCATGGCTGCACCCGCGCTTGGCCCATCCTTGGGGGTAGCCCCATCGGGAACGTGGATGTGGATGTCGTGCTTCTCGAACAATTCATCCTTGATACCGAGCCGGCGCGAGCGGCTGCGCACCACAGTGCGGGCCGCCTCCACTGACTCTTTCATCACATCGCCCAGCAAGCCAGTGCGGGTGATGACGCCTTTGCCCGGCATGACGGCGGCCTCGATGGTGAGCAGGTCGCCACCCACCTGGGTCCAGGCAAGCCCCACCACCTGACCCACCTGGTTCTGTTTTTCGGCTCGACCGAAGTCGTGCTTCCGCACTCCCAGAAATTCGTTCAGATTTTCACCAGTGACTTTGACCTGCGGCGTCATTTTTTTCAGCTGCAGCCCTTTCACCACCTTGCGGCAGATCTTGGACAACTCGCGTTCCAGCGAGCGCACGCCCGACTCACGCGTGTAGTAGCGGACGATGTCGCGTACGGCTTCTTCGGTGACCAACAACTCTTCTTCTTTGACGCCGTTGTTGGTGAGTTGTTTGGGCAACAAATAACGCAGCGCGATGTTGGTTTTCTCGTCTTCCGTATAACCCGCAAGGCGAATCACCTCCATACGATCCAGCAACGCAGGCGGGATGTTCATTGAATTGGAGGTGGCAACAAACATGACGTCGCTCAAGTCGAAGTCGACTTCTACGTAGTGGTCTCCAAAGGTATGGTTTTGCTCCGGGTCCAGCACCTCCAGCAGTGCGCTTGAGGGGTCACCACGGAAATCGGTCCCCAGCTTGTCAATTTCGTCCAGCAGGAAAAGAGGATTGCGGGTACCGACTTTGGACAGGCTCTGCAGTACCTTGCCAGGCATGGCGCCGATGTAAGTACGGCGATGGCCCCGGATTTCCGCTTCGTCACGCATACCGCCCAACGCCACCCGCACATACTTGCGACCGGTAGCCTTGGCAATCGACTGGCCCAGCGAGGTTTTGCCAACCCCAGGAGGCCCTACCAGACACAGGATGGGCGCCTTGACCTTGTCGACACGCTGCTGCACCGCGAGGTATTCAACAATGCGGTCCTTTACCTTTTCCAGACCGTAGTGGTCTTCATTGAGTACCGCTTCCGCATTGCCCAGATCGTGTTTGATCTTGGTTTTCTTGGCCCAAGGCAGGCCAACCAGAACGTCAATGTAATTGCGTACCACTGTCGCTTCTGCGGACATGGGCGACATCAGCTTGAGTTTTTTGAGTTCGCTCTCTGCTTTCTTGAGCGCATCCTTGGGCATCTTGGCGAGCTTGATCTTTTTCTCGATCTCCTCAATGTCCGCCCCCTCTTCGCCTTCTCCAAGCTCTTTTTGGATGGCCTTGACCTGTTCGTTCAGATAGAAGTCACGCTGGTTCTTCTCCATCTGCCGCTTGACGCGGCCACGGATTTTCTTGTCAACGTTAAGAATGTCCACCTCGCGCTCAAGTTGGCCGAAAAGGTTTTCCAGACGATTCTTGACTTCCGCCAGTTCCAGTACCGTTTGCTTGTTATCAAGCTTCAGCGGCAAATGGGCTGCGATGGTGTCTGCCAGCCGTCCAGGGTCGTCAATACTGGAGATGGACGTCAGAATTTCGGGCGGGATTTTTTTGTTCAATTTGACGTACTGGTCAAATTGCTGCATCACTGCCCGGCGCAACGCCTCCACCTCACTGCCCTTGCCGCCTGCTTCGATAGCAGGATCAACCGGGGTGACGTTCGCAGTGAAGTGCATTTCGCCATCGGCGATGGAATTGACCTTGGCACGCTGCTGGCCCTCCACCAGGACCTTGACGGTACCGTCGGGAAGCTTGAGCATCTGGAGAATGGTCGAAAGACACCCCACTTCGAACATGTCGGAGACGTCGGGTTCGTCTTTGGCCGCCGTCTTTTGGGCAACCAGCATGATCTTGCGTTCGGCCTCCATGGCCGCCTCAAGCGCCTTGATGCTTTTGGGGCGTCCGACAAACAGCGGGATCACCATGTGGGGGAAAACCACCACGTCGCGCAGTGGCAGCAGTGGGAGGTCTAGGGGGGTAGAGGGCAACGGTGTATGGCCAGACATTTTTTACCTTGAACGTTGCTATGGATAGTGGAGGTCAGAACTCAAATTGCAAGGCTGACTTGCAATTGCGCATCTGACCACGGCAGGCCGGTAAAGATTCGCCGAATATCAGGCCTTTTTCGCCGCTTCACGGTATACCAGCAGAGGCGGCTTGTTTTCATCAATCGTGGACTCATCCACCACGACCTTGTCGACATTGGAGGTGTTGGGCAGATCAAACATGGTGTCCATGAGCGACTGCTCCAGAATGGACCGCAGGCCACGGGCACCGGTTTTACGGGCCAATGCCTTCTTGGCAATAGCACGCAGCGCTGCAGGACGAATTTCCAGGTCTACCCCTTCCATTGCCAACAGTTTTCCGTATTGCTTGACCAGCGCGTTTTTGGGTTCGGTCAGGATTTGCACCAGCGCATCTTCGCTCAGCTCTGCCAGCGTGGCGACCACAGGCATACGGCCCACCAGCTCGGGAATCAGGCCAAATTTGATCAAATCCTCTGGCTCGACCTCCTTGAACATGTCCGTCAAGGTGCGCTCGGCCTTGCTTTTGACCGAGGCGCCAAAGCCAATACCCGAGGCCTCCGTGCGGTTCTCGATGACTTTTTCAATACCTGCAAATGCGCCGCCACAAATGAACAAAATGTTGGTGGTATCAATCTGCAGAAAGTCTTGGTTCGGGTGTTTGCGCCCGCCCTGAGGAGGCACGCTGGCCATCGTACCTTCGATGAGTTTGAGCAAGGCCTGCTGTACGCCTTCACCGGAGACGTCTCGGGTGATGGAGGGGTTGTCCGATTTGCGCGAAATCTTGTCTATTTCATCGATGTAGACAATTCCTCGCTGGGCCCGCTCCACCTCGTAATTACAACTTTGCAGTAGCTTCTGGATGATGTTTTCAACATCTTCGCCCACGTAACCCGCCTCGGTCAGCGTGGTGGCATCGGCCATGACAAAAGGCACATTAAGCATACGGGCCAGGGTTTGTGCCAGCAGCGTTTTGCCCGAGCCGGTAGGGCCTATCAGCAGGATGTTGCTCTTGCTGAGTTCAACATCGTCCTTCTTGGCCTTGTCCTTGTGATTCAGCCGTTTGTAATGGTTGTAGACCGCTACTGACAACAGGCGCTTGGCCTGGTCCTGACCGATGACGTAATTGTCAAGGTTGGCCTTGATGGCCGAAGGCGTAGGCAATTCGCCGCGCGAATCCCCCAGAGTGTCTGCAGCTGGCAGCTCGTCGCGAATGATGTCATTGCACAGGTCTATGCATTCATCACAAATAAATACCGAAGGCCCTGCGATCAGCTTTTTAACTTCGTGCTGGCTTTTGCCACAGAAGGAGCAGTACAGGGTTTTCTCGGCGGAAGCGCCTTTTTTCTCAGCCATGTGGCAACGCCTTGTTACGCGGATTTTTCAATGATAACCAAATAAAAACGGCGTTTTCCGGGGCGGAAAACGCCGTTGCCCTGGCGCAACCCAACAATCTGGCACTTATGGCCGTTTTGCAAGCACCTGGTCCACCAGGCCATACTCTTTCGCGTCGTCGGCAAACATGAAATAGTCGCGCTCGGTATCGCGCTCAATCTTGTCCAACGGCTGGCCCGTATTGGCCGCCAGAATACGGTTGAGCTGGTCACGTGTTTTCAGGATGTCCCGGGCGTGGATTTCGATATCGGTCGCTTGGCCATGCGCACCACCCGAAGGCTGGTGGATCATGACGCGCGAGTTTGGCAGCGAGAACCGCTTGCCCTTGGTGCCCGCCGCCAGCAGGAATGCGCCCATGCTGGCCGCCATGCCACAGCAAAGGGTAGATACATCCGGCTTGATGAACTGCATGGTGTCATAGATGGCCATGCCCGCCGTGACCGAACCGCCGGGCGAGTTGATGTAAAACGAGATGTCCTTGTCCGGGTTTTCGCTTTCCAGAAAAAGCAACTGCGCCACCACCAGGTTGGCGGTCTGGTCATTCACCGGGCCGACCAAAAAGATGACCCGCTCCTTCAGCAGGCGCGAGTAGATGTCATAGGACCGCTCGCCACGTCCCGACTGCTCGATAACCATGGGCACCATGCCCAAGCCCTGCGTTTCCAACGATCCGTATCCGACGTTCATGATTTCTCCAGATAATTTCTGACTGTACCGAAAATAAATGGGGCCTGCGCCCGCAAGCACAAGCCCCATGCCTGTCGGCGGAGGGAAAAGAAGCTGCTTAGCCGCCTTGTCCCATCAACTCGTCAAACGAAAGGGCTTTTTCTGTCACTTTGGCACGGGCCAAAACAAAATCGGTGACATTGTTTTCCAACACGATCCCTTGCACTTCCTGCATGCGCTTGGGGTCGCTGTAATACCAGCGAACCACGTCGGCCGGCTTTTCGTAGCTGCCTGCGAGTTCGTCCACATGGGACTTGATCTGCTCGGGGGTTGCCGCCAGGTTGTTGGAGCGGACCAGCTCGGCCACCACCAGACCCAGCCGAACGCGGCGCTCGGCTTCGGGCCGGAACATCTCTTCGGGGATAGGAGCTTTATCAGCGTCCTTGATGCCGCGCTGTTTCAGGTCGGCACGGGCACCGTCCAGCAGGCGCCCCAGCTCGGCTTCCACACTTGCCTTGGGCAGATCCAGTTCGGCAGCGCCTACCAGCGCGGTCATGACTGCTTGCTTGTTGCGCGCCAGGAGGCGGAATTTCACTTCGCGCTCCAGATTCTTGCGAATGTCGGCGCGCAAGCCCTCAACGGTAGCGTCTGCAATGCCCAGCGACTTGGCGAGTGCCTCGTCCACCTCGGGCAAATGGGCCGCTTCAATTTTCTTCACCGTCACCAGGAAATCGGCCGTCTTTCCAGCGACGTCCTGGCCGTGGTAATCCCCAGGGAAGGCCAAGGGGAAAGTTTTGCTTTCGCCGGACTTCATGCCACGCACAGCATCTTCGAATTCCTTGAGCATCTGCCCTTCGCCCACCAGAAACTGGAAGGCTTCGGCCTTGCCACCCTGAAATGGTTCGCCATCCACTTTGCCCTCAAAATCAACCGTCACACGATCACCGTCCTGCGCAGCAGCATCCTGTGCGCGCTGGGCAAAAGTCCGACGCTGTTTGCGCAGGATATCCAGGGTTTTGTCGATGGCAGAGTCGCCGACCTCAGCGGTGGTCTTCTCTACTTCGGCCGCCGTCAGGTCGCCGATCTTCACTTCGGGAAATACCTCGAAGATCGCGTCGAAAGCCATTGCACCTTCCGGCGCCGTTTCGCTCTCGGTAATTTTGGGCTGGCCGGCCACGCGCAGTTTCGCCTCGTTGGCAGCGATGGCAAAAGCCTCGCCGACCTTGTCGTTCATTACTTCATAGTGCACCGAGTATCCATAGCGCTGGGTCACCACATTCATCGGCACTTTGCCAGGCCGAAACCCGTCCATCTTCACCGTACGGGCAAGGCGCTTGAGACGTGTGTTCACTTCAGACTGGATGGTCCCAACCGGAAGGGTCAGCGTAATTTTTCGTTCCAGTTTTTCGAGGGTCTCTACAGTCACGGTCATCTTCAGCTCCAATTAGCGGGTTGTTTGCAGGCGGCAGCAAGTCTGCGCCCCCGCTTCAGGGATAGGTCACTCAGGACGCGGGGTAAAAACTACCGCACAACAAGGCAGGCGCAACAGCGCTGGGCGCGTACAAAGGCCTTGTTTTGCACAGCCCGCCATTGTATTTGAAGCAGGGAGCCCTTCCGGCGGTCGCGGCGAGAGGCTGTTACACCGCCTGCGGCAGGCCCGGTCACCAACGTCCGCAACGGTTGATTTCAGCCGCGCGCGTCAAACTGGACGATGGAGCCAGCGACCCGGTCCAGGGGCAGAACTTCGTCGATGGCACCCAGCTTGATAGCCTCCTTGGGCATACCGAACACCACACACGATGCCTCGTCCTGCGCAATCGTACGGGCGCCGCCGTCGTGCAACTGCTTGATACCACGGGCACCGTCATCCCCCATCCCGGTCAGGATGATGGCCAACAGGTCCTTGCCGGCGCATTCGGCCGCCGACTTGAACAACACATCAACCGAGGGCTTGTGGCGGTTCACCGGGGGGCCGTCGATGACCCGCGCAAAGTACTGCCCTCCGGCCTTGCGCAACTGCAGATGCCGGCCTCCCGGGGCAATTAAAACAACCCCGCGCTCCAGCCGGTCCCCGTCCTTTGCTTCCCGGACGTTGACTGCACACAGACCATTCAAGCGCTGGGCGTACATGGCGGTGAACTTTTCTGGCATGTGCTGCACTACCGCGATGCCAGGACTGTCCGCAGGCAGCGCCGTAATGATCAGCTCCAGCGCCTGCGTACCGCCAGTGGAGCTTCCGATTACCACAGGCTTATTGACTGCAAGGGCGTGCAAGCCGCCCAGCGGTGTGCTGGTAGCCGGCCGCGCCACAGGCTGGCTTTTCCGTGCCAATGCCCCACGGGGGTTGGCACGGGCAGCGCTCTTGAGCGTCTGCACCAACTCGCGCCGCGATTCCTCCAGAAATTGTTTGAGTCCCAGCCTCGGCTTGGCTACAACTGCCACAGCACCCGCAGAAAGCGCTTCCAGCGCCACCTCGCTGCCCTTTTCGGTAAGGGTAGAGCAAATCACGGTGGGAATAGGCTGTTCGGCCATGATCTGGCGTAAAAAAGTGAGCCCATCCATACCGGGCATTTCAATGTCCAGCAGCAGAACGTCAGGGCGCTGCTTTCGGATGGCAGGACCCGCAATCAAAGGGTTAGGCGCACTCCCCATCAAGGTGATTTCCGGATCTCCCTGCAGAAGGTGCATTACGGTTTGGCGAACCACGGCGGAATCGTCCACCACGTAGACTTGAATCGTCATTGCAGTTCCTGTACACGGACAGTTTTGACCTCGGGACTCGCGGCCCCTACAGTCCAGCCAAGACGCCGGTAGCTCGCTCCGCCCAGATCCTGGGCCACCACGGCGATCCCGTCTTCGGCTAAAGCTCTCAGGGCCCAACGGGCGTTTACCTCACCCACATGGGAGCGGGGAAACAAATCCGGAAACATGTTGCCGCCGCCGTAAACATACGCTTCGCAAAGCTGCGGATTGATGCCATGCCGGCGCAACTGGCTGTACATGGCCTCCAGCGCATTGGCGGCGTGCGCAGTGCTGTCGCCCGTACCGCCAGGCGCAGGCGATGCATGAACGATATGGCACATGGCACCCAGCGTGCGCCGGGGATCGGTAAGGATAATGGCCACGCAGGAACCCAGCAGGGTTTCCAGCCTGTCGCCCCGTTCTCCACAAACCACATCGCCAGGATGCAGCGTATGCATGGTGACAGCGCTCATGCGGCTACCTTTCGGAAGGCACCCGGCGCCACCGATTGCAATGGGGTGTTGCACGGTACCCGGCCTTCGGCCGTCCCAATAAACAAGAGGCCGCCAGGACGCAATTGCGTCAACACCCGGTCTACGACGTCGCGTTTGGTTTGCGCATCAAAATAAATCAGCACATTGCGCAGGAAAATAACGTCAAACGGCCCAATGTCTTCAATCGCCTGGCACAGATTCAATTGCCCAAATTGAACCCGTTCGCGGATACGCGGATGCATTTGAACCAGCCCCTCGGAGCTGCCCTCGCCGCGCAGGCAGTAGCGACGCAAACGTTCTGGCGTCACCTCGCGCAACCGGTCCTCGGGGAAGATCGCCTCGCTGGCGCTGCGCAGTACCCGGTCGCTGATATCGGTACCCAGAACCGACCATTCCGAGCCCACTCGCCCCTGCTGCTGCAGGTCCGACATCAGCATGGCCACGCTGTAGGCCTCGTCTCCGAAAGAGCTTGCAGCACTCCAGACGGAAATCTTCTGTCCACGCAGACGGACAAGTTCGTTGGCGAGCAGCTCGAAATGCGCAGGCTCACGAAAAAAATAAGTCTCGTTGGTGGTCAGAAGGTCAATCGCCATCTGGAACTCGCCACCATCGCTTTCGCTGGAAATCAGATCCAGATAGTCGTCAAACCCCTGCATTCCCAGTCGCTGGATTCGCGACGCCAGGCGCGAAGACACCAGTGGCTTCTTGCTCTCCGCGAAGGACAAGCCAATCGCCTGGTACATCAGGCCGGTGATTTTGCGGAATGTATCGTCACGCAGGGCTTCCATGGCGCTCCTCTTTAATCGGTTACTAAGTTCAGGCCTCGTACTGCAGGGCCGCACACGGGCGAGCTCAGTGGACCTGGGTTTCCTGGGAGTGCTCGCACAGCCGCGCCATGTCTTCCACGTCAAACGCCTTGTCTGGCTCAATGATGATGACAAAACGGCTGGCGACCTTGCCCATGCCGCGGATGAAATCCCGCCGAACCACCGTACCGAAATTGGGGGGTGGTTCGATCTGCTCGGCGGGGATCTCTATGACCTCGCTCACCGCGTCGACCAACAGGCCCAGTTCGACGCGCTCGCCATCGCGTATGGCATCAAAAATCACGATGCAGGTTTTCTTGCTCACCGTGGCAGAGGCCCGGCCAAAACGGGCCTGCAGATCTATTACTGGCACCACCGCGCCACGCAGATTGATGACGCCGCGTACAAAGCCCGGCATCAGGGGGACGGTTGTCATCGGGCCGTACTGGATGATCTCGCGTACCGTGCGAATGTCCATCGCGAATACTTCGCCACCCAGCGCGAATGTGAGGTACTGCGCCGGTACATCCACCACTGCGGCACGCTGACCAGGAGTGTTGTGTTCAGTTCGCATGGCCGTCTGCTCAGTAAGGGCGGAAGTTGCTGTTCACCGCCCGGGCCGCACCGCTGGAGGCGGCCGCCACGCGCAGGTTGGGCGTGTTGACTGCCCGACGCTTGGGAGCGCCATCGGTGTCTGCACGGCTCTTTTTGGCGGTGGGCGCAGCTTCACTGCCGTTATTGAAAAAAGCTACTGACTGTTGCAATTGCTCAGCCTGGCCCGAAAGCTCTTCAGAGGTTGCTGCAAGCTCTTCCGAGGCGGATGCATTTTGCTGTGTGGCCTTGCTTAGCTGGGACATGGCACCACCGATCTGGGTCACCGACTGGCTTTGCTCGGACGACGCTGCCGCAATTTCCTGAACCAGCTCGGACGTTTTCTGGATCGACGGAACAATCTCGTCGAGCAGCTTGCCGGCACGTTCGGCGGTAGATACAGAATTGCCCGCCAGGTCGCCAATCTCCTTGGCAGCTTCCTGGCTGCGCTCGGCCAGCTTCCGCACCTCGGCTGCCACTACCGCAAAGCCCTTGCCGTGCTCGCCTGCGCGGGCTGCCTCGATGGCCGCGTTAAGTGCCAGCAAATTCGTCTGATAGGCGATGTCGTCCACGATGCTGATCTTGGCCGCGATCTGCTTCATGGCGGCCACTGTCTGGGTCACCGCAGCGCCGCCATCACCCGCTTCTTTGCTCGCCTTCGTGGCCATGCTGTCGGTCACTTTGGCGTTGTCGCTGTTCTGTGAGATAGAAGCGGACATGAGATCAATGGACGCCGTTGTTTCTTCCACCGACGACGCCTGCTCACTGGCCGATTGCGACAGACTTTGTGCAGTGGCGCTCACCTGGTTCGCGGCACCGGTCAAGGCATCGGCGGCGGCGCGGACTTCCTCAATAATGCTGGCCAGCTTCTCGCAAGTGGCATTTGCATCGTTCTTCACCTGGTCGAAGGTACCTTCTGCGTCGCGTGTAATGCGCTGGCCCAAATCTCCCGCCGCCATACCGCTGAATACCCGGCCTACGTCTTCGATAATATTGGCCAGCTTTTCGCTGGTGGCATTGGCATCGTCTTTCACCTGCCCGAAGACACCCGCGTAGTCACGGGTAATGCGCTGCGACAGGTCGCCGGCGGACAGTGCGCCAAATACGCGGCCCACATCGGCAAAGATCACGCCAGTGGTCTCCATCAGCGAATTGACTCCAGAGCACAGCACTTCAATGGGCCCACTCTTGCCTTCCAGCGGAATACGCTGGCCCAGATCGCCATCACGCGCGGCCGATGTCACATGCTGTGCCTGCTCGACCGCCTGCGTCAGCATGTTCGCGGCCATCACCTGGGCGGTGGTGTCCGTAGCGTATTTGACAACCTTGAAGGGCTTACCATTCAAATCCATGATGGGGTTATACGAGGCCTGAATCCAGATCTCCCGACCCGTTTTGGTGACGCGTTTGTACTGGCCCGCGTCGAATTCACCGCGACCCAGCTTCTCCCAAAAAAGGCGGTACTCCACACTGTTGCGGTGCGCAGGATCAACAAACATGCTGTGGTGTTGCCCCTTAATTTCTGCCAGTGAATAGCCCAGTGCGCCCAGAAAGTTTTCGTTGGCGTTGAGGATTTTCCCGTCCAGCGTGAACTCGATCACCGCCTGGGCCTTGCCAATGGCGGCCAGTTGACCGGAGAGGTCGGCTTCCTGCAGGCGCGACTGGGTCACGTCGGTGGCAATTTTGACGATCTTTGTGACCCGGTCCATTTCGTCTTTGACCGGTGCATACACAGCCTGGATCCAAATTTCCTTGCCGCTTTTTGTAATGCGCTTGAACACCGCACTTTGTGGTTTCCCGTCGTTCAGGTCTTGCCAGAACTGGCGGTATTCAACCGACGCCGCCAATGATGGCTCGACAAATGTCCTGTGGTGCTTACCCTTGATTTCATCGAGTTGGTAGCCGGTCACGCTGAGGAAGTTGCTGTTGGCATGCAGTATGTGGCCCCGGAGATCAAACTCGATGTAGGCATACGAGGAGTTGATCGCATCCAATATGCCGCGGGCGTTCTGGCGTTCCAGTTCGGCTTCGGTGATGTCGTAGCGCACCCCCAGGTACTTCATTGGCTTGCCGTTTTCGCCCAGGATGGGCGCAATGACTGCGTCCACGTAGTAAGGGGTACCGTCTTTTGCGCGGTTCTTGATCTTGCCGCGAAAAATCTCACCCCGCCCTATGGTGGACCACAGTTGCTTGAAGGTGTCCTTGGGCATGTCGGGGTGGCGGGTGGTGTTGTGCGGCTGCCCGATCAGCTCCTGCCTGCTGTACTTGGAGACCTCGATGAACTTTTCGTTAATACTGAGGATGTCGCCCTTTTTGTCCGACTCGGAAACGATGCTTGTCACGTTCATGATGTCGGTACGCACCTTCAGCTCGGCCTCCATTTCAGCCATGCGCACCTTCATTTCAGCCACGGTGGCTTCGGTGCCCAAGCGCGATTGTTCGCATTTTTGGGCGGCGTCCAGCGCCTGCTGAATCTGCTTGCCCGCAAACAGGCGGGCCACCCATGAGGTATTGGTGTCAGTCATTTTGTGTGTCCTTCTTGCAAAAAATCAGTGGGTGCGGCCCAGCGCGCTGGAATCCCGCAGGGATGGAAGAGAGCTGAAGGCTTGCTCGGCGGCAAGCTGGCTCAGGGAGTTCACGTCAAAGATCAGGGCGACTTCGCCGTTGCCGAGAATGGAAGACCCCGACATGCCGCGCAGGCTGCGAAACATGCGGCCCAGCGGTTTGATAACGGTCTGGTGCTGGCCCAGCAGCTGGTCGACCACCACGCCGTAGCGTTTGCCACCGGCCTGCATGACCACTACGCTTACGCGCTCGGGCTCGGGGGAATCGAGTGCGTACAGGGCACGCAGGCTGACAACGGGCAACACCTGGCCGCGCAGCTCGACCACGGAGCGGCCCCGCTCGTCCACCGCCGATGCAGTCGGCCGGGTTTCAATGACTTCGACCACGGCTTCCAGCGGAAAGATGAATTTGCTGGCACCCACCGCCACCAGAAAGCCGTCGATGATGGCCAGGGTGAGAGGCAGCCGGATTTCAATGGTGCTGCCATGGCCTTCTTCGCTGCTCACGGTGACCGAGCCCCGCAGGGCTTCAATGTTGCGGCGCACGACATCCATGCCCACGCCGCGTCCCGACAGGTTGGTAACCTGTTCGGCGGTAGAGAAGCCAGGGGCAAAAATCAGTTTCAGGATTTCGGCGTCGGGCGGCGTCACGCCGCGCTCCACCAGGCCGCGCTCCCAGGCACGGTTCAGTACCCGCTCCCGGGAAATGCCGCGGCCGTCGTCACTGATGCGGATCAAAATGCTGCCGGATTCGTGGCAGGCCGACAGTGTCAGCGTGCCCTGGGTCGTTTTGCCGGCACTGGCTCGTGCATCCGGCGCTTCCAGCCCGTGGTCGAGCGCGTTGCGCACCAGGTGCATGAGTGGATCAGCAATCCGCTCCACCACCGATTTGTCGAGCTCGGTTTCGCCACCCACAATTTCCAGCGCTACGTCCTTGCCCAGCTCCGAAGCGGTGTCACGTACCACGCGACGAAAACGCGAAAAGGTTTCACCGATCGGAACCATGCGCAGCTGCAGCGTTCCGTTGCGGATTTCCTCAATCAGCCGCGTGATCTGCTGGTTGGCCTCAATCAATGTGCCCTGGCGGGTCTGGCGGGCCAGCAGCGAGGCACCGGCGCCGGCGATCACCAGCTCACCGAGCAGGTTGATCACTGCATCGAGCCGGTCGGCCTGGACCCGAATGAAGCGCTGGTCCTCGCCTCCATGTGTTTCTGTCGCCTTCGCGGTGCGCGGGGCCGACGTGCCTGTGGCCACCGTGGCGACTGCCGATGCACTGGGCGTGGCAGGCGTAACGATCTCATCGGCCATTTCTTCCAGTCCGGCCATGCTTGCCAGCGCTTGCGCCAGCAGCGGACTTTCCGACAAACCCGCCTGCAGCGCCAGCAACCCGGCCCGGCCCGCTTCGGGCCCTACCAGCCCCAGCTGGCAGTCGTCCCGCACAAAGCTGAACGCACCCTCCATCTGGTCTTGGCTGGCATTGCTGTCCAGTGCCAGCAGCAGGTGCAGGTAGCATGACTCGGCATCCAGCACCTCCAGGCCTGGCGGGCGCTGGGTGTCGCAGGCTACCGCAGCCACCTGGCCCAGACCGGCAAGATAATTGACGATGGCCAGCGGGTCCATGCCATTGCGAAAAGTGTCGGGGCCAAAACGTGCAGACACATACCAGCGCGGCGACGCTACTGAAATAGTAGCTATCGAGTCAGTATTGACGCCGGCTGGATGGTCTTTTCCACTCGAATTTGCGAGTTGAACAATCAGCGCGTCCCGATCGGGCTGGCTGGCGGCAATATCGCCCCCCAATGCGGCATCCACCAGCAGCCGGATCTGGTCATTGCATTGGAGCAGCAAGGTGCTGAGCGCGGGAGTCAGCCCCACCTCGCCTTCGCGCATGCGGTCCAGCAGCGTCTCAACGTGGTGGGTGAAAGCCACCACGGCATCCAACCCAAAGATGCCTGCCGAACCCTTCACGGTGTGGGCGCAGCGAAACAGGGCGTCCAGCACTTCCCGGTTGTCGGGATCGTCTTCCAGCTGCAGCAACAACTGCTCCAGCATCTCCGTCTGTTCCTGCGCTTCACTGATGAAGGCGGGCAGTGCCTCGGCAATGAAGGCGCTGTCCTGTTCGTCGGTATGCTGGCTCATGCGGCCTCCCCGGAGACATCGTGGGTAGCCAGCAGGCTTTCCAGGCCCAGCGCCTTGCAGGCGTTGCGGAGCAGCGTACTGGGCCGGTGCAACGTCAGGCTACGGTGCTGCTCGGCGAAAGAACGGCGCAGCGACACCAGCAACTGCAGTCCAGCGCCATCGACCTGCTCCACTGCGCTGGCGTCAATCTCAGCCGCTTCACCGGGCACGCTCAGCCACAGCAGCCATTGCGCGCGGGTTTCGCTGGCGGTGTAGATCGTCAGCTCCTGGGGCAAGGTAAAACTCGTGGGCATAGGCTTGCTCATGGAAGAATGAGTTTGGAGACCGCATCGAGCAGTTGCGGCGGATTGAAGGGCTTGACAATCCATGCCTTGGCGCCGGCTGCGCGCCCCTGCTCTTTTTTGGCATCCTGGCCCTCGGTGGTCAACATGATCACCGGGGTGAATTTGTGGCGCGGGTGCTGTTTGACCCGGGTGACGAAGGTGATACCGTCCATGTTGGGCATGTTCACATCGCTCACTATCAGGTTGACCTTGCTGACGCTGTCGAGCTTGGCCAGACCCTCCTGGCCGTCACCGGCCTCGTGCACTTCATAACCCGCCCGCACCAGTGCGAGCTTCACGACAGTTCGCAACGAGCTGGAGTCGTCCACGATAAGAATACTTTTGGTCATAGTCCAGGTTCAGAAGAAAGTGGTGTCGCCGCTGCTGACGGGCGAAGACCGAGAGCTGCTCCCCGCTGCCACAGCGTGCTGCTCGGCAGTGGTGTATCCGGCACTCAGCAATGCGGTCCATTCGGCCTGATCGGGCACCCGCCCCACGCTGACGGCTTCCCGCAGGCGGGTGGCAGCGCTGACAATCGATGCGCAGACCTGGTCCATGATCTGGTGCACCCGGTCCTGGAACTGGAAGGAAATCATCAGTTGCTCCACCTGCGCCTTGACCACCTCTCCGCGCAGGCTCAGGTCGGCGGCCCGGGCATTCAGGGCCGTCACGGTGGTATCGACTTGTGCCACCACCTGGTGGATGGTTTCTTCCGACGCCTTGATGGTGTGGGCGTCGCGGCTGGAGTTTTCCGAGGCCTGCGCCAGCGCGCGCTGCATGCAGCCCGTGAAGTCGTGCACCTGGCTACTGATGCGCCGGCCGGTGTCGCCCGATTCGTTGGAGAGGCGGCGCACCTCCCCTGCAACCACGGCAAATCCGCGGCCGCTGGTGCCGGCACGGGCAGCCTCGATCGCAGCATTGATGGACAGCAGATTGGTCTGCCGCGCCAGTTTGGCCACGTCATCGGCCATCTCGCTCAGATTGCCTGACGCAGCCGACAGGGCGCGGACTGAACCCAGAACCTGGTCACGCGACTGGATAAACCCCTGGAAGTTCTGCAGCAAACAATGCAGCTGGGTCTCACACCGGGTCAACATCTCGGCCCGCTCGTCGAGTTCTGCGGAATTTCCGGCACCATTCTGGTGGCCGCCTGCCGGTCCGATGATGACGTTGAGCTCATCGAGGATGGAGGTGAATCCCTGCAACAGGTTTTCGGTCGCGTCACGCATCTGCGTTTGTGCCGTAGCCAGATGGGTGGTCCAGATAAGCGATGCTTCGTCCAGACGCGCGCCCAGGGCAGCAGACATCTGCGATGCCGGCGCTGCACTTACCGGGTCAGCACCGCCACGCAGCTTTTGCCACCATAGTCTGGGGTGCCAGGCTTTGCCTTCGCCCCAGGAAGCGCTCTGGGCGTGGCCGTTCAAACGGGAGAGGGTTGCGTTTTTTGCCTGCATGGGGTGATCTGTAAAAAACTAGGCGTTTGCGACAACGCCGGTGGAAAGATCTGGCCCGTTCGTAATAGACATCTGGACTTCTTGGTGTGCCAACGCAGGTTGCGCTTATGCCTTTAGTTACGGCATGTGGTGACTCAACTTGAGACAAAGAAGCCGAATGGAAAGGCGGCAAATTCACCCCTACTCCCCGGATGCACTGATGGGCAGACGCAGCTGCGCCAGCGCCGCAGAAAAGCGAGCACCGCACAGATGTCAGAGGGAGAGAAGGTGCCGCTTCAGCTCAGCGTGTCAAACAATGACAGCCGGGCGAAACTCGCGTAAGACTTCAGTGCGGCCTGCAATGCAGTCTGGTTGACCTGCATTTCGGATACCGCTTTTGCATAGTCCAGGTCACGCAGGTCGCTGCGCCGCGTTTGCAACTGCAGGTCGTACTGGGCGTTAGCCGCCAGCGCGTTGTCGGTCGTATTCAGTTCTTCGCCGACCTTGGTACGCATGAAAACCATCTGGTCCAGAGCACCGTCCAGACTGGTCTGAATGCCCTGCAAACGTTCCGCATAGAGCGAGGCCGGAATCGCGGTGTTCTCCAACAACGCAATAGCGTCATCCACGGTCTGAAAAACCGATTGCTGGCCGGCCGGCTTCAGATCGAAGCGGTCACCCGGGCTGGGGGTGCCATCCAGCACCACCGTCTGGCCGTCAATGGCTATCGCGGCACCGTCGTCGTAGCTGGTGCCACTGCTTAACGTAGTCCCTGCCGTAGCATCAACCACCGTGTACTGCAGGGCGCCGGGTACGCCGGTGATGGTGATCTGGTAGTCGTGGCCCGTCAGCTGCGACGCGTTGCTCACATGCCCGGGGCTGATCGTTCCGCTACCGGTATTCCCGGCAGCCGAGGCGGCAAGGAACACGCCGTTGCCCTGGGGCAGCGCAACAAAACAGGCGCGGCCATCCACATTGCCGGCATAACGGCCCTGCTCGCCCAAACGTTGCTCGCCAGGGGCGGGAATATAGTTGGGAGAACTGCTGCCGCTCAGGGGTGCATCGGCAGAGCCCTGGCCCGAGAAAACAAAGCCACCCGAGCTGTCGCGCGCATTGGCGACCGCCAGCAGGCGCTCGCGCGATGCCCGCAAGGCGTCGGCGAGGATGCCGCGCTCTGCCGGGCTGTAACTCCCGTTGGCCGCAGCCACCAGCGTATCGCGCATGTCCTGCATCAGATCCACGCCCTGGGCCAGCGCGTTGTCTGCCGATACCAGCAGACTGGTACTGAGCTGCGCGGCACGCTGGTCCTGCGCCACCCGCGACATCCGCGAGCGGGCCAGCTCCGCCTGCGCAGCCGCCACCGGATCGTCGCTGGGGGCATTCACCCGCAAGCCGGTAGACAACTGGTTCTGCAGACGATCCTGCTCGGCCTGGCGCGCCTGGATGCCCGTCATGGCGCTCTGGGTGGACTGGAGTGAGGCAACACGCATGGCTTATTTCCGTTTAGCGACCGACTGCAGCGAGCAGCGTATCGAAGAGTTGCTGGCTGGCCTGAATGATCTTGGCCGACGCCTGGTAGGCCTGCTGGTAGCGCAGCAGATTGGCGGCTTCTTCGTCCAGATTGACACCCGCCACATTCTGCTGTCGGGACGTGGTTTCAGCCAGAAGCCGTGACGAAACGCTCGCGGTGTCGCGAGCGCTTTGAATACGGATACCCGCACCGCCAATCAGCGCGGCATAAGAGTCGTTCAGGGTTGCCCCGTCTACCAATAGCTTTTCACCGAGTGCCCCCAGTTGCAGGGCATTGCCGTTGTTGTAGGCCGGCGTGTTGGTTTTCTTGATCAGGAAACTGTCACCGGCAGCGGCTGGTCCATCAAGCTTGATTGACCAGCCGTTGTAGTCTGCCGGCGCTGCAGGCACGGCTTGTCCAGGCGTGTAGGCCACATTGCTCAGGTTGCCCGATGCCAGACCGGTCACGTTAAAACTGGTGGGTGGATTATTGAAGGTGATCGTCACCGGCAGCGCCGTGTCGGCTGTCTGCCGGGTTACCTGGAACTGGTGTACCGCTGCCGAGCCTGCGTTGGTGGCTGCAGCTTCTACTGTAGCGGCCTGCCCGGTAGCGATTTCTCGTGGTAGCAGGGGTTGGGCGGCCAGGCCACGCGCTGCCGACGCATAGGGCTGAACGGTGTACGAGTCTCCCGCAGCCATCGCCCCCGACGCGCTGAATGTCAGGCCATCCACCGTGGCCGGCACCATGGTTGTGCTGGTGGTGTGCCCATCCGCCAGGCGGGTAATCGTGTAAGCGCCGCCGTTCCAGTCCACCCGGTAGTCGCTGGGTTTGAGCGCGCTGCTGTCGCTTACCAGGGCGGTGAGGGTCGCGCTGCCGGTGTTGGCCGTATGTGCGCGCGTTACCGGGGCAGGAACCGTGAACAACGCACGTCCCGGCGCGCCGGTGGCATCTACGCCGAGGGATTGCTGGGTATTGACGCTGTCTGCAATGACCAGCGCCAGGCGCCCAATCTGGTTGACGGTATCGGCCAGATCGTCATCCCGGAAACGTGTCCAGCCCGCAATGCTGCCCCCCAGGGCCATGCCGTCCAGTGGCTGCGTCACCAACCCCACCTTGAGCTGCAATCCGAGACGCGACGCATCCGCAGCATCCGGAACCGCCTGTAACTCCGCTTGCTGGTTGCCCACCAGCAGCGGCGCACCGCCGGTACTGAAAAGGCTGACAGAACCATCGGGCGCATTGACCACGCTCACCGCCATCAATCCATTGAGCGCCTGCAGCGCCACATCGCGCTGGTCGAGCAATTCGTTGGGCTGGTGTCCGGTGGCCTGGGCCTTGGCAATCTGGTTGTTCAGCGAATTGATCTCAGTGAGCCGCTGGTTGACCTGGGTTACCGCCTGCGCCATGCGTTTCTCTGCCAGCCCACCCATCTCTGCGAGCTGGGTGCCAAATGCCGTAATGCGCTGGGCGAGCTGGTCCGCCCGGGCCACGAAGGCCTGGCGCGCAGAAGTATCTGCGGGGCGGTTGGCCAGGTCCCCTGCGGCAGACAACATGCCATCCACTGCGGCACCTATGCCCAACTCCGGATCGCCAAACAGGCTGTCGAGGTCGGCCAATGCGTTGGACCTTGCCGAGTCGGCTGCGGCCTGCGCTGTGTTGGAGTGCACTGCACTGGTGAGGAACTGGTCGTACTGCCTGCGCACCGTCGTCAGGTCCACGCCCCGGCCAAAAAAACCGGAGCCAGTAAATTGGCCAGGCGACGTCGAAAAAATCGCTTCCTGGCGCGAATACCCAGGGGTATTGACGTTGGCAATGTTGTTGGAAACCGTGCTCAGGGCGCCCTGCGCAGCCGCCAGGCTGCGGGTACCAATATTCAGCAGTGACGACGTCATGGCAGTCTCCTCAACCCATGGACCGCTGGACTGCCAGCGCAAGATTGATGGTGCGGGTCAGCTTGGATGCGTAGGCCGGATCGGTGGCATAGCCAGCGCGTTGCATGCCGCTCGCAAAACTCTCGGCAGTGGTCGCGGTTTTCACCACATCGCCATAACGCGGGCTTTTGCTGATCAGGCGGGCGTAGTCCGCAAAGGCCTCGGCGTAGGAGCTGTAGCTGCGAAAGCGGGCCGCCTGTTTGACGGGGCTGCCGTTGGCATATTCGGTGGTCATGACATTGGTGCTGCCACCCTTCCAGCCGGACGTGGCCTTGATGCCAAACAGGTTGAACGAGGGTGTGCCATCGGCGTTGCGTATCTCGCCCTTGCCCCAGCCCGATTCCAGTGCCGCCTGGCCCAAAATGAAAGAGGCTGGCACGCCTGTAGCGCGCTCGGCGGCCTGGGCATGGGGTGCCATTTTTTCCAGAAACAGCGCTTGGGGTGTACCGCGCCTAGGTGTGGGCGCTGCGGGTGCAAGCGCAGGCGGGGGCGCTGCGCCTGGTGCCAACAAATCCGCAGCCGTTGCCGATGATGCCGGCATGTGACGTGAAAGCTGCCGCTCAATGATGTCGGCCAGCCCGTTGGGGCGCCCCGAAAACTGTTTGGCCATCTGGGTGTCCAGCATGCCGGTAAAGGTGTCGGTGCCCGGGCTGGCATCTTCCGCCTTGATGGTGGCATCGCGCATGCTTTTCAGAACCATCTGCATGAACATCGACTCAAACTGCACCGCCGCCTGGCGCGCCGCGCCGTTCGGGTTCTGGGATGCCTCCCTGCGCAGCGCGTCCAGGGAACGGCTGTCAATACCCAGAGAGGATGCAGAAGAGTCTGGCGTGATCATATGATTTCAAGCTCCGCTTTCAGCGCACCAGCCGCCTTGATGGCCTGCAAAATGCCAATCAGATCCTGCGCAGTAGCGCCCAGCGCATTGAGCGACTTCACGATATCGGCCAGGTCTGCGCTCGCGGGCACGTTGAACAGCGTGCCAGGGTCTTGCTGAACCCGTATGTCGGCCTTCTCCGTGACGACCGTCTGCCCGCCCGCCAGCGCATTGGGCTGGCTGACAATCGGCGTGCTGGTAACGGTGACTGACAAGCTGCCATGGGCTACCGCGCATGCGCCCAGCCTGACCGACTGGTTCATCACCACCGAGCCACTGCGGGCGTTCACCACCACGCGGGCAGGAGGTGCTTCCAGCGTCACTTCGATGTTTTCCAGTGCCGCAATAAATCCCACCCGGCTGCCCGTTCCAGGAAAACGGACCTGTACCACCCGGCCATCCACGGCCGTGGCTGCATCGCCGCTGCCGGTATGCCGGTTGATGGCCTCGGCCACCAGGCGGGCGGTAGAAAAATCGGTCTGGTTCAGCTCCAGATGAATTACGTCTGCCGCGAGGGCTGCATTGGTTACGACCCGCTCAACCGTGGCACCGCCCGGAATACGCCCCGCCAGCAGATGATTGATGGCCACCTTGCTGCCGGCGGCGGAGGCCCCCGCACCGCCAATCACCAGATTGCCCTGGGCCATGGCGTAAATCTGGCTGTCGGCACCGCGCAACGGCGTCAGCAGCAGCGTGCCGCCGCGCAGGCTACGCGCATTGCCGAGCGAAGACACGGTGATGTCAATCTGTTGCCCGGTCTGCGCGAAAGCCGGCAAGCCCGCAGTCACCATGACGGCGGCCACGTTGCGCATTTGCGGATTCACGCCGGGAGGCAGTGACACGCCAAACTGGCTCAGCAGCGACTGCACACTTTGCCCGGTGAACTGCACCTGGTTGGTCGCGTCGCCACTGCCGTCCAGGCCCACCACCACGCCGTAGCCAATCAACTGGTTGACCCGCACCCCGGAGACGCTGGCGAGGTCGCGTATG
Organism: Pseudomonadota bacterium; assembly: GCA_040387875.1. Taxonomy (GTDB): domain Bacteria; phylum Pseudomonadota; class Gammaproteobacteria; order Burkholderiales; family Burkholderiaceae_C; genus PCRC01. The sequence goes on along the minus strand of JAZKCX010000035.1, from coordinate 49,569 downwards.
CGCTCGCTGCCACCGGTTGCGGCCATTGCCGAACAGGACAGTGCCGCGAAAAGCACCAGCCCGATGGCGTGGAAAAAATAGCGTGTGGTGGTGTACATGGTTCAGACCGGTGCGATGCTGAGGAAAAAGCGCGAAAGCCAGCCCAGGCCCTGCACCCGCCCAATGTCGCCCCTGCCCCGCTGTTCAAGCCGGGCCTCAGCCACCTGGGTCGAGCTGACCACATTGCCGCCGCGAATGGATACCGGGTTGACGATGCCCGAGAAACGCATCACGTCAACGTTCTGGTTCACACCCAGCTGCTTTTCGCCAGCCACCAGCAGATTGCCGTTGGGCAACACCTGCTGTACCAGTACGGTGATGGTGCCGACAAACGTATTTGTGCTGTTGGTCTTGCCGTCGGCACTGGTGTCGACGCTGGAGTTGGCGTCGGCTGACAATCGGCCCAGCGTACGTGCGGATGCAAACGGCAACGCCGAGATGCCGCCCGACAGCGCACCGCTGCGGTCCAGCTTGCTGGACGACTGCTGGCTGGCCGTGACCTGCTCTTCAATCTGGATGGTCAAAGTGTCGCCCACCAGGCGGGCGCGGCGGTCCTCAAAAAGCGGACGGTGCGTAGCAGCCTGGAAGATCGCGCCCTGTGTTGCTGCGGGAGCAGGTGCCGCAGTCGGCAGCGTTGGCTGCGTTACCGTAGTGGTGTGCAGCATTTCCACGTTGGGGGTGGACAGGTTGGCACAGCCTGCCAGAAAGGCAGCGATCACAGGGAAGAAGCGCAGGGTGTGCATGGCTTTTTCCTTTACAGCTGTGTCAGCCGGGCCAGCATCTGGTCGGAGGTCTGGATGGCCTTGGAATTGATTTCATAAGCACGCTGCGTCTGGATCATTGCGACCAGCTCCTCCACTACATTGACGTTGGAACTCTCCACCGCGCCCTGGTTGACCACACCCAGGCCGTTGCCGCCGGGATTGCCGGTTTGGGGGCTGCCCGATGCCGGTGTCTCGGAAAACAGGTTGCCACCGCGGGGGTCGAGTCCGGCGGGGTTCATGAAGTTGGCAAGCTGCAACTGGCCCACCTGCTGCGGTACGGACGTGCCGGCCACCGTGGCAGACACAATTCCGTCGCGGCCTATGGTGATGGTTTGCGTATTGGCAGGCACGGTAATCGATGGGGCCAGCGGGTAGCCACTGGAGTTGACCATTTGTCCTTGTGCATCCACCTGAAAGGAACCATCACGCGTATAGGTGGTGGTGCCGTCGGGCATCTGGATCTGAAAGAAACCCTGGCCGTTGATCGCCAGATCCATGCTGTTGCCGGTCTGGTTCAAACCACCCTGACTGAAGTTGCGCGCCGTGGCCACCGAACGCACACCGGTGCCCAGTTGCAGCCCGGTGGGGAGCTGTGTTTCCTGGCTGGAGGGCGCACCCGCCTGGCGCAGGTTCTGGTACAGCAGGTCTTCAAACACCACGCGGCTGCGCTTGTAGCCATTGGTAGCGGTGTTGGCCAGGTTGTGGGTAATGGCATCGAGCTGGGTCTGTTGTGCTTCCAGGCCGGTTTTTGCAATGGAAAGAGAACGCATCATTTGGGAGGCTCCTTGTTTTAGCGCGGTTGGGCCAGAAGCTGTGCCGCCCGCTGGTCGTTCTGCTCTGCGTTCTGCAGTAGCTTCATCTGGGTTTCAAACTGGCGGGCGGCGGCAATCATGTTGACCATGGCATCAATGACATTCACATTGCTGCCCTCAATGGCCCCGGTCGCGATGCGCACCGCAGGGTCGGCCACCGCCTGTTCACCCGCGGCCATGCGCAGCAGACCGTCCACACCTTTGCTGAGCTCGGCGACAGGCGGGTTCACCAGCTTGATGCGGCCCACGGTTTGCGCCGGCCCTGTGGGTGGCTTGGCACTCACGGTGCCGTCATCTCCGATGCTCACGACGGTGCCGGCGGGCACCGTGAGCGTACCGCCCTCGCCCGCTACCGGCATGCCGTTGTAGGCTGTCAGCGTACCGTCGGAATTGACCTCAAAACTGCCGTTGCGGGTGTAGGCCTCGGTCCCGTCGGGCGCCTGCAGTGCAATATAGCCCTGGCCCTTGATGGCGATATCCAGGCTGCGCCCGGTGGCCTGCAAGGGCCCGGACTGGGCGTCGAAACCGGTAGTCACCTCCAGTGAATGCACGCGGGTGCCAGCACCCTCGCCACGCACCGGAACCGCCCGAAACGCTACCAGATCGGCGCGAAAACCCGGCGTGTTGGCATTGGCCAGGTTCTGGGTAATCCCGTCCTGCCGCAGCGTGGTCGCTCGGGCTCCCGAGGCGGCGGTGTAGATCAGGCGGTCCATGGATCAGCCCGGAGGGTTAACGCAGGTTGACCAGCGTCGACAACATCTGGTCCATCGTTTTGATGGTCTGGGCATTGGCCTGGTAGGCGCGCTGCGCGGTGATCATGTCCACCAGTTGCTGCGTCAAATCGACGTTGGACTCTTCCAGCGCACCGCCCTGCAACGAACCAAGGTTGGCGGTGCCTGGCGCGCTGACTGCGGGCTGGCCCGACGATGGCGTTTCTTTCCAGAGGTTGCCGCCCGCAGGGGCCAGGCCCTGGTCGTTACGGAAGTCGGCCAGGGCAATCTGGCCCGAGTTGAGCGTTTTGCCATTGGAATACCGGGCCTCGACCATGCCGTTGCCCAGAATGCCAAAACCGGTCAGCTGGCCGGCAGAGTAGCCGTCCTGGGTGGCCTGGGTCACGCCAAACGAGCTGCCAAACTGGGTGGTGCCGGTAAACGACACCGTTACCGGGGCCGACGTGGCTGGCCCCGTGCCCACCGGCAGGGTAGATGCCGCAAAGGGCACGTCCAGCGACAGCTTGCCTGCGGTCAGGGTGCCGCCATTGAGCGTGCCGGTATTGGCAGCGTCCAGACGGCCATCGGGCGTGAAAGACATGCGGCCCACGGCTACCTGCTGGGCGCCGGGTGCCGACAGCGCGGGCACTGCAGTACCGTCGTGCGCGGCATACACATCCCACTGGTTGTTCACCGCCGTTCTGCGGAAATACAGCGACAGGGTCTGCTGGTTGCCCTGCTGGTCATAGGTGGCAATCGAAGTGCTGGCCCCGTACGACTTGGGGTCGGCAAGATTGAAAGCCGGCGTGGTGGTCGTTGGTGCTGCGGTACGGGCATCGAGGTTGAGCTGCAGCTCTGCAGCGGAAGTCACCTTGGGACCAACACCTTGTGTGGGCAGCATGATGTCGCCCACCACACCGCTGGCCTTGCCGGTGGTGGCATCCACCGCGTAGCCCTGCAGCCGCATGCCCTGATTCGTGACCACGTAGCCGCCGCTGTCGAGCTGGAACTGGCCGTTGCGCGTATAGGCCTTGTCGTTGCTGGAATTGGGATGGGCGACGCTGAAAAAGCCGCGCCCGTTGATAGCCACATCCAGCGGATTTTCGGTGGTGCGAATGCTGCCCTGGGTGAACTGCTGCGTTACCGCGTCCAGCTTGACGCCCATACCGGCACTGACACCGCTCTGGCTGTAGGCCACGTTGGCATACACATCGGAAAACTCGGCGCGGGAGACCTTTGCGCCCACCGTGTTGGCGTTGGCAATGTTGTTGCCAATCACTTCGAGGTTACGGGATGCGGCGTTCAATCCGCTGATACCTTGCTGAAAACCCATGGTGTGCTCCGGTTAGGGGGAAAGCGGTTTAAAGAAACGACTTGATGTCGCTGTAGGCAAATACGCCTGCGGTGCCAAGATCCACCTGCAGCCCTGCGCTGCCGTTGGAAACCGCCAGTACTTTGGCGGCAGAAAGCGGTGTAGCAATGACGGGCTTGCCGTCGGCGCTGCTGGCGCTGACGCGAATGCGGTAAACGCCATCGGGCGCGGTCTGCCCGGTGGCCGTTTTGCCGTCCCAGACAAAACTGCGCACCCCGGCTTCGGACTTGCCGAGCGACAGGCTGTTGATAGCCACGCCATTCGCATCAACGATTTCGATGTCCACGGCTTCTGCAGCGCTGCCCAGCTCCACGCCACCGGTGGCTGCGCCCTTGACCAGCGACAGGCCGGTGCCGGCAACCATGACCGAGCGGCCCGGCAACTGTGTGGCCGACTGGGCCTGGACGTTGTTGAAACTGGCCAGCAGCGACTCGACCGTGGTGTTGAGTTTTTCGATGCCGCTCACGGTGTTGATCTGCGCAATCTGGCTGGTCATCTGCGCGTTGTCCATCGGGTTCAGCGGGTCCTGGTTTTTCATCTGCGCTACCAGCAGCTTCATGAACCGGTCCTGCTGCTCGGCAGCGGTGGTGCCGCCAATGGTGCCCACGCTTTTCGGTGCGGTCGGCGTGGCGGTGGTGTTTCCTGCGATTGCTGAAGTGGCCATGGTTATTCCTTATTGGCCCATCTGCAGGGTCTTGGACAGCAGCTGGCGCGCTGTGTTCATCACCTCGACGTTGTTCTGGTACGAGCGCGAGGCGGAAATCATGTTCACCATTTCGTCCACCACGCTGACGTTGGAGTGGGTTACATAGCCTTCGGCATCTGCCATGGGGTGGCCGGGTTCATGCACGCGCCGCCCCGGCGTATCGGTCTCGGTGATACCAGCCACGCGCACGCCGGCGGTTGCAGTACCAGCGGCTGTCTCGGCCTGAAAAACCACTTGGCGGGCCTTGTAGGCCTGGCCATCCGGACCGGCAACCGAGTCGGCATTGGCCAGGTTGCTGGCCACGACGTTCAGGCGCTTGGCTTGTGCCGACACGGCGCTGCCGGAGATCTGAAAAACATCAAAGAGGGACATGGTGCGGGGCTTTCAGAAAGCTTTACTGGCCGGTGATGGCCGACAGCATGGTGCGGACATGGCCGTTGATGAAACGCAGCGTGGCTTCGTAGCGCATCGCGTTGTCGGCAAAGTTGGCGCGCTCGCGGTCAAGGTCTACCGTGTTGCCGTCCAGGCTGGGCTGCTCTACCGTGCGCCAGACCACCGGGGCCTGGCCGGCCGACGCAGCCTCGGCACCCACCGGCATATGCCCGGCCTTGGTGGCAGGCAAAGTTGCCTGCGCAACCCGTGCCTGCTTCAGCGCGCTGGCGAAATCGACCTCCCGCGCCTTGAAGCCCGGTGTGTCTGCGTTGGCAATATTTCCGGCAAGGACCTGTTGTCTTTGCGCAAGAAGCTCAAGTACCCGGCCTTGGCGGTCGAGAACAGATACAAGCGGTTGGGTCATGTGGAGCAGTGCCAGTGGTGGCGCATCGTTTGAAACAAGTATGGGCGTTTCTTACATATGTAAACAAAAGAAAAGCCAGTGCTTTGAGCCCCTTATCCGCGCCAGTGCGATGCGCTGGGGTTCTACATTCGATGCTGTAACCCGCCCCTCCCCCATGCCGCTCCTTCGCGCTTCCCTTCTTGCCCTGCTGTCTTATGCGGCTCCTGCTGTGCAGGCACAAAGCTTTATCACCACCGATGAATTGCAGGCCTATGCCTTGCAACAGGCGCAGTACGCCGCGCCCGCCAACGTAACCCGCATGGATGCGCGACTGGGCAGCATGGACGGCAATGCATCGCTCGCGCCATGCCGGCGCGTCGAGCCTTTTGTACCGGCCGGCAGCCGTTTGTGGGGCCGCGCGTCGGTAGGCGTACGCTGCCTGGAAGGCGCCGCATGGAGCGTGCTGGTGCCGGTCACGGTATCGGCCTGGGGCAAGGCCTGGGTTGCTGCCGCACCGCTGCCTTCGGGCAAAACGCTGGCAGTTGGCGATCTGCGCGAAGACGAAATTGAACTCACGCGGGAACGTTATGGCCTGCCAGGCGACATGGAAGCGCTGCTGGGCAAGGTTCTGGTGCGCTCGGTGCAGGCGGGTCACGCCGTACCTACCGAGGCAGTGCGCAACGCCACGGTAGTGGCTGCCGGCGACGTAGTGCGGTTACGCGTTTTGGGTGGTGGTTTTGCGATCACGGCATCTGGCCAGTCGCTGGGCAGCGCTGCTGAAGGGCAACCGGTGCGGGTGCGCACCGACTTTGGCCGAACCGTCACCGGCCTGGCCCGCAGCGGCCGCATTGTGGACATCCAACCCTGATGGCAATAGAAAGATGCAACAAAATGGAACAATGGACGCCATGGCCTTCAGTTTCTGAAACCCATGCCGAAAAAAGTTCCTATGAAGCGCAATTGCCAGAATGGAGCAACTTATGAAAATCGGTCTTCCCCCTGAAATCAACACCGCTGGGCAGGATGCTTCTGTGCGTGGAAAACACCGCTCTCCTAACGCCACCGGGGTCACGGCACCTTCGGTGGACAAGGTCGATCTGTCGGCCGCCGGCAGCCAGATCAGCGCCTCCCACGCGGGCATGGACTTTGACAGCGCCAAGGTAGACGCCATCAAGGAAGCGATTCGCCAGGGCCGCTTCAGCGTCAACCCCGAAGTCATCTCCGACCGCCTGATTGCCGAAGCCAGCGCCCTGCTGCGCCCCAAGGTTCACTGAACATGTACGGTGCCGGCCAAGCCGAGAAGCTGCTGGAGCAGATAGCCCTTCTGCTGGAGACCCAACGGGAGTTGGTGCTCGCCGGTGATGCCGACGCTCTGCCAGAGGCAGGCAACAAACTTTCTTTTCTTCTGGGTCAGGCGGCAGCGCAGACCGGTACAGCGCTTGCACCTGCCTTGCGCCAACGCCTGGTGGACATCCAGAAGCAGGCGCTGGCCATTGGCGCCATGCTCAACCGCCGCCAGTCCGACGTGCAGCGCGGGCTCGATGCCCTGGGCCGGGCCAACGGCCAGATCAACGACGTACAGAGCTGCAAGGTCTACGCACCTGCCGGCCTGATGGTCTCTTCGCTCAACACCCGCGCAGTAGCCTCGGCCTGAAACGGCGCGCGCACGCGCACTTACTTTGCTACTTTATTAGTAGCTAAAACCTTAATATCCACGACGGCTAGAGGCCTAAAAAGCATAAAAAAGGCCGGGAAATCCGGCCTTGGGGCATTTCACCACTCTTTCAATCGGGATCGCAGCCGCGCCACCGCCTGGCTGTGCAACTGGCAGACCCGCGATTCGGTCACGCCCAGCACGGCGGCGATTTCTTTCAGGTTCATGTCGTGTTCGTAGTACATGCTCATGATGTACTGCTCGCGCTCCGGCAGATGGGTAATTGCATCGACCAGTGCCTGGCGAAAACGGTGGTCGGTGAGCTGGTCGACCGGGTCCGACTTCTCGTCGGTCATGTGGCGGTCCAGGTAGCTGGCCTCGCCCTCTTC
>JAZKCX010000035.1:0-42248 GCA_040387875.1 Pseudomonadota bacterium | reverse complement strand
TGTTCGTAGCGCTGCATGGCGTCCATCAGCCCCATGGTGCCGGCCTGGATCAGGTCGTCCAGCTCCACGTTGGCCGGCAGGCGGCCTATCATTTTGGAGGCCTGGCGTCGCACCATGGGCAGGTACTGCTCAATGCCTGCGGTGCGCTGCAATGTTCCTTTGGCGGTGTACATCTTGTTCTCCATCTTCAAATCAATGCCGGAGCACGGGGGTGGACGCATGGTCCAGCAGGGTCTGCACCAGCCGCTGCAAGGCCGACTGCATGTCGGTACCGCTGACGGTGGCTGCGGGTATCCAGCCCGCCAGCGTGACGCCGGCGTTCAAAAACGTGCGGGCGGCCTGCGCCATGCGGGCATGGACGGCCAGCGCCTCGCTCTGCCCGCCGGCGCCGCGCAGGGCCAGCGCAAACTGGCTGTAGCCAAACTCGGCCGATAGCTGCTTGATGGTGGCGTAGGCGCGTTTCACACCCTCCGGTCCGGCGTCGGCCACCATCACCGGCACCGTCTGCGCGGGCGACGTCAGGCAGGCCAGCTCTCCGGCCGGCATGGCCAGCAGCAACACATCAAAGGCATGGGACAGGTCGGCAAAGCCGCGCAGCAGATCCTGGGGCACGCCGCCCTGGGCCACAAATGCGTCCAGTCCGGCATCGGCCCGGATCACGTGCACACCCTCGCGGGTGACTTGCGCCACCGCGTCAAACGGCAAGCGTCCGGTCAGCAGATCCATCAGTTCACGCGCTGGCCTGGCCACGCCCAGCGCCCGCGCGACTTCACCGCCGCTGGCATCGACCACCAGCGCGCGGGACCCCAGGCTGTGCAGCGTGCGGGCCACCTGGCCAACCCAGGCGCTGCCATGGCTGTCGCGCTCCAGCAGCGGAAACGCCATCAGATTCAGCGCGGGCCGGCCCATTCGGCGGCGCAGGCCGGCGGCCTGGTCTTGTCCCTGGTCAAGCATGGCGGGCGGCTTCTGCGGTGCTGCCCATCCAGGCAATTTCGGGTGCGGTCATCAGCAGGCCGAGTTCGGTATCGTCGTTGGTGAAGACCGATGCGGGGCGGACGGCGAGGGATTTTTCTGCCAGCAACTGCGCCCGCGCGGGGTACCAGTCTTCCGGCACCCGCTGGCCGTTGGCAATGCCTTCCACCACCAGGCGGCGGCGCACCACGACATCGATGACACCGCCCAGGGTGACGGCCTCGTCGAGCTTGGTCACCACGCAGCGGGTGTGTGGCCCCTGGCCGTAAGCCTGTACCACTTCGTCCAGCGCCTCGGCCTGGGCCGCTGCATTGAGCACCAGCAGGCGGGTAACCTTGCTCGCAGGCAAGGCGGCGAATAACTCGGCCAGACGCTGGTCGCGCTGGCCTGCACCCACGGTGTCGATCAGCACCAGCTTTTTCTTGTCAAACAGTTCCAGCAGGTCAGCAAGCGACGCAGCATCGCGCGCGGTGTGCACCGGAATGTTCAGCAGCTTGCCAAAGGCACGCAACTGGTCTGACGCTGCCATGCGGTAGGTGTCCATGGTGATCAGCCCTACCGCGCCGGCGCCGTGCTTGAGTGCAAACTCGGCGGCAATTTTTGCGGTGGTGGTGGTTTTGCCTACGCCGGTGGGGCCTACCAGCGCATAAACACCCCCCGCACTGGGAATGGCTTCTTCTGCAGAAACGCACTGCAGGTTTCGGGTCATCACGTCCTGCAACCACTGGTCGGCTTCTGCGTCGTTGCGTTCGATGGGCAGGCGACCCACCATGTGCCGCGCCAGGGCCGGCGAAAAGCCGTTGCCCAGCATCAGCCGCAGCAAACGGGTTTGTATGGGGCTGCGGCGCACAGTGTCGAACCACGACAAGGAAGAGAGCTGCGAGGAAATCATGCTGCGCATGGACTTCATCTCGTCCACCAGCAACTGGTGGGCATCCATACCCGACTTTGCCGCCGGCATCTGGGGCACCGCAGGCGTGGTGGACGCCAACACCTGGGCCGCGAAACGGCCGGGTTGCTGCGGTACATGGGGTGCACGGGGAACCTCTATCGCGGGCTTGGCCGGTGTTTCAGCCGGGGCCTCCACCTGCTTTTGCCGGTCACGCACATAGCTTTCGAAAGACATGGTGCTCATGGGCTCCACCCGGGGCCGCGCAGCAGGCTTTGTGGCTGGCGCAGCCGCGCTGGGTTGTGGGGGCGCAGCGTCGGGCACCTCGCTGCCGGGAATGGCCAGAATTTCCACACCTTCGGCAATGGGCCGGTTGGACAACACGACGGCGTGTTCGCCCAAACTGGCGCGCACCTTGGCAATCGCCTCGCGGGCATTTCTGCCGGTGAATCGTTGGACGTTCATGGGGTGGCTCCAATAACACGGTGGATGCGGATCGAGTGGGTTCGGGGAATCTCGGAATGCGCCAGCACATGCAGGCGCGATGCGGCACGCCGCAACAAACGTGACAGCGGCAGTCGAATGCGGTCAGGCACCAGCAGGCAGGCCGGCACGCCGGCTTCTTCCTGCAGCTTGGCGGCATCTGCCGCCTGCACACTCAGCATTTCGGCAATCGAGGGGTCCAGCGGCACCTGGGCGCCTGGCGAGAGCGACTGCACCAGCAACTGCTCCAGCCCCGGTTCCACCGCAATCACCCCCAGTTCGCGGATAGACCCATACAGGTTCTGCACAAAGGCAGGCGATAAACCCACCCGCAGCTCGCGGGTGAGTTCGGTGATGTCCTGGGTGTTGGCGCCGTACTCGGCAAACAGTTCCAGAATGCCGCGCAGGTCGCGGATATGGATGGATTCGTCCAGCAGGTTACGCAGCACCTTTTGCACTGTGCCCAGCGGCACCACCTTGGGCACCACTTCGTCTACCAGACCGGGGGCGAACTTGCGCGCATGGTCCATCAGCATCTGCACTTCGGCCCGGCCCAGCAGCGACGCTGCGCTGGTCTGCATGATGTGGTTCAGGTGGGTGGCAATGACAGTGGCTGCATCGACCACGGTGTAGCCTGCGGCCTGGGCTTGCTCGCGCACCTTCTGCTCCACCCACACCGCCTGCAAGCCAAAAGCGGGATCGGTGGTGGGCGTGCCAATCAACGGGATGTTGATATGCCCAGGGTTGATGGCCATGAACATGCCGGTCTGCGCCTGGCCCTCGGCCACCACCACGCCCTTGAGCAGCAGCCGGTAATGCGAAGGGTGCAGTTCCAGGTTGTCACGGATATGTACTGCGGGCGGCAAAAAGCCGACTTCCGCCGCAAATTTTTTGCGTACACCCTTGATGCGCTGCAGCAGGTCGCCGCCCTGGTTTTTGTCCACCAGCGCGATCAGCCGGTAGCCGACTTCCAGGCACAACATGTCTACCGGCAGTACGTCGTCCCAGCTGGCCTCGGCGCCCTGCACGGGCGGCGCAACGGCCTGCTGCTGTTCGCTGGCGGCGACCCGCGCTGCGCGCCGCTGCAGCAGCAAGGCACCCCCCCCAAAAACGGCGGCGAGTACCAAAAAGGCAAAGTGCGGCATGCCGGGCACAATGCCCAGCAGACCCAGCATGGCGCCGGTCATGCCGAGCGCGCGTGGCATGGAGAAAAGCTGGGTGCCAATCTGGCGGCCAATATCGTCCTCGCCCACGCGGGAGACAATCAAACCTGCGGCGACAGAGATGATCAGTGCGGGTACCTGCGCCACCAGACCATCGCCGATGGCCAGCAGCGCATAGTTGTTGATGGCAGCGGAGAAGTTCATGCCATGCTGAAGCATGCCGATGGCCAGACCGCCCAGCAGGTTGATGAACAAAATCAGAATGCCGGCAATGGCATCACCGCGCACAAACTTGGAGGCACCATCCATCGAGCCGTAAAACTCCGCCTCTTGTGTGACCTCCAGGCGGCGGCGGCGGGCTTCTTTTTCGTCCAGGCTGCCGGCGGCCAGATCGGCGTCGATGGCCATCTGTTTGCCAGGCATCGCATCCAGCGCGAACCGCGCGGACACTTCGGCAATGCGCCCGGCACCCTTGGTCACCACCACAAAGTTGATGACCGTCAGAATGGCAAAAACCACAATACCCACCGCGAGGCTGCCGCCAATCATGAATTGCGCAAACGACTCGATCACATGGCCAGCCGCTGCCGTGCCGGTATGTCCGTTGAGCAAAACGGCGCGGGTCGACGCAACGTTGAGCGCCAGACGCAGCAGCGTGGTGACCAGCAGCACACTGGGGAAACTCGCAAAGTCCAGCGTTTTTTTGGTGTAGCTGGAAACGATCAACACCACCAGCGCGACTGCAATGTTCAGGCTGAACATCAAATCCAGCACGATGGGGGGCAGCGGCACCAGCATCATGGCCAGAATCAGCACTATCAGCACCGGCGCGCCGAGCGCGCGTGCGTCCAGTACACGCTGCATCAGCGACTGACCGGCTGTCATGGCCGCGGTCTGGCTCATGCGCCAGCTCCCAGGGGATCGAGCCCCGCCGGCACATCAATCTCGGGCAGCGCGGGCGCGCGCATGGCGGTGCGCAGCCGGGTGACATACGCCAGCACCTGGGCCACAGCGGTGTACAGCGCGACTGGCACCTCGGCATCAATCTGTCCGTGGCGGTATAGCGCACGCGCCAGTGGCGGCGCGTCCAGCACCGGGATGCGTGAGATGGCCGCCAGTTCGCGGATCTTCAGGGCGAGGTTGTCCACGCCCATGGCCACAATCCGCGGCGCCTGCATGGTAGCTTCGTCGTAGCGCAGCGCTACCGCGTAGTGGGTGGGGTTGACCACAATGACATCGGCCGTAGGAACGGCGGTGAGCATGCGCGAACGGGACATGGCGCGCGCACGGCGGCGGCGCTCGCCCTTGATGTGCGGGTCGCCCTCGGACTCCTTGTTTTCCTTCTTGGCCTCTTCCAGCGTCATGCGCAGCTCGGACTTGTGCTTGAAGAGCTGCAGCGGAACATCGGCAATGGCAGATACCGCGGCAATGGCCAGCAGCGCCAGCAAACCGGTGGCGAACCAGCCGAATCCAAACGCAACACCCTGCTCCAGCGGCATGCGGCCCATGGTCTGCAATTCACTGACATGGCTCCAGACATACCAGGCAGCCACACCCAGCAAACCCGCGGTCACCAGAATCACCCGCGCGTTGTCGGCCAGATGGCGCCATGCAAAGATGCGGGCCAAACCGGACATCGGATTGACTTTAGAGAATTTGGGTTCCAGCACCTGGCTGGTCAGATTCCAGCCACCCACCACCACCGTGGCTGCGGCGGTCAGAAAGGCCATGCCCGCCAGCACTGGCAACACCAACTGACTGCCCGATAGGCCGGACTGCGCCACGCGCTGCAGCATGCGGCTGCTGTCAAAGATAGTCGCGCGGTCCAGACGCAGGCCATTGGCCACCAGCTCCAGCGCTCGCTGGGCCAGCCAGGGCCCGATAACCATCAGCAAGCCGATCATTGCGCCCAGCACCACCAGGTGTACCAGGTCCCTGGAGCGTGCAACCTGTCCCTCCTCACGCGCCTGCTGAAGGCGCCGCTCGGAGGCGGGTAACTGGCGATCTTCTCTACTGGCTTCTGAAGCGGACATGCGCGAACTTGGTGTTGTGCACCATTATTCGCGGCAGTGTCTCCAACTGAAGTTCAGATCAAGACAGCAAACGCCCTGCTATTCAAAAGCCAAGGTTCTCCAGCATCTCATCCACCTGGGCCTGGCTGGACACCACATCGGTCCTGCCTGTCGCATCGGCTACAGGCCCCTGCAACACGGACGGGTCGGCGGTTGCCGGTGGCAAAGAGGGGCTGGCGTCCATCAACAATTGCACCAGCGAATCTTCCAGCCGGGTGGCAATTTCCACCACCTTGCGAATGGTCTGGCCCGTCAGATCGTGAAAGTCCTGCGCCATCATGATGTCGGTGAGCTGCACCCCCGCCTGCTTGGAGCTGAGGCGTACACAACGTACAAAGGCACGTATTTCTGCATGGGAGGGACCGTCGCTGGCACCCCGCGCCAGCATGGTGTCCAGCCGGTCGGCCTCGGCCAGCAAGGCGCTCTGCTGGAGCTGGGCGGTATCCACGGTATTGAGCACCTTCTCGGCCGCCTCGCCTGTCAGCCGCGCAATAAAGCTCAGCCGGGACCGGGCGTCGGGCAACGTGCCGATGGAGCTGGCGATCTGTTTGTCGTAGCCCAGCTCTTTCAGGGCGTCGTGCAGGTTGCGGGTCAGAGACCCGATGCGCTGGATTACATCCACCGGCGCTGCAGTGTCGGCTGTCATGGGTGCAAGTTCAGACATAAGACTGCTCTTGAAACCAGATTACGCAGCCAACGCATGCTTTTGCATGATTTTGCTGACCTTCTCGTCCAGCGTGGCTTTGGTGAATGGTTTCACGATGTAGCCCGAAGCACCACTTTTGGCAGCGAGCACGATGTCTTCCTTGCGCGCTTCGGCCGTCACCATCAACACCGGCAGGCCTTTCAGCGCGTCTTCCGCGCGAATCTGCGCCAGCAGCTCGAAGCCATTCATGTTGGGCATGTTGATGTCGGTCACCACAAAATCGAAGTGGCCGTTGCGCAGTTTCTGCAGCGCATTGACGCCATCTTCTGCCTCGTCGGCATTGGGGTAACCCATTTCCTTCAGCAGGTTGCGCACGATGCGGCGCATGGTGGAGAAGTCGTCAACGATCAGGAACTTGAGGTCGGCAGGCTGGGTCATGGAGGGCTCCGGTTCAGTCGAAAAAAGAAATCAGCGCGGCGAGGTGTCTGCTGCGGGTGTGGGCGCGGGAGCAGGAGCAGGAATAACGCCCTGCCTTGCCAGCAGTTGCTCCAGCGCCTGGGTCTCGGAAATCGGTGTTTCGCCGCTGCGCAGCCAACGCTCTTCGCCCACGCGGTTCAGCACAAGGATGGAGATGCGCCGGTTCAAGGGGCTGGTGGGCTCTGCCGTGTCGAACAGCGAAGAGGAGCTCATGCCCAATACACGCACGATGCGGTCCTCGCGCAGACCACCGGCCAGCAGCTCACGCCGCGAAGCATTGGCACGGTCGGCCGAAAGTTCCCAGTTGGAGTAGCCGCGCTCACCGCCACTGTAAGGGGAGGCATCGGTATGGCCCGACAGCACAATCTTGGCTTCGGTCTGGTCCAGCAACTGGGCCATGCCACGCAAAAACTCGCGCATGTAGTCCTTCACGTGCGCACTACCGGCATCGAACATGGGCCGGCCCTGGTCGTCCACAATCTGGATGCGCAGCCCGTCGTTGGAGACATCCATGCGCAACTGGTTTTTCATCGCACCGAGCTTGGGGTTGGATTGCACCGCCGCCTCCACCAGACGCGAAATCTGGCGCATGCGTGCGGCTTCCTTGTCCATCACATCGTTGCGCAGCGCCTGCAGGTTGACCGATTTTTTGGGAGCATCGATATCGCCCTTGCGGTTGTTGCCAGTGGTGCGCGTGAGTTCCGTGCCGCCCCCTTTGATGACGCTGGAGCTGTCGCCAGAGCCGGAGCCGCCCGCCAGGGCCACTTTCAGCGGGCTTTGAAAATAGGCTGCGATTCCCTGCAGATCGCCCTGGGCAGTGGAACCGAGCAGCCACATTAAAAGAAAGAAAGCCATCATGGCCGTCACAAAGTCGGCGTAGGCAATTTTCCAGGCACCTCCATGGTGGGCTGCATGCGATGCCTTTTTGATGCGCTTGATGACAATGGTCTGGGGTTTTTTGGCGAGTGTCGTCATATGCTTTATTTCCTCAGGCGCTCACAGGCGCTTTTCTGCCCTTGACATGGTCTTCCAGCTCGGAAAAGCTGGGGCGCTCGGTCGAATACAACACCTTGCGACCGAACTCCAGCGCAACCACCGGCGCATAGCCCTGCACGCTGGCCAGCAATGTTGCTTTGACACACTGCAGTTCCTTGGTGGCTTCGTCGGCCTTCTGGCTGGCCAGATTGGCCAGCGGCGATACAAAGCCATAGGCCAGCAGAATGCCAAGGAAGGTGCCTACCAGTGCGCCAGCAATCATGGCGCCCAGCACGGCGGGCGATGCGCCTACCGAAGACATGGTTTTCACCACCCCCAGCACGGCAGCCACAATGCCGAAGGCAGGCAATCCGTCGCCAACCGACTGGATAGCCGACGCAGGCACCATGGCTTCGTGGTGGTGGGTCTCAATCTCGTGGTCGATCAGCGTTTCAATCTCATGCGCATTGAGGTTGCCCGACACCATCATGCGCAGGTAGTCGGTAATAAACTCCATCAGGTGGTGGTCGGCCTGGATGTTGGGGTATTTGGTGAACAGCGCGCTTTTGTCGGGCTCGTCAATGTCCTGCTCAATGGCCATCAGCCCTTCCTTGCGCGCCTTGGAGAGCACGTCGTACAGCATGGACATCAACTCCATTGAACGCACCTTGGTGTATTTGGAGCCTTTGAGCAATTTGGGCAGCGAGCGGAAAGTGGCTTTGATGGTTTTGCTGCTGTTGCTCACCAGAAAGGCGCCCAATGCCGCACCCAGAATCACAAAAAGCTCGTGCGGCGCCGCATGCAGCAGAACACCGAATGAACCTCCCGCCATGGCATATCCGCCGAGGACACAAGCCAATACGAGGATGTAACCAACAATGACGATCATGGAGTGCGTTCTTTCTGTGGACAGCGACAGCATCAAGGCCGTGTAGCTATTAACGGCAGGGAAACAGGGCACTTGATAGACGCTATTCACCAGACCGCTGCCCCACGTATCTATTAACAATAGGTACATGCACAAGAGACCCCCATCGCACCCAAATGCTGCGCACTGGCTTTACGCCCATGCCGTCCCACTGACGCAGATTTTTTTTGGCGCGCACCGACTGAGTACTTTGGATTGCACACAAGACGCCAGCCCCTGTCTGCAGTAGTCAGAAAGGGCCGCTGTAACGCGGTGGAGCATGGCGGGGAGGCCCCTGGCGCTGTACCTGAGCCCGGTTTGCAGGGCATGAATTGCACCAGGAACGCAATGCCCGCCTAAAGCTGTTGCAAACCACGTCCGATAAGGATTGGTACGGGCAGTACCCGCAGAACCACAAGAGACCTTGTGGTGTTTTTACCAGGCCTCTGACGGGGTCTTACTTCAAGGGAATCATTGTCATGCCATCCGTTATCAATACCAACCTCGCCTCGCTGAATACCCAACGCAATCTGAACTCTTCGCAGACCGCGCTGGCAACTTCGATTCAGCGCCTGTCTACCGGCATGCGCGTCAACAGCGCACGTGACGACGCCGCTGGCCTGTCGATCGCCGAGCGCATGAATGCACAGGTGCGTGGCCTCAACGTTGCCGCCCGCAACGCCAACGACGGCGTGTCCCTGGCACAAACCGCAGAAGGCTCGCTGGGCAAGATCGGCGACATGGTGCAGCGCATCCGCGAACTCGCAGTGCAATCGTCCAACGCCACCAACAGCGCTGACGACCGCGCTTCGCTGCAGTCGGAAGTGACGCAGCTCAAGGAAGAAATTGACCGCGTTGCCACCACCACCAACTTCAACGGCACCAAGCTGCTGGACGGCAGCTTCACCTCGGCCAAGTTCCAGGTCGGCGCCAACGCTGGCGAAGCCATCACGGTGGCCAGCATCACCAATGCCCAGCTCGCCGGCATGGGTGTGGTAAACCGCGCATCGACCCAGAACTCGGTGGCCATTACCGACACCACGGCGACCTCGCTGGCCGACCTCACCATCAACGGCACCGATATCGGCGTGCTGGCCGCAGCGGGTACAACGCAAGAGCGCCAATCTCAGGTTGTGGACGCGATCAACCGCATCTCCAACACCACCAACGTGGGCGCCTTCTTCGATGCCCAGAACAACAAGATTGTTCTGACGTCCGCTGCCACCATCACCATCACGGGCGCCGCCGGTGCCAAGGTGGGCCTGGTTGCCGCAGACAGCGCCACCGCTGCCGCCAGCGCCAACATGGCTTCGCTGGATATCAGCTCCTACGGTGGCGCACAGCTGGCCATCCAGCAGGCCGATGCCGCCCAAAAGCAGATCAGCTCGGCCCGCGCCGGACTGGGCGCTGTGCAAAGCCGCTTTGACAATGCCATTGCCAACATCCAGATCTCTTCGGAGAACACCACGGCTGCTCGTTCGCGCATCATGGATACCGACTTTGCTTCGGAAACCGCCAGCCTGACGCGCGCACAAATTCTGCAGCAGGCCGGTACCGCCATGCTGTCGCAAGCGAACCAGCTGCCGCAGCAAGTCCTGTCGCTGCTGCGTTAAACCCCTACCGACAAGCTCTGAGGATTCGCCGCAATGGCCACCATTACCAGCACCGGGGTCGGCAGCGGCCTCGACGTCAACACCATCATTACCTCGTTGATGACGCTGGAGCGGCGACCCCTCACCTTGTTGCAGCAGCAATCGGCAACGGTTCAGTCGCAGTTGTCGGCCTATGGCTCCCTGAAGGGCCAGATCGCCGCGCTGTCCGACGTTGCCACCCGTCTGGCCGACAAGGCCAACTGGAACCCGGTGCGGGTGGACAGCAGTGACTCCACTGGCGTCTCCGCTACCGGCGGCGCAAAAGCAGTCGCCGGCCGCCACACCCTGGAAGTGCAGCAGCTGGCCCAGGCCCAAACCCTGGCCAGCAGCAGCTTTTCTGCCCCTACCGCGGTAGTGGGCACGGGCACCCTTGAGATTCAGCTGGGTACGACGGTGGGCAATGTATTTACGCCCAAAGTCGGGACCAGCCCCATTTCTGTCGCCATCGGCTCGGGATCGCAAACCCTGGCCGGCGTACGCGACGCCATTAACAGCGCCAATGCCGGCGTTACCGCCAGTATTCTTACCAGCGGCGGTAGCTCCCGCCTGGTACTGCGCAGCCAGGACGGTGCAGAAAGCTCCATCCGGCTCAATGTCACAGACAACGACGGCAACCACACCGACACCAGCGGCTTGTCTGCCCTGGCATGGAACCCTGCAGCCGCTGTGGGCGCGGGCCGCAACCTGACGCAGACAGCGGCCGCCCAGGATGCGCTGTTCAGCGTAGACGGAATCGCGCTGACCAGTGCCACCAACACGCCGACCGAAGTGATGCAGGGCATCAACCTGTCGCTGAAGAAGGTAACCACCGGGCCCATCACAGTGACTGTAAGCACCGATCCGGTGGCTGTGCGCAAGAACGTCAATGATTTTGTCAAGGCCTACAACGACCTGAACAAGCTGGTCCGCAGCCAGACCCAGGCTGACCCTTCAGGGAAAAGCCGGGGACCCCTGCAGGCCGACTCGGCGGTAGGTAGCCTGGCCAACAGCCTGCGTGAAGTACTGAGAGGCAGTGTGGGTGGCCTTGCAGGGGTGGCGTCGTTGTCGGACGCAGGCATCGAAGTGCAGCGCGATGGTTCGCTTGCCATCAAGGAAGTCCGATTCGCCACACTGCTCGACACGCCCGCCCAGCTTGCGGCCCTGTTCGCACAACCCAAGGTCGGTAGCGATACGCAATCCCAGGGTTTTGGTCTGCGTTTTCGTGACTGGGCAGCCGCCATCAATGGCGAAACCGGTCCGCTGGCGAGCCGCACCGAAGGTCTGCAGCGCCGGCAAACCACCAACGACAAAAAACAGTCGGCGGAAGAAGACCGTATTGCGCGCACCGAAGCCCGGCTGCGCGCCCAATACCAGCGCCTGGACACCGAGATGTCCCGGCTCAAGGCCAGCCTCGGATCACTGGACCAACTGATGGGCTAACGCTTGCGCGTCCGTCCACCCGTTCCATTTATCAGAACATTTAAAACTGCGCCATGTTTGCCACCACCACCAGCCCTATCGAGCAATACCGCCGGGTAGACACCCTCACAGCGGTATCCCAGGCAGACCCGCATGGATTGGTGGTGCTTTTGTTCGACGGCGCCATTGCAGCCATCATGCAGGGGCGGCATGCGATGTCGGTGTCAGACGTTTCCACCAAGCTGACTTCCATCAGCAAAGCGATCCGGATTGTGGACGAGGGGCTCAAGGCCTGCCTGCAGGCCCACGGCGACAACTCACTGGCAGCCAATTTGCATGCGCTGTACGACCACGTTGTCGCCCGCTTGCTGGAAGCCAATGTCCGGAATATTGATGCTCCCCTGGACGAAGCGACCCAGCTTCTTGCAGAGCTGCGTGATGCATGGATGGCCATTGCACCCGCAGGCGCAGCGCCTACACGGCTCCAGGCTTGATGACTTTTCCTATGCCCAGCAAAAATACGTCTGCAGCGATGCTGCTCAACCACTACACCGCGCTGGAGTTTGCCAGCGAGGAAATGCTGGCCGCCGCCCAGTCTGGTCAATGGGACAACGTCGCCCGGCTCGAAGCTGCCTGCGCTGTTGTGATTGTGCGGCTGCAGGGCCTGGCGGAAGATATTTCTCTGGATGAACGACAGCAGCGCCAGCGCTCACGCATCATGCACGCCATCATGGCGAACGAGCTGGAGATCTGCCGTATCTGCCAGAAAACCCCTGCGGATTCTGACGACAACTGCCAGCCAACACTTCCCGCCAGCAAGCTTTTGCATTGATGCAGCTAGACCTGCATGTTCATGATGTCGCTGTAGGCGGATACCAGACGGTTGCGCACATGCAGGGCCGATTGAAAACCGATCTGCGCCTTTTGCATGGCCACCATGGTTTGCTCCAGACTTTGCCCGGCCGGGTTGGCCTGGAAGGCCTCACTCATCTGGTTGGCATTGGCCTGCTGCGTGCTTACCGAACGCAGGGCCTGGTCAAAAGCACCTGCAAACGACGGCGCCTGCACTCCCGCCGCAGCCTTGGGCACCGAAGCCCGGTTAGCGATGCTGTCAATCAGCCGCGATGCGGCCATGGGAGTGGAGGTTCTGATGTCCATGGGCTGTGTCCTGGTGCGAATCAAGTATAGGAGCGGGCAGCGGGCCTTCACCGCGAAATAGCACGGACATTCCCCCTCATATCTGGCTTCGGCAGAGGGGGCAAAGTCAGACAATGGCTTGTCACACCTACCGCGCTGCTGCCCATGGATTCCACCTCCCCCACAGTTATTTCTCCGGCGCGTGGCTTGCAGAACCCCAGCATGCTGGGCGCCTGGGCCAATCTTCCCAACCGCGCAAAATTCATGGCAGTCACCGCCGTGTTGATGCTGGCAGGCGTGGCAACCTTTGCCACCATGCACAGCCAGCAACCGGAGTGGCGCGTTCTGTACGCCAACCTGAACGACCGCGACGGCGGCGCAGTGATTGCTGCGCTGGCACAGATGAATGTGCAACACCGTTTCAGTGAAGGCGGGGGCGCAGTCATGGTGCCATCCAACCAGGTGCACGAAGCCCGCTTGAAGCTTGCGTCCCAGGGTCTGCCCAAGGGCGGCGCTGTGGGTTTTGAGCTGATGGAAAACCAGAAATTCGGTGTCACCCAATTTCAGGAGCGTCTGAATTTCCAGCGTGGCCTGGAGGGCGAGCTGGCGCGTTCCATCATGGCGCTGTCGGCTGTGCAGTCGGCCCGTGTCCATCTGGCCCTGCCCCACCAGACCGCATTTCTGCGGGAGCAGCAAAAGCCTTCGGCATCCGTGCTGCTGACCTTGCATGGCGGGCGCAGCCTGGAACGTGGCCAAATTGCCGGCATTGTCCACCTGGTGGGTTCCAGCGTTTCTGAATTGAACCCCGATGCGGTCAGCGTGATTGACCAGCATGGCAACCTTCTTTCCCAGAATTCAGGGGCTGCTCCCAACGGACTCGACAACGCGCAACTGCAGCATGTTCGCCAGATTGAGCAGGGCCTCACCAGCCGGATTCTGGCCATTGTGGAACCCATCGTTGGCGTGGGCAATGTCAAAACCCAGGTGGCTGCCGACATTGACTTCACCCAGACCGAATCGACCGCAGAAATCTATACCCCCAACCAGGGCAATGCACCCGCAGCCATTCGCAGCCAGCAACTGTCCGAAGCACCGGGCACATCGGTTTCTGCCAACGCCACCGGGGTGCCGGGCGCTGTATCCAACCAGGCGCCCACCACCATTCCGTCATCCGTCAATGGTCCGGCCCAAACACTGGCCCCGGCCGCAGCAGTCGCCGCGCTGCCTGGCGGGGTGAAACGCGATGCTGTTACCAATTACGAAGTCGACAAGACCGTACGTGTCGTCAAAAATGCCAGCGGTGTGGTGAAGCGGCTGAGTGCGGCGGTCATTGTGAACCACGCAACCATTACTGCGGCCGATGGCAAGCTCCAGACCAAGGCGCTCAGCGCTGCCCAGCTCGAACAGATTACCGGTCTGGTGCGGGAAGCGATTGGCTACAACAAGGAGCGTGGCGACAGCCTGAGTGTGGCGAATGCGCCTTTCTCCCAGGTCGCCCCGCCACCCGCCGCAGAACCGCTGCCCTTCTGGCAACAGCCCGACCTCCACGCGTTGGCGCGCAGCCTGGCACCGTGGCTGGCACTACCGCTGCTGGCACTGATCATCATCCTGGGACTGGTCCGCCCCGCCATCAAGCTTGGTCGCTCCCCAGCAGCCATACGCAGCCTCGAAACAACGGTTCAAGACCCCCTCAGCCTGCCGTCCCCCCAGGGCAGCGCAGCAGTTGCAGTGCGGCAGGCGCAGCAAGCACAGCAGGTGGGGCAGCAGGCACAGCTTGAAGACATTCGCCAATTGGCACGCCAGAACCCCGCCACGGTGGCCAACGTGGTCCGCAACTGGGCCAACCAGCCAGGCTGAACAAGGAAACTCCCATGGCAAGCGCTGTGATCGAAGAAGACGGCCTGCATTCGGGCGCCATTTTGCTACTTGCGCTCGGCGAGGAATGCGCGGCCGAAGTGTTTCGCCACCTGACTCCCAAGGAGGTACAGCGCCTTGGCGAACGCATGGCGAAGTTGACGACTGTTGCAGATCAGCAATTTGACGACGTGCTGACCCGGTTTCTGGGCACCGTGCAATCGCAGCGCTCCCTGGTGGACGACACCAGCGCCTACGTCAGCAATGTGCTGAAACTTGCACTGGGCGAAGACAAGGCCGGACTGCTGATTGACCGCATCGTTCAGGGGCGGGATGTCAGCGGCATAGAAAGCCTGAAGTGGATGGACCCCACCGCTGTAGCCGAGCTGGTGCGTAACGAACACCCGCAGATCATTGCCTCAATTCTGGTGCACCTGGATCGTGACCATGCCTCAGGCGTTCTGACTAACTTCACTGACCGCCTGCGCAACGACGTTGTGCTGCGTATCGCCACGCTGGACGGTATGCAGCCCAATGCGATGAAGGAACTCAACGAGGTACTGTCCAAGGTTCTGGCCGGTGGCGAACGGGTCCGCAAAGCAGCGCTCGGTGGGCCCAAGACCGCCGCCGAAATGCTGAATTTTCTGGGTGCCAGCGCCGAAGGTGCGGTACTGGAGTCCATCCGCGACATTGACGGCGAGTTGGCACAGAAGATCGAAGACCAGATGTTTACCTTCGACGACCTGCTCAAACTGGACAACAAGGCCATTCAGTTGATGCTGCGCGAGGTGGCGGGCGAATCGCTGGTGATCGCGCTTAAGGGTGCCGAGCCGGAAATGCGCCAGAAGATTTTCAGCAACATGAGTGCGCGCGCTGCAGAAACCGTAAAGGAAGACCTGGAAAGCCGGGGCCCGGTACGCCTGTCGGAAGTCGAAGCCCAGCAGAAGGAAATCCTCAAACTGGTACGGCGGCTGAGTGACGAAGGCCAGATTGTTCTTGGAGGCAGTGGCGATGAAAGTTTCGTCTGAAGAAGTGAAGGCTGCGCCAGCCGGCCTGTCGTGGCTGGACGAGTTGGCGCCCGCAGGACACGGCCGTATCCGCCTGCTGGGCAGGCGCGACGAAGCCAATGAAACCGCGCGTGCTGCCTTCATGCTGGGGCGCGAGCGAGGCTACGCTGCAGGCATTCGGGCAGGTACCGAGCAAGGGTACGTCGACGGCACACGCAGCCTGGGCCATCGCGAGTCGCAGGAAGCCGCTGGCGTCGCCACCAAACTCCATGAAACGTTGGGCCGATTCCAAGAACAGATGGCGGGACTCGAATCCCAGATTGCCAGCGACCTGGTTTCGCTGGCCATCGACATTGCACGCCAGGTGTTGCGCCGCGAACTCACCGTATCGCGCGAGGGACTGATTCCCGTTGCAATAGAAGCGCTGCGCGCCATCGGCGAGGGCGCATCGCACGTTGAGCTGCGAGTGCACCCTGACGACGCCGCCCTGCTCCGCGAACATCTCGAAAATAAACCCGGTGGTCCCCGCTGCCATCTGCAGGAAGACTATTCCATCCTGCGTGGTGGCCTGCGTCTGGAAGCAGATTCAGGCGTGGTGGACGCAACATTCGAGGCCCGCTGGCAAGCGGTCATGATGAACATGGGGCGTGACGAGGAGCCGCTACCTTGAATACAGCTGTGCGCGGCACCACAGATCTGGCAGGTGCCATGGGGTCGCACCTGAATGCCCACAGCGCCCTGCTGAGTACTGCGCCACCGCTCACTGTCAGCGGGCGGCTGGTGCGGGTGTCCGGTCTGGTAATGGAAGCCAGCGGACTGCGTCTGCCGCTGGGCAGCGTCTGTGTGGTGCGCGATGGCGACCGGACTTCCGAAGCAGAAGTTGTAGGCTTCTCGCGCGAACATCTTTTTCTGATGCCCACAGGCGACCTCAATGGCTTGTCGCCCGGCGCCTGGGTGGAGCCTGTTCGCTACCCACTGGAGCGACTGCACTACGGTAAGCCACAACAAACGCGGGCACGGCAGGATGCATTCACCCGCAGGCTGCCCATGGGCGAAGGCCTGCTGGGGCGGGTGGTGGATCCGGCTGGCCAGCCGCTGGACGGCGGTGCGCCGCTGTACCAGACCCACCTCGCACCCATCCTGCGCGAACCATTGAACGCCATGGAACGCGATCCGGTACGCCAGCCGCTGGATGTGGGTGTGCGGGCCATCAATGCCATCCTGACCGTCGGCCGAGGCCAACGGCTTGGCCTGTTTGCAGGGTCTGGCGTTGGGAAAAGCGTACTGCTGGGCATGATGGCCCGCCACACCCAGGCCGACATCATCATCGTGGGCCTGATCGGTGAACGCGGTCGCGAGGTCAAGGAATTTGTAGAAGACATCCTGGGACCGGAAGGTCGTCGGCGTGCCATTGTGGTTGCCGCACCGGCCGATCTGCCCCCGTTGATGCGGATGCAGGGTGCCAATTACGCCACCGCGCTTGCAGGCTATTTTCGGGACAAGGGCAAGCATGTTCTGCTGCTGATGGACTCGTTGACCCGCTACGCCATGGCGCATCGGGAAATTGCGCTGGCACTGGGAGAGCCACCCGCAACGCGGGGCTATCCGCCCTCGGTTTTTGCACGCCTGCCGCAGCTGGTGGAACAAACCGGTAACGGCCTGAATGGCTGCGGTTCCATCACTGCCTTCTACACGGTGCTGGCCGAAGGTGACGACCAGCAGGACCCGGTTGCCGACAACGCCCGTGCCATTCTGGATGGTCACTTTGTGCTGTCACGTGAGCTGGCAGACGAGGGGCACTATCCCGCCATCGACATCGAGAAATCCATTTCGCGGGTGATGCACAACGTCACCGATGAACAGCACCAAAAACTGGCGCTGAGCCTGAAGGCCATCTACGCCCGCTACCAGCGCCAACGCGACATGATTGCCGTAGGGGCCTATAGCCCAGGCAGCGATCCTGCAACCGATCTTGCAATCCAACTCTATCCCCAGGTAGCCCGGTACCTGCAGCAGGGCATGAACGACGGTGTGACGCTGCAGCAGAGCCTGGCAGAGCTGGAGAATCTGATGGAGCCTGTGACCCCATGAAACCGATTGTTCTTTCCCTGCTGATCGACCGCGCTGCGTCGGACCGCGACGATGAAATGCTGCAGGCCAATGCCGCGCGACGCCAGGCAGAGGAGTCCGTGCAGATGCTCCAGCGCCTGCACAACTTCCATTCCGACTTTCTGCGGCGCGCACCGGGCGTACAGGCCAAGCCCTTTGCAATCACCACCCTGCAGGCGCGGCAAACCTTTCACAAGGCGCTGGACCAGGCCATCGACATCCAGCAACACGCCTGCGAAGACCGCAACCTGCTGAACGAGCAGGCCCAAGCGCGGCTGGTGGAGCGCCAGAAACGCCTGCTCGCGCTGCAGTCCCTGCACAGTCGCCAAAAGGTCGCACAGCAAACCATGGAAGTACGGCGCGAACAGCGCGAATCCGATGCCTGGGCTGCGCGTTCAACGGCTGTCAAACCAGCGCGTAAACCCCAATGATTGCCGGCCCCACCAGTACGCTGGCCACCGTACCAGCTTCCGCATCAAACACAGCTACGCCTACCGCAGCAACAGATTCACTGAGTGCGACGGCTGCAGCAGACCCGCTGGCCGCCTTGTTTCAAACACTGATGCAGACATTCGCTGCCGGTACGGCGGACCCGATAACGTTGGCGACACCCGTTGCCGAGGCGCCAGAGTTTGCGGAGTTGGCGGGCACGGCTTTACCTGTGCCTCCCAGCACAGACTTTGCACCTGTTGCTTGGCTCCAGCATCTGGACACCGTCGGGCTGCTGCAAACACCAGCTACGGGAACTTCCGCCGTCACCCCATCGTCTGCAGGGGCAAGCGAGGAAATAAGCCAGCAGGTTCAAACCATCTCGTGGACGGCTGCAACCATCGCTATTCCTCCAGATCCGCACCTGCCCCAGCGCAGCGCCAGCGCGGGCGACAAACCGGCTGCCATGCCAATGGCTGCCCAGCCTGTCCATCATCCGGTCTTGGCAGCTGCTGTCACCGGCCAAGCGCGCCCGACAGCCCCCTTGCAGCGGGCCACCAACATGGTTGCCCCACCTTCAGACGCAGAGGATCCTGAAGCAGTTGCCACCACCGCGTCGCCGGCGGGTCCACCGATGCAACGCCCTGCAGCGTCTGAGGTTACAACCGAGGCACCGATATTGGGGATGCTGGATGTGCCCACCGAATCAACACGTCCCAAGATATCGGCTCCGAACGCCACAGCCAGCGTTACCGAGCAGGCACCGGCCTTGCCTATTCTGGAAACCCCAGGTACCTCGCCCGTAGCAGGGGAAACAGCCGTTGCACAAACACTTCCCGCAGCGGCCACTATCGAGGCGGGTGGCATCTACCGCAACGCACTTGCTGCGCATCCCACAGCGCCCAGCTTTCCTGCCGAGTTGTCCGCCGAGCTACGTCTGCTGGTCAAGGGTGGCGTACAACATGCCGAACTGAGCCTGAACCCGCTGGAGCTGGGACCCATTCGCATTGAGTTGAGTATGTCTTCGCAAACGGCAGACATCACCTTCACTGCGGCCCACGCCACAACCCGGGAAGGGATAGCCCAGTCGTTGCCGCAGTTGCGCGAGATGTTGGGCAGTCAGGGCATCGGCCTGGGCCAAACCCATGTCGGCGCAGAGACACAGGGGCAAAAACAGACCGCGCAGGATGGGCAGCACCCCAAGGCGCAGTACCCGGGGCCACAGCCGGGGCACGGCCAGACCACCCAAATCAGCGGGCAAATTGTGACGGTGGCTTCGCGCGGCACCAGCCTGCTGGATTTGTACGCCTGAGTTCTCTGCCGACTCGCCGAAACTGCGGTACTTTCTGAAAGCTTATCTTTGTATCAACGTGTTTCAGGCTGAGCACAATCAAGCTCACAACGGAAACACACATGCCAACGGAATCCGCTCCCAAAGCCAACGCATCGAACGCAGAGCCTGCGCCCAAAAAGAAGTCGCGCAAAAAGTCGCTGATTTTTATTGCCGCTGCGCTCATCCTGGTCAGCGGTGCTGCTGGCGCTGCATGGATGGTGATGCAGAAACAGGCGGAGCCCCTGACGGCCGACGCCGGCAAGCGCAAGGCCCCCTCCAAGAGCATCTTCACACCGCTGGACAGCTTTACCGTGAACCTGCAAGATTCCGGCGGTGACCACTACGCACAGATCGGCGTCACGCTGGAGATCGAGGACGCCGACGTCGAATCCGAGCTCAAGGCCCGGTTGCCGGCGCTGCGCAACAACATCCTGTTGCTGATTGCCTCCAAGCGCACCGACGAATTGCTCAGTCTGGAAGGCAAGCAGCTGCTGGCGCGGCAGATTGGCATACGCGCCGCGCAGGCCATTGGTGTGCCTATCAGTGATGCTGATATGGCAGCACCCCAGGCCGTTGCATCGCAGGCCGCCAAGCCCCGCGTGGTCAACCCCATCAAGGACGTGCTGTTCTCGCAGTTCCTCGTGCAGTAAAGCGCCTTTATGACCCAACACACACTCTCGCAGGATGAGGTTGACGCCCTGCTGGCAGGTGTCACCGGTGAAGCGCCCACCAGCAGCGCGGCACCCACCGATGCGTCCGGTGTACGCCAGTACGATCTTTCCAGCCAGGAGCGCATTGTTCGGGGCCGCATGCCCACACTGGAGATCGTGCACGAGCGCTTTGCACGAAACCTGCGCATCGGCCTGTTCAACTTCATGCGGCGCAGTCCCGAAATATCGGTGGGCTCGGTGAAAGTGCAGAAATACAGCGCCTTCCTGCGAAACATTGTGGTGCCGACCAGCATCAACATCATGCACATCCGCCCCCTGCGCGGATCGGGTCTGGTAATTTGCGACCCGGTACTGGTGTTCAGCATCATCGACAACCTTTTTGGCGGCACCGGTGCCAACCACGTGCGCGTGGAAGGCCGCGAGTTCTCGCCGACCGAGCAACGCATCATCCTGCGCCTGGTCGAAGTCATCGCAGCCGACTACGCCAAGGCCTGGTCCACCATCTACCCCATCACGCTGGAATACGCCCGCTCGGAAATGCACACGCAATTTGCCAACGTGGCCACACCTTCCGAGATCGTGGTAACCGTGACGTTCCGCATCGAGATTGGTGAAGGCGGCGGCGACCTGCATATCTGCATTCCCTACTCCACCTTCGAGCCTATCCGCGAAACCCTGTACTCCCCGTTGCAGGGCGACCAGGCCGAACCTGACCGCCGCTGGGTGACCCTGCTGACCCAGCAGATCAAGTCGGCCACCGTCGATCTGACAGCCGAACTGGCCCATCGTGACACCACGGTTCGTGAGTTGATCAATCTGAAGGCGGGGGATTTTCTGGAGCTGGAGCGCAGCCCCACCCTGGTAGCCAAGGTTGATGGTGTGCCGCTTTTCGAGTGCAACTACGGAACGCTGGGTACCCGTTATGGCTTGCGCGTGCAGGACGTGCTGACCCAGCCCTCCGCCGATACCGGCCCCCTTGCTGTCCGCTGAAACTGGAGCATCCCATGACCACCTTAGCAACCTCTTCACCCCAGGACACCATGGCCGACGAATGGGCCAGTGCGCTGGCCGAGGCAGAAGCCTCGCAGAGCAGCGGCCTCGGCGCGCCCCGCGCTGAAATATTTCCGTCCTTGTCGCCCAGCGGCCCATTAACCCAGCGCGATGACATCGACATGGTGCTGGATATTCCGGTGCAGCTCACCGTCGAGCTGGGCCGAACCCGCATACCGATCAAGCACATTCTTCAACTGGCCCAAGGCTCAGTGATTGAGCTGGAAGCGCTGGCCGGCGAGCCCATGGATGTGCTGGTCAACGGCTTTCTGATTGCACAAGGCGAAGTCGTGGTGGTGAACGAGAAGTTCGGTATTCGCCTGACGGACATCGTTACCCCTTCAGAACGCATGCGCCGCCTGAACCGCTTCGCCTGAAGGTCGTCCATGTCATTCTCCTCCTGGATACTGGCAGTGCTCGCTCTGGTAGCCATCGCGATTCCCTTGGTACTGCACAGCGCTAGAAAGATGCCGGTCCGCACCGCCTCCGCATTCCGGCTTGAACTGTTGGGTCAGCTTCCCTTTAGCCCGCGCGAGAAAGTTGTGTTGGTACGCGCGGCTGACCGCGTGCTGCTTTTGGGTATCACCCAGCAGCAGGTCACACTGCTCAACCAGTTCGACAACCTGCCCCTGGAAGACGCCCCATCGAATGAACTGGTGCGGTCTGCCGGCTTCGCCGGCCTGCTGCGCGACGCCGTGGCGCTGCACACCGGGCGCCGCGCATGAACTACCGCTTTCTGGCACCGTACCTAGGCGCCACCACACTGTTGCTGCTTTCGTCTGGCGCGATGGCCCAGGCAGCGCCGTTGTCGGTGGTGGCACAAAGCAGTGGGGCCAACACGACCTATTCCGTATCGGTACAGACACTGCTGGTCTTCGGTGCGCTGTCTTTCCTGCCTGCGGTGTTGCTGCTGATGACCAGCTTTACCCGGCTCATCATTGTGCTGGGCCTGCTGCGGCAGGCGTTAGGGCTGCAAAGCACGCCGCCGAACCAGGTGCTGGTGGGTATGGCTTTGTTCCTGACGTTCTTCATCATGAGTCCGACCCTGGAGAAAATTTACCAGGACGCCTACAAGCCTTACAACGAACAGAAGATGGGCTTTGAGGAGGCTGTCGCCAAAGGGTCCGAGCCCCTGCGCGCGTTCATGCTCAAACAGACGCGGGAGGCCGATCTGGCGCTGTTCACCCGCATCGCGAAAGACCCGCAGGTCGAACCCTCGAAAACACCGCTGAAAATTCTGGTGCCCGCCTTCGTTACCAGCGAACTGAAAACCGCGTTCCAGACCGGTTTCATGATCTTCATTCCCTTTCTGGTGGTCGATCTGATTGTGGCCAGCATACTGACGTCGATGGGCATGATGATGCTGTCGCCGGTACTGGTGGCGCTGCCGATCAAGCTGATGCTGTTCGTGCTGGCAGACGGCTGGAATCTGATGATGGGCTCTTTGGTGGCAGGTTTTGGAGCCGGCGCGTGACGCCCGAGACCGTACTGGGTTTTGGCCAGCAGGCCATGACCATCATGCTGTCGGTCTGCGCTCCGATTCTGGTGGTGGCG
This sequence comes from Pseudomonadota bacterium, assembly GCA_040387875.1. Taxonomy (GTDB): domain Bacteria; phylum Pseudomonadota; class Gammaproteobacteria; order Burkholderiales; family Burkholderiaceae_C; genus PCRC01. The sequence continues at coordinate 19,470 of JAZKCX010000035.1, read as the reverse complement.
CTGGCCACCGGCCTCGTGGTGAGTCTGCTGCAGGCGGTGACGCAGATCAATGAAGCCACACTGTCCTTTTTGCCCAAGCTGCTGGCAGTCATGGGTGCCCTGGTACTGGCAGGCCCCTGGATGCTGGCCACGCTGGTGGACTGGATCCGCCAGGTGCTGGGATCGCTGCCCAACGCCATCGGCTGACACGTCGTGGTTACTTTCACGGCGGCCCAGCTGGACGCGTGGATTGCCGGCGCGTTTCTGCCATTTCTGAGACTGCTGGCGCTTTTCTCTGCCGCACCCATCCTTTCGCACCGCTCTTTCCCGGCCCGTAGCCGTGTAGCGCTCGCGGCGGTGATGGCTTTTCTGCTGGCACCCTTTGCGCTGGTGCCCGAAGGGCTGACGCTGAACACCGCCAGCACGCTGGGCCTGGTGGTGCAGCAAGTCAGCGTGGGGCTGGCACTGGGTTTTGCGGCACGACTGGTATTTGCCATCTTCGAGATCGCCGGTGAGGCTGTGGGCCTGCAGATGGGTCTGTCGTTTGCGGGGTTCTTCAATCCTGCCGGCGGTCACCAGTCGGTGGTCAGCAGCTGGCTCAACACCATGGCCATGATGGCGTTTTTGGCGCTCAACGGGCATTTGATGCTGCTGGATGCGCTGGTCACCAGTTTCACCGTATTTCCCATCTCGGCCGATCCCCTGATGGGGCTGCAGCTTCTGCAACTCGACAAGTTGGGAGCCGAAATATTCCGGCTGGCATTGATGCTGGCATTGCCGCCCAGCATCATGCTGCTATTCATCAACTTGGTGCTGGGTTACGTATCGCGGGTTGCGCCCCAGCTCAATATCATGGCCGTGGGTTTTCCGGCCACCCTGCTGGCTGGCCTCGCCTGGCTGGCGATTGGTACCGAGCACATCATGATTCCGCTGGACCAGGCACTGCGCATGGTGCTGGGGCCCTTGCGCTGAATCGGTCCTACACCCGGTGGGCGCAGGTCAGGCTGCCCAGACGCTGCAGAAGCATGGGCGCAATTTTTGACAGCGGCAAGACCTCGTTCGCAGCACCTGCCGCAATGGCCTCGCGCGGCATACCGAACACTACGCAGCTTTCTTCGTTCTGCACATAGTTATAGGCACCGGCGTCGCGCATCGCGCGCATACCGGTAGCGCCGTCGGCGCCCATGCCGGTCAGCATCACGCCCAGGGCGTTCGGCCCTACCTCGCGGGCGACCGAGCTGAACAGCACCTCTACCGAGGGTTTGTGGCGGTTCACCGGCTCGCCATCGCGCACTTCGGCCACGTAGTTGGCACCGCTGCGCACCACCCGCATCTGCCGGCCGCCTGGAGCCACGTAGGCATGGCCCTGCAGAATACGCTCGCCATCTTCCGCTTCTTTCACACGTACCTGGCACAGCGAATTCAGGCGCGTGGCAAAGCTGGCGGTGAACCCGGGTGGCATGTGCTGGGTGATGACGATTCCAGGGCTGTCGGGCGGCAACGCCATCAACAGCTCGCGGATGGCCTCGGTGCCACCAGTGGAAGCGCCGATGGCAATCAGTTTCTCGGTGCCGCTGCGTACCACTTTCTCAACCACGGCCGTACTGCGCTGGGCGACTGGCACAGCAACCCGCCGCACGACCTTGGCCTGTGTGGCGGCCCGGATTTTGAAAATGATTTCGCGCGCGACGTCGTCCAGCCCGGTCTTGACCCCCAGCCGGGGCTTGGGCACAAAGTCGACCGCGCCCAGTTCAAGCGCCTTCATCGTGGCATCGGCGCCGCGCTCGGTCAGCGTAGACACCATCACCACCGGCATAGGCCGCAGCCGCATCAGCTTTTCCAAAAAGTCCAGCCCGTCCATGCGCGGCATCTCGATGTCCAGCGTAATCACATCGGGGTTGAGTTCCCGGATCAGCTCGCGTGCGATGTAGGGGTCGGCTGCCGTGCCCACCACCTGCATGTCTTTTTCGCTGTTGATGATTTCGCTCAGCACACTGCGCACCAGCGCAGAGTCGTCCACCACAATCACCCGAATCGTCATGACAACTCCTGAAACAGTTCAATCGCACCGGCACGGGGGGCGACCATCAGTTGTTTGCGGTAGCGCGTTTCCTGCTGTTGCAGTTCGCTCTCGCCCGCCGCAGCGAGACGCTTGCAAAGCACCTTGCCGCTCTCGGGAAACATGCAGATCTTGCGCGGATACACGTCCAGCACATCGCGCGCCAGGATGGGAATGCGTTCGCGCGCCAGAAAGGTCTCGACGAAGGCCACGTTCTTCTCGCCAATCTGGGTGGACGCCAGGCTCTTCATCACCTGACCACCCCCAAATATCTTGGCTTCGAGGTTTTCCCGGCGTGCACCACGCTTGAGCAATTCATTGACGAGCAACTCCATTGCAAACACGCCGAAACGGCCACTTGCTCCTTCGGCGCCGTCGCCCTCGGGCAGCATGAAATGGTTGATGCCACCCACACCCGCCTGGCGGTCGTGCAGGCAGGCCGCGACGCAGGAGCCCAGCGTGGTCATCAGCACCACTTTTTCGCTGGTGACGAAAAACTCGCCCGGCAGCACCTTGACGGCGGCGCGCTGGAACGCTGGCTCAGAATAGAAAAAATGGGCCTGGTGCTCCAGCCGCGGCAGGCGCCGCAGCAAGGCCATTTCCGGCGGCGCAACAGAAGAGGCAAACACCATCACGGACTGCTGCGAAGGTAGACGGTTTTGCCGGCCAGCACAAACAGGTCGCGGTGGTCGCTGAAGTTTTCGGAGTGGCCCACCATCAGCATGCCACCGGGTTTGAGGCAGGCATGTAACGACTCCAGCACCTTGCGCTGGGTTGGGCGGTCGAAATAGATCATCACGTTGCGGCAGAAAATAATGTCATACGGCTCGGTAGGCCAGCCATTGGCCAGCAGGTTGAACGGGCGAAAACCCACCATCGCCCGCAGCGCGGGCTTGATACGAACCTTGCCCGCGTTGGCACCGCTGCCTTTCAGAAAAAACTGGCGCAGGCGCGACTCGGACATGGCCGGTACCGCGTCCAGTCCGTAAACGCCGCGCTCCGCCGTCGCCAGCACCTCGGTGTCGACGTCACTCGCATGGATCACAGCGTTGGCGCTGGCGGGCAGCGCTTCGGCCACCGTCATCGCAATCGAATACGGCTCTTCGCCGGTAGACGCAGCGCAGCACCAGATGCGGACGACGCTGCCTGGAGCCACCTTCTTCAGCTGGTCGGCGAGTACTGCAAAGTGGTGGGGCTCGCGGTAGAACGATGTCAGGTTGGTGGTCAGGCTGTTGACGAATTCCTGCCGGTCTTTCTCACCGCCGGCCTGGATGCCATCCAGGTAGCTGCGAAAACTCCGGTGCCCGCGCTCGCGCAGCCGGCGCGACAGGCGGCTGTAAACCATGTTCTGTTTGCTGGGGTGCAGGTCAATGCCTACCTGCTGGTAGATCAGCTTGCGTACCCGTTCAAAGTCGGCCTGGTTGAACTCCAGGTCGCGGCCCAAGCCGGCCTTGTCGTCTGCGCTGGTTGCTGCTATTTTCATGGGCTCAGGCTTGCACCAGGGGCCAGGCGTTCAGGCTCACAACAGGGGGCTTTGCGACAAGCCAATTTCAGCGCCCCCCAGCATGGTTTCTATGTCCACCAGAATCAACATTCGCTCGCCGATGCTGGCGATGCCGGTGATGAATCCGGTGTCGCTGGTCGAAAGATCGGGTGGTGGCTTGATGGCGCTGCTCTCCAGGTCAATGACATCGGAGACCGAATCGACCACTGCGCCCACGACCCGGCCACACACGTTGAGTACCACCACCACCGTCACTTCGGTGTATTCGGCCGTGTCACAACCGAGTTTGATACGCAGATCCACGATGGGCACAATCACGCCGCGCAGATTCACCACGCCCTTGACGAAAGCCGGCGCATTCGCAATACGGGTGGGCGGCTCGTAGGAGCGGATTTCCTGAACCTTTTGGATGTCGATGCCGTATTCCTCGGCGCCCACCCGGTAGGTCAGGTACTCGCCGGGGCGCGAACGGTTGTCTGCATGCTCTGCAGCCTGGCGCGCCAGATGGCTGCCTTCGTTGATCATGTCCATGCTGTGTCCTTCCGCGCCACAAGGCGCAATGCCAAATTCAGAACTGGGTCCAGTCGTCGTCCGCTGCCACCGGCGCTGTGCGTGCGGTCGATTTCTCAACCGACAAGCGGGGAGGATTGGAGCGCACCAATGGCGCATGCGCCGTGCGCTGGGGCCGTGCCAAAACTGGCAGTACTGGCGATTCGACTGCTGCACACTGGCTGCCACTGAGCTTGAATTGCTGCACTGAACCCACCAGTTCGCCGGCACGCGACTTGAGGCTGCCGGCAGCAGCCGAGAGCTGCTCCACCAAAGCCGCGTTCTGCTGCGTCACCTGATCGAGCTGCGTGACCGCTTGGCCCACCTGTGCAATGCCTTGGGTCTGCTCCTGCGCGGCCGAACTGATCTCGCCAATCATGTCGCTGACACGTTTGACCTGCGCGACGATGTCGCCCATGGTGCGGCCCGCATCGGCTACCAGCTTGCTGCCGCCTTCGACCTTTTGCACGCTCTCGCCAATCAGACCCTTGATCTCGCGCGCGGCTTCTGCGCTGCGCTGCGCCAGGCTGCGCACTTCGCCAGCCACGACGGCAAAGCCACGCCCCTGCTCGCCGGCACGGGCCGCTTCCACAGCGGCGTTCAGCGCCAGAATATTGGTCTGGAAAGCAATGCCGTCAATGACGCCAATGATGTCGCTGATGCGTCGGCTGGAGGTGGAAATGCCTTCCATCGTGCTCACCACTTCGTCCACCACCCTGCCCCCGTCCACCGCAGCCTGGCTGGCGGCCGTTGCCAGTTGCGAAGCCTGGCGGGCGGTGTCGGCGGTATTGCGCACGGTGCCGTTGAGCTGCTCCATCGACGCGGCGGTCTGTTGCAGGCTGGACGCCTGCTGCTCGGTACGCTGCGAAAGGTCTTCGTTGCCATTGGCAATCTGGCCAGAACCACTGGCAATCGCATCGCTGTTGCTGCGCACACGGGCTACCAGACCAGCCAGCCCTTCCGTCATCTTGCCCAGAGCCGAAAGCAGTTGTCCCGGCTCGTCGCGGCTGCCTGCTGGAATGGTCGTACTGAGGTCGCCACTGGCCAGTGTTTCTGCCACCTGCACCGCCTGGGCAATGGGACGGGTAATGCTGACGGTGAGCAACCAGGCGGCCGCAACGCCAAACAATGCCGCCAATCCCGCAGCCAGCAGCATGGCGGTGCGCATGTCCACATAGTCCTGGCGCACCAGTTCGGCAATGGCGGCGGCCTGCTGCTCTTCGTATTCGGAAAGCTGGCGTACCGCTTCAATCCAGCTTTTTTGCGCTGGCAGTGATTCTTCCGACAGGATACGGGTCGCATCCGCGATCTGCTCCGACCGCACCAGCCGGCCCACGTTGTCGGCAATCGGGCGGGCAACGCCTTTGCGCTTTTCAATCAGCCCCAGCAGTTCGCGCTCCCGCGCAGTGGGATCAGGCATCAGGCGCAGCAACTTTTTCTCGGCTTCGTCATAGGTGTTGCGCGCATCGCCCAGGTCACGCAGCACCTGCTCGCGCTGCGAGGGCGTGGTGAACAGGATCAGGTCGCGCACCGAGGCGCTGCTGCGGTTGATGGCGCCGTACATGTCGTGGGCGGCACTGGCGTGCGCATGGCGCACATTGACGATGTCGTCCATGCTGGCCTTGAGCGTAGAAATGCGGTCCAGCGACAGCGCAGCCATGCCAACCAGCATGGCCAGCATGAGGCCAAAGCCCAGAGCCAGGCGCTGGCCGATCTTGAGGGTGCGGAGAATGCTCGTCATGCGAAGGGGCCTTTCTAGGTTCTCCCATGTTTTCGGCAGCGAAGTGCCGAAGCTGAGAGCAGATCTGCGGTGTGGGCGCAGTGCTGTTTCAGTGGCTGTCGGGCTGCACCAGCGCCGCCACGTCCAGAATCAGGGCCACCCGGCCGTCGCCCATGATGGTGGCGCCCGAAATGTTCTGGACCTTGCGGTAGTTGGCTTCCAGGTTTTTCACTACCACCTGTTGCTGCCCCAGCAGCGCGTCCACCAGCAGCGCCACGCGTTTGCCCTCGGATGCCACCACCACCATGATGGGCGGAGTGACGACGGCCTCGCCGGTGCGCTGAACCGCGCACAGCGACTCCAGCGCCACCACTGGCAACCAGTCGTCGCGCACCTTGACCACGGTGCTGGTGCAGGCCAGGGTCTTGACGGCCGCCGTGCTGGCCTGAAAAGACTCGACCACGCTGGCCAGCGGCAGCACATAAATTTCATCGCCCACGCCCACCGTCATGCCGTCCATGATGGCCAGTGTCAACGGCAGCCGCACCTGCACCCGGGTGCCCACCCCCAGTACCGAATCGAGCGAAACGCTGCCGCCCAGTGCCAGGATGTTGCGCTTGACGACGTCCATGCCTACACCCCGGCCGGACACGTCGGTCACCACTTCGGCCGTGGAAAACCCCGGCGCAAAAATCAGTTGCCAGACGTCCTGGTCCGTCAGCGGTTCCGGCAGGATCATGCCGTTGGCGCGGGCCTTGGCCACAATACGGTCGCGGTCCAGGCCCTTGCCGTCGTCGCGCACTTCAATCAGGATGGAGCCGCCCGAATGCTGGGCCGATAGCGTGATGCGCCCCTGCGCACTTTTGCCTGCGGCCACGCGCTCGTGCGGCTGCTCGATGCCGTGGTCCAGCGCATTGCGGATGAGGTGGGTGAGCGGGTCGGTTATTTTTTCGATCAGCCCCTTGTCCAGCTCGGTGGCTTCGCCCACGGTTTTCAGCTCGACCTGCTTGCCCAGCCGGCCTGCCAGATCGCGCAGCATGCGCGGGAAGCGGTTGAACACCACCGCCATCGGAATCATGCGGATCGACATCACCGCGTCCTGCAGGTGGCGCGTGGTGCGTTCCAGATCGGCCAGGCCCGACAGCAGTTGCTGGTGGGCGCCCAGTTCCAGCTTGTCGGCGCGCTGCGCCAGCACGGCCCGGGTAATGACCAGCTCGCCCATCAGGTTGATGAGCTGATCCACCTTTTCTACCGATACGCGGATGGTGGTTTCACCGGCTGCGGCGGCTACCACCTTTTCCGCCTGCGGCGCGGGAGCCGGCGCGGGGGCAGCCACCCGTACCGGCGGGGGTTCAAAAAACCCATAGCCGGGATCGACCTCGGCCTGGGGCCAGGGCGCCAGCGCAAGCTGGTCGCGTGGCACATGAAAGCAGCAGAGGTCGAGCAGTTCGTCGTCGTCGGTACTGGTGACCAGCTTGAAACGCACCGTTTGGGCATCCTGCCCTGGCAGGGCTTCGCAGCGCTCCAGCCGGCCCAGACCGCCGACCTCTTTGAACAGCGTCACCAGGTCGTCAGCCAGATCGGGTTGGGCCAGCGGGCCAGCCAGCAGCTGCACCGTGCGCTCGGGCTGGGCTGCCACCGCAACCGTGGCCGCACCACTGGCGGCTGGGCGGCCATCGCTGTCGAAAGTCTGAATGGTGTCAATCAGACCCTGTACATCGCCCGGGCCTTCGCCGCCGCCCTGGTGCACCGCCAGCATGGCGCGCAGCGCGTCGCCGGAGGCGAGCAATACATCCACCATGCGGGCATTGAAGGCCAGTTCATGCCGGCGCAGCTTGTCGAGCAGCGTCTCCATCACATGCGTCAGGCTGGTGACATCTTCAAAACCAAAGGTGGCCGCGCCGCCCTTGATGGAATGGGCGCAGCGGAACACCGCGTTCAGCGCCTCGTCGTCGGGCGCGCCTTCGCCCAGTTCCAGCAGCAGTTGCTCCATGCCGGCCAGGCTTTCGCCGGCCTCTTCAAAAAACACCTGGTAGAACTGTGTCAGGTCGAAGTTGGCGCCGGATTCGCCGGACCCTTGGGTATTGGATAGAGAGGTCATGGGAGGGCGCCGTTCAGACAACCACTTTGCGGACCACTTCGATCAGGCGCACCGGATCGAAGGGCTTTACCAGCCAGCCGGTAGCACCGGCAGCACGGCCGGCCTGCTTCATGTCGTCGCTGGACTCGGTGGTCAGAATCAGAATCGGGGTACGCCGGTGCTGGCCCTGGGCCCGCAGCGAACGGGTCAAAGACAGCCCGTCCATGCGCGGCATGTTCTGGTCGGTCAGTACCAGATCGACTGTGCGGTTGCGCAACTTGTCGAGTGCGTCCAGGCCGTCCACCGCTTCAATTACCTGAAAACCCGCGCCCTCCAGCGTGAAGGTGACCATTTGGCGCATGGATGCGGAGTCGTCAACGGCAAGAATCGATGGCATGGGTGGCTGCTCCAGAATCAGGTTCGTCCGGAGGCATCGCCTTGATGGTCTCCGGCGCAGACTGCGGGTCTACTTTCAGGTTATCGGCAGCCTGGCCTGTCGCTATAGGGCGAACAGGCCTCTTGCACCGCGCCATTTCTCCCGCGCGCAATGCTTTTCGCGCTGGCCTTTCATTTCGGCGCAACGCTGCCGAAACCAAGGGGGCATCCCCGCCTCCTTCCATTTCTACCAACCTTTCTGGAGACCACCCCCATGAAGACTGCCCTGCTTGTTTGCGCTGCCACCCTCTTTTGCACCACTGCCGCCCTGGCATCGGACCCCCAGGCGACGATTGCCGACCTGGACGCCCGCCTGGCCAAAATTGGCGCACCCAAACTCGACGGCAGCGACAAGGCCGGCGACAAAACAGTGCCTGCGCTGTATTACGGCGACCGCAAGATCAACAACAACTACGACGTGGTTGACGCCATCCGCAAGGCCCATGGCGCCACCGCCACGGTGTTTGTGAAGGACGGCGACGAGTTCGTGCGCGTCAGCACCAACGTGCTGACCCCGGAAGGCAAACGCGGCGTAGGCACCATGCTGGCGCGCAACAAGGCTTACGAGGCCGTGAGCAAGGGCACCTCTTACTGTGGTCCGATTGATGTGCTGGGTACGGCCTACGACGCTTGCTACAACCCCATCAAAGACGCCGGCGGCAAGCTGGTGGGTGTGAGCTACATCGGCCACAAGAAGTAAGTTGTCCGGCGCCCGGCGCCGTCTTGTTTTCAGGAAGCCTCACACCATGATCATTTTTCACAGTATTCGCCGTGCGCTGGGCCGCATGACGGTGGGTCAGCAACTGGCCTGTGCGTTTTTCAGCATCCTCTGCCTGATGGGCGTGATAGGCGGCGTGGCGCTGCACAGCGTGGCCACCATCAACCTGCAGGCCGAGGCACTTTCGCGCAAATGGCTGCAGGGCGTGGGGCAACTCGCCACGGCGCGCGCATCCATGCTGTCGGCACGGGATATGGAAATCAAACACAGCCGTACCGATGACCGCAGTTACCACACCGAATACGAAGAAAAGCTGGCCGAGTCCACCAAGGGAGTGGCTGGCCAGCTGCGGCAATACCAGGCGCTGGCTTCCGGCAAGGACGAGCGGGCGCTGTTTGACAAGCTGTCTCAATCCTGGGCGGCGTACCAGAAGGCGGCCGACAAAGTAGTGGCACTGGGCCGCGACAAAAAGCAGCAGGACGCGGCCGAGATCAGCGACGGCGTTGCCAGCATGACGGCAGACGAAGCCGTGGCTGCGCTGGACAAGCTCAGCCAATTCAATTTCGACGGTGGCAGTGCGGCCGCCGAGCAGGCCCGGCTGGTGTTTGTCCAAACCCGCCAACTTGTCATGGGCCTGATAGCCGTGGCGCTTTTTCTGGGCATTGCCCTGGCAGTGGGTATTACCCGCAGCCTGTTGCGGCAGTTGGGGGGCGAACCACAAATGGCGGTGGCAATTGCCCAAGCCGTGGCCAATGGCGACCTCACCACCACCATCGCGCTGAAGAAAAATGACTCCGACAGTCTGATGGCCAAACTCTCGGCCATGCAGAACGCGCTGGCCAAGGCCGTACGCCAGGTACGTGAAAGCTCGGAGAACGTGGCCACGGCCAGCATGGAAATTGCACAGGGTAACGACGACCTGTCGTCCCGTACCGAGCGCCAGGCCGGCGCACTGCAGCAAACAGCCTCGTCAATGCAGCAACTGGGCAGCACGGTGCGCCAGAATGCCGACAACGCGCGCCAGGCGAACCAGGTGGCGCACACCGCATCCGGCGCGGCGCAACAGGGCAATGACGTGGTGCACCAGGTGGTTTCCACCATGAAGGGCATCAACATCGCGTCACAAAAGATGTCGGACATCATTGGCGTGATCGACGGCATTGCCTTTCAGACCAATATTCTGGCGCTCAACGCCGCGGTAGAGGCCGCGCGGGCCGGCGAGCAGGGCCGCGGCTTCTCGGTGGTGGCGGCCGAGGTGCGCAATCTGGCGCAGCGCTGCACTACGGCGGCGCGGGAGATCAAGGTGCTGATTACCGACAGCGTGGCCCAGGTCGACCAGGGCTCGCGCCTGGTGGAACATGCCGGCGCCACCATTGGCGACGTGGTCACAGCCATTGGCCGGGTGGCCAATATCGTCGGCGAGATCAGTACGGCCAGCCAGGAGCAAAGCGCCGGTGTGGCGCAGATTGGCGAAGCGGTGTCAGAAATGGACCAGACTACGCAACAGAACGCAGCGTTGGTAGAGCAAAGTGCGGCGGCAGCGCAGAGCCTGAAATTTCAGGCCCAGCAACTGGTGCAGGCGGTGGCCGTGTTCAAGCTGGGCGACCGGATGGCGTTGGCATAGGGAATTTGGTGCGCGGGGGGGGACTCGAACCCCCACATCCTTGCGGACGTCAGGACCTAAACCTGGTGCGTCTACCAATTTCGCCACCCGCGCGGTTTGTAAAAACAGAAACGGTTTCGGGTGACTGGGCACAAGGCCCGCACGCGAAACCGTTGCTGTTCGGTCCGGCTGTATTTTAGCCTGAGGGTTTCGCCTTCACTGCGGCGGCGCTCACACCACGCCCGGTGTGTCGCGCTTCACACGGAACCACGCTGCGTACATAGCCGGCAGGGTGAGCAGCGTGAGCACCGTAGCCACCACCAGCCCGCCCATGATGGCTACTGCCATCGGCCCCCAGAACACGCTGCGCGACAGCGGAATCATCGCCAGCACGGCCGCAGCCGCCGTCAGCACGATGGGGCGCAGACGCCGCACCGCAGACTCCACAATCGCGTCCCACGCTGGCACACCACGGGACCGATCCTGCTCAATCTGGTCGATCAGAATCACCGAGTTGCGCTGGATCATGCCCATCAGCGCAATTACGCCCAGCAGCGCCACGAAGCCAAAGGGCCGGCCCAGCAGCAGCAAGGCACCGGCCACGCCGGCAATGCCCAGCGGCCCGGTCAGGAACACCAGCAGCGCGCGGCTGAAGCTCTGCAACTGCAACATCAGCAGCGTGAAGGTAAGAAACAGCATGATGGGAATGCCAGCGGCAATCGAGGCCGAGCCCTTGGAGCTTTCCTCCACCGCGCCGGCCACCTCGATGCGGTAAGCCGACTGGCCGGCGCTGTGCCATTTGGCCTCCAGCGCCTTCAATTGAGGCTGCAGTTCAGCCGTCACCGTAGCGCCCTGCAGGCCTTCGATGATGTCGCTCTGCACCGTAATCGCATAGCTGCGGCCTTCCCGCCACATCACGCCCGGCTCCCAGGTAAACACCGGCTTGGCAATCTGCGTCAGAGGAATCGACTTGCCGGACGCGGTGGGAAGGTAGCCGTTGGCAATATCGGTAATCGCATTGCGCTCGTCGGCTGGTTGGCGCAGCACGATGTCAATCAGTTTGTCGCCTTCCCGGAACTGGCCCACCGGTGTACCCGCCAGATTGGTACGCGATGCCTGCGCGATGGACTGGCTGCTAACGCCGAGCGCACGGGCCTTGGCCTGGTCGATCTCGAGCCGCAGCACTTTCACCGACTCGTTCCAGTTGTCGTTCACGCCGCGGGTATTGGGGCTTTCGCGCAACACGGCCTTCACCTCATCGGCGCGCAAGCGCAACGTCAACGGGTCAGGCCCCACCACCCGAAACTGCACCGGGTAGGGCACCGGCGGCCCGTTGGGCAGCAGCTTGATGCGGCTGCGCACCTCGGGAAACTCCTGGGCCAGCAGCGCCGGCAGCTTGATGCGCAGGCTCTCGCGCACCTTCAAATCCTGCGGCAGCACGATGAGTTGCGAGACGTTGGTCTGCGGGAATACCTGGTCCAGCGGCAGATAAAAGCGCGGCACGCCCGAACCTATCCACATGCTCACCGTGCTGACGCCGGGCTCGGCCATCATCCGCGCCTCGACCCTTTTGGCCACGGCCTCGTTGGCGGCAAACGAGCTGCCTTCGGGAAACCAGATATCAACCATGATCTCGGGCCGGCTGGAGTCGGGGAAAAACTGCTGCTGCACCTTGCCCATGCCCACAATGCCCAGCGCAAAAATCAGCAGCGTGGCGCCGATGGTGAGCCAGCGGTACTGCACGCACCAGTTCACCGCGCGGCGGAAGATACGGTAGAACGGCGTGTCGAAATGCTCATGCGGCAACCCATCGGCCGGCATCGGTTTGGACTTCAGCAGCCGGGTGCCGAGGTAGGGCACGAAATAGACCGAGACAAACCAGCTCAGCACCAGCGCAATCACCGTCACCGCAAAAATCGCAAAGGTGTATTCGCCAGTGGTGGATTTGGCCAGACCAATCGGCAGAAAACCCGCCGCGGTAATCAGCGTGCCGGTCAGCATGGGCATGGCGGTAACTTCGTAGGCAAAGGTGGCGGCGCGCACCTTGTCGTAGCCTTCTTCCATCTTGCGCACCATCATTTCCACCGCAATGATGGCGTCGTCCACCAGTAGCCCCAGCGCGATGATGAGCGAGCCCAGCGAAATCTTGTGCAGGCCTATGCCCCAGTAGTTCATCGCCAGAAACGTGACGGCCAGTACCAGCGGAATCGTGATGCCCACCACCAAGCCGGGGCGGATGTCGATGGTCCAGCCCCCCATCCATTTATTCTGGCCGCCCTTGTGCAGCCCCAGCGCAATAAAGCTCACCGCCAGCACAATCACCACTGCCTCTATCAGCACCCGCACAAACTCGCCCACCGAGCGCGATACGGCACTGGGCTGGTCCTGCACCTGCACCAGCTTGACGCCGGCCGGCAGCAGCTTGTCTATGCCGGCGGTTGCGGTGGTTAACGCCTTGCCCAGCGCAATGATGTCGCCGCCCTTGGCCATGGAGACCCCCAGCGCAATCACCTCCTTGCCCTGGTGGTGCACCTTGACAGTGGGCGGGTCAACATAGCCGCGTTTGACGTCGGCAATGTCGCCCAGCCGCAGTTGCGAACCTGAGCTGCCGCGAATCGGCATGGCGCGCAGCTGCTCCACTGCCTCAAACTGCCCTGCCACCCGCACCTGCACCACGTCCAGCGGCGTCTGCACCGCGCCCGCACTTTCCACCGCGTTCTGCTGGCCCAGCTGCGCCAGCACCTGGTTCAAATCCAGCCCCAGTTGTGCCAGGCGCTTCTGCGAAATCTCCACGTACAGTTTTTCGTCCTGCACGCCGAACAGCTCGACCTTGGCCACATCGGGCACCCGCAGCAGTTGCTGGCGCACATCGTCGGCAAAGGTTTTTACTTCGGCGTAGCTGAAGCCATCAGCCTCCAGCGCATAGATCACGCCGTAGACATCGCCAAACTCGTCGTTGAAAAATGGCCCCACCACGCCCGGCGGCAGCGTGCCCCGCATGTCGCCAATCTTCTTTCGCACCTGGTACCAGACGTTGGGCACATCGCCGGGTTTGGACGAATCCTGGATCTGGAAAATGATCTGCGATTCGCCCGGCTTGGAATAGCTGCGGATCTTGTCGGCATACGGCACTTCCTGCAGCGTGCGCTCCAGCTTGTCGGTCAGCTGCTCGGCCACCTGCTGCGCCGTGGCGCCCGGCCAGTAGGCCCGCACCACCATGGCGCGAAAGGTGAACGGCGGGTCTTCGTCCTGGCCGAGCTGAAAGTACGATGCCGCGCCCAGCAGCATCAGCACCACCATCAAATAGCGGGTCAGCGCGGGATGGTCCAGCGCCCATTTGGACAGGTTGAAGCCGGCCTTGGGCTGCGGCAGGCCGTCGTCGTGCGCTTGCGGTTCGCTCATGCTGCGCTCACTTCGCGCCGCTGGCGGCAGTCACCGCAGCGGGCGCCGATGCCGGAGCTACCGCAGCTACGCTTTTAGTAGCAATCTTTTCAGAAATGACGCCGGCTACAGGCATATTTTCCTTAAAAATCGTGACTTTTTGGCCCGGCGAGAGCACATGCACGCCTGCGGCTACCACCAGCATGCCGGGCTGCAAACCCGCAGCAATTACCGCGTCGTTGCCGTCGGCCGTGGCAATCTGCACCGGCTGCGAGCGCACCGTCATGCTGGCGCGGTCCAGCACCCACACGGCCGAGTTTTGGCCGTCCTGTTTCAGCGCACTGGTCGGCAGCTTGATGGCCTGTGCGCCGCCAGCGTTCAGCGCTGCCGGGACCACCGTCACGGTGGAACCCAGCGGCAAATCCACCCCGGCGTCCAGCGCCACCTTCACCGTGAAGGTGCGGGTAACCGGGTCGGCGCTGGCCGCCACCTCGCGCACCTTGCCGGCCAGCGCCTGCGGCTGGCCCCAGGCCTTGATGGCCACTGGCGAGCCCAGCTTGACTGCGGCCACCTTGTCCTCCGGCACCGCAAACACCACATCGCGCGGGCCGTCCTGCGCCAGTCGCAGCACCGGCGTGCCAGCGGCAACCACCTGGCCGGGCTCGGCTTCTACCGCGGTAATCACACCAGCGGCGTCGGCCAGCAAACGGGTGTACCGGGCCTGGTTGCCCTGGTTGGCAAACTGGGCCTGGGCCTGTTCCAGCGCGGCCTGGCCCCCTTTGAGGGTGGCCTCGCGCCGCTCCAGCTCGGCACCGCTGATGAAGTTCTGGTCTTTCAGCGCCTGAAAGCGTTTGAAATCGGCCGCCGCCAGGTCGCGCTGGGTCTGCGCAGCAGCCACCTGCGAGCGGGCCGCTGCCGCGGCCAGCTGGTAATCCTGCGGGTCAATCTGCGCCAGCAGCTGGCCGGCCCTGACGCGCTGGCCGGGCTCGGCCTGGCGCTGGGTGATCTTGCCCGCCACCCGAAAACCCAGCCGCGACTCCACCCGCGCCCGCACCTCGCCCGAAAACTCGTGGGCGGCGGTGAGGTTGTCCACACCCACAGTCACCACCTTCACGGCCCGCACCGGCTCGGGCGCAGGCTCAGGTTTGGAGCAGGCGCCCAGACCCGCGAGCAAAGGCGCCAGCAGCACCACTCCCTGCCAATTTTTCATATCAAACCTGTTTAATGACTGACTGGTTAGTAATCTATCGCGCAGCAAAAGCTTTGTCAAACGTTTGTTTACACAAAGACCGGTTGCTACCCCAACGATTCATGGCCGCGTCATCCGGTGGGGCTGCAATGGCAGTCTCACAGACAGGAGCACCTTTTTCATGCGCAAGAATTTCAGATTTCTGCTGGCCGCCTTTGTGGCATTGCAGGCCCTTACCGCCTGCGGCGGCTCAGACGACGCACCGGTGCAGGCCACCGTAATTGGCCACCGCGGCGCCAGTGCCCTGCGCCCCGAACACACCCTGGCGGCCTACCAAAAGGCGATTGAAGACGGCGCCGATTTCATCGAGCCTGACCTGGTAATCACCGCCGACGGCGTGCTGGTGGCGCGCCACGAAAACGAAATCTCCGGTACCACCGATGTGGCCAGCAAGCCCGAATTTGCCGCCCGCCGCACTACCAAAAGCATTGACGGTGTGGCCACCACCGGCTGGTTCACCGAAGACTTCACCCTGGCCGAGCTGAAAACCCTGCGCGCCATCGAGCGCATTCCGCAAAACCGGCCCGCCAATACCGCCTTCAACGGCCAGTTCCCCGTTCCCACGCTGCAGGAAGTGATCGACCTGGCGCAGCAGCAGACCCGCGCCACCGGCCGCACCATTGGCATCTATCCCGAAACCAAACACCCAACGTTTTTCCAGAGCATAGGCAAGCCGCTGGAAGCGCCGCTGCTGGACGTGCTGGCCCGCAACGGCTACACCGAAGCAACGTCGCCGGTGTTCGTGCAATCGTTTGAGGTCGCCAACCTGAAATTCCTGCGCACCCGCACCAGGGTACGGCTGGTGCAGTTGTATGGCGGCCCCACCCAGCGCCCCTTCGACTTCACCGCCGCTGGCGATACCCGCACCTATGGCGACCTGGCCACTGCCGCCGGCCTGCGCGAGGTGGCCACCTATGCGCAGGGCGTGGGCCCGGTGAAAGACCTGGTGATTCCGCGCGATGCCAGCAACAACCTGGGCACGCCCACCGCCTTTGTGGCCAACGCCCACGCCGCCAACCTGATCGTGCACATCTACACCCTGCGCCCGGAGAACCCTTTTCTGCCAGCCAACCTGCGGCGTGGCAACACTGCATCGCCCAGCGAACGCGGCGACATGGTGGCCGAGATTCAGGCCTTTCTGGCGGCAGGCGTAGACGGCTTCTTCACCGACGATCCGGCTGTGGGCCGTGTAGCCGTCACCAGCTTCCGCCGCTGACCGGCACACTGGCAAAATGCGGGACGCTGACAGCCGGTCGGCGAGCCCCGTCCCATGCCTGACCATTACGAAAATTTCCCCGTTGCCTCCTGGCTGTGCCCGCCGCGCCTGCGGCCCCCCATAGCCGCCATCTACAGTTTCGCCCGTAGCGCCGACGACATTGCCGACGAAGGCGATGCCACTCCACAGCAGCGGCTGGATACACTCGCCGCCTACCGCGCCGACCTGCTGGCGGCCGCTGCAGGCGGCGCGCCGTCGGCACGCTGGCCGCAGGTTTTCGGCCCTTTGGCAGGCGCCATCCGCAATTTCGCGCTGCCAGTGCAGTTGCTGGCCGATCTGCTCGACGCTTTTGTGCAGGACATTGAAAAAAGCCGCGATGGCGCGGGTTATGCCGACTGGGCCGAGTTGCTGGACTACTGCCGCCGCTCCGCCAACCCGGTGGGCCGGCTGCTGCTGCATTTGTACGGCGTGAACGACGATGCATCGCTGGCGCAAAGCGACCGCATCTGCACCGCGCTGCAAATCATCAACTTCTGGCAGGACCTCGGAGAAGACATTGCGCGCGGCCGTTTTTATCTGCCGCACGACCGGATGGCGTTTCGCGGTGTCACGCAGGCCGACCTGCTGGCGCTGCGCCACACGCCGGCGGTGCGCGATCTGGTGGCCGAAGGCGTGACCTGGGCCCGCATCACGATGGAGCACGGCGCCCCGCTGGTGAAAAAAGTGCCGGGCCGCGCGGGCTGGGAACTGCGGCTGGTGGTGCAAGGCGGGCTGCGCATTTTGCAGAAGATCCAGGCACTGGACTACGCCACGCTGAACCACCGCCCCACCATCACCAAGGCCGACGCTCCGCTGCTGCTGTGGCGATGTTTATGGATGTGACCCGCAGCATCACGGTGGATGTGACAATCTCCGCATGACCCCCGCGCAGTACGTCCAGCAGAAAGCCGCCGCCTCGGGCAGCAGCTTTTATTACGCCTTTCTGTTTTTGCCCAAGCCGCGCCGCGCGGCCATCACCGCTTTTTATGCCTTCTGCCGCGAGATCGACGACGTGGTCGATGAAGTGAGCGATCCCGGCGTGGCCCGCACCAAGCTGGCCTGGTGGCAGACCGAAGTGGCCAAGTCCTATGCCGGCCAGCCCAGCCATCCGGTGATGTTGGCACTCATGCCGCTGGTGGCCGATTACGGCATCGAGCAGCGCCACCTGCAGGCCGTGATTGAAGGCTGCCAGATGGACCTGGAGCAAACCCGCTACCTGGACTTTCCCGGCCTGCAGCGCTACTGCCATCTGGTGGCCGGCATCGTGGGCGAAGTCTCGGCCCGCATCTTTGGCCAGACCGAGGCCGCCACCACAGCCTATGCGCACAAGCTGGGGCTGGCCTTTCAGCTCACCAACATCATCCGCGACGTCGGCGAAGACGCGTTGCGTGGCCGCATTTACCTGCCCGTCAGCGAGCTGCAGCAGTTTGATGTGAAGGCGCACGAGCTGCTCAAGCGAACCTATTCCGACCGCTTTACCGCGCTGATGCAGTTCCAGGCGCAGCGCGCCCACCAGTACTACGACGAGGCGCTGGCACTGCTGCCAGCGCAGGATCGCCGCAGCCAGAAACCTGGGCTGATGATGGCCAGCATCTACCGCACCCTGTTGCGGGAGATTGAGCGTGACAACTTTCAGGTGCTGCACCAGCGCATTGCACTCACGCCCCTGCGCAAGTTCTGGCTGGCATGGCGGGTGCAAGCTCTGGGATGAAGCCCCCACGTTCGCTCACTGCGTGTAGCTCTCTGCCCCCCGAGGGGGCCGTGCCTTGCTTGGGGCGGCCCGGCGCGGCGGCGTACTGCTGCTTTTTCTTTCCGCCATGAGGGTTGCCGTCATAGGCGCCGGCTGGGCGGGTCTCGCAGCAGCGGTGCACGCCACGACCGCCGGCCACCAGGTCACATTGTTTGAAGCCGCCCGCACGCTGGGCGGCCGGGCCCGTGCCCTGCCCGCCACACTGCCCAACGGCCAGCCGGTGCTTCTCGACAACGGGCAGCACATTCTGATTGGTGCCTACAGCGCCACGCTGGCCCTGATGCGCCAGGTGGGCGTGCAACCAGAGCAGGTGCTGCAGCGCATGCCGCTGCGGCTGTTGTTTCCCGACGGCAGCGGGCTGCGCCTGCCCGACTGGCCCGCGCCGCTGGACGCGCTGGCCGGCATTCTGGGCGCGCGCGGCTGGGGCTGGGGCGACAAGCTGGGCCTGTTGCGGGTGACGGCCGCATGGCGGCGCGCTGGATTCGTCTGCGGCCCCGAAATCAGCGTGGCACAGCTTGGCGAAAAGCTCAGTGCCCGCGTGCGCGCCACGCTCCTGGAGCCGCTCTGTGTCTCTGCGCTGAACACCCCGGCCGACCAAGCCAGCGGCCAGGTTTTTTTGCGGGTGATTCAGGACAGTCTGTTTGCCGGCAAGGGCGGCTCCAATTTTTTACTGCCCACCACCGACCTGGGGCGGGTTTTGCCCGATGCCGCAGCGGCGTGGCTGTTGCAACGCAGTGCAACCCTTGCTCCGGGTCAGCGCGTAGAAAAGCTGGAGCGCAGTGGCAAAGGCTGGTGGGTTGACGGTGCGGCGTTTGACCAGGTGCTGCTGGCCTGCCCACCTTGGGAAGCCGCGCGTTTGGTCGCCCCCACAGCGCCTGCGTGGGCCACGCAGGCGCAGGCTTTGCAGCACGAGGCCATCACCACCGTCTATGCCCATGCCGCCGGCGCCCGTCTGTCCCAGCCGCTTTTGGCATTGCACAGCAGCCCCAGTGCGCCGGCCCAGTTTGTATTTGACCGGGGCCCGCTCGGCGCGCCGGAGGGCTTATTGGCTTTTGTTATCAGCGCCAGCCAGGGCGAGCGGGAAACGCTGCAGCAGCAGGTGCTGGCGCAGGCAAAAAACCAGCTTGGGCTAGCGCAGATCGTGGCGGTGCAAACCGTGGTGGAGAAGCGCGCCACCTTTGCCTGCAC
>JAZKCX010000034.1:0-1619 GCA_040387875.1 Pseudomonadota bacterium | reverse complement strand
TCGTCCAGCGGCATCCAGCCGTAGATCAGCGGGTAGGTCAGCTCGTCCAGCACCACCAGAAAATAGTCGCCGCTCAGAATCGCAGCCCTGGCTTTCTGCCAGCCGTCGCGCGCAAGCTGGGCCGAGTGCTCCAGGTCCTGGCTCTTCCAGCTGAAACCGTCGCCCAGCCCTTCGATGGGAATGCCGATCTGCTCGAACATGCGGTGCTCGCCAAAGCGCGCGCTGGGCACCTTCATGAACTGGAAAATCTTCACGTCTTTGCCATGTACATGCTTGCGGCCGTGGGCGCGCAGGGCCAGGCCAAACGCCGCCGTGCTTTTGCCTTTGCCGTCGCCGGTGTTGACAATGACGATGCCACGGCGTTCGCCCTCGGGTTTCTCGTAGGGTTTGGCGGAAGGCGGAGTTTCGATTTGCATGATTTTCCTAAATACGGGGTAATGCGACCCATTGGTTGTCCAGCCGCTGGATACTTATGCGCTGCTCGAACACTGCGGTCAGCGCGGCATGGGTGGCGGCATCGTCGCAGGGGCCGTGGTGCAGCACCCGGCCCTGCGCCATCACCAGCAAATCGTCGGCCTGCAGCGCGAGCGAAATCTCGTGCAGCACGCTGACCACCGTCTTGCCGTGGATAACGAGTGCGCGCACCATCTGCAGCCAGTCGGCCTGGTGCGGCGGGTCGAGGTTGGCCAGGGGTTCGTCCATCAGCAGCACCTCGGCCTGCACCGCCAGCGCGCGCGCCAGCAGCACCCGCTGCCGTTCGCCGCCGGAGAGCTGGCCAAGCGGACGGTCGCGCCAGTCCCAGGCCTGGGTAGTGCGCAGCGCCTGCTCCACCGCAGCACGGTCGGCCGCGTTGGCCGCGGCCAGCCAGGCCTGGTGCGGCAGGCGGCCGAGCATGGCAACGTCGTAGACCATCAGGTCGTCGGCGGCCGATTCGTTCTGGCCCAGCCAGGACATGCGCCGTGCCCGCTCGCGCGCCGGCAGGGCTGCGATGGAATCGCCCATCAACTGCACATGGCCCTTGTGCGGCAGCAGCCCGGCCAGCGCTTTCAGCAGCGTGGATTTGCCCGCGCCATTGGGGCCCACAATACTGGTCCAGCGCGCCGCCGGCAGTGCCAGGTCAATGCCGTGCAGCACTTCGGTCAGGCCCAGCGTGGCGCGGATGCCCTGGGCGGCGATGGCATTGAAAGTGACGTTGGAATTGGCGTTCACAGCATGCTCCGGCCCTTGGTGCGCCTGTGCATCAGCACCAGCAGGTAGCTGCCGCCCAGAACCGCGGTGAGCACGCCCACCGGCAACTCCTGCGGCGCAATCACCCAGCGCGCCAGAATGTCGGCCGACAGCAGCAGCGCGCCGCCCATCAAACTGGCCAATACCAGCAGCCAGGCGTGGGTGGTCTTGACCAGGCTGCGCGCCAGGTGCGGCGCAGCCAGACCGACAAAAGCAATCAACCCGGTCTGCGCCACCGCCGTGCCGGTAGCCAGCGCCAGCACCAGCACCAGCAGTGCGCGCAGCGGTGCCAGCGGCAGGCCCAGGCTTTGCGCAGTGGATTCGCCCAGGGTTAAACCATCGAGCACCCGCGACAGGCTCCAGGCGCCGGTCTGGCACACCAGCCAGACCAC
>JAZKCX010000033.1:0-3981 GCA_040387875.1 Pseudomonadota bacterium | reverse complement strand
TGGTCGTGCCGCAGGTTGGCCGCAATCGGCACCCGCTCCAGTTTGGTTTCGCTGTTTTTGATTTCCAGCGTGGCTTCGTCCAGCGTGACGTACAGCGACACCGCCGGGCAGTCGCGCCCTTCCTGCAGCGTGTAGTGTTGCACCACCGCGTCGGGCAGCATGGTGAGCTTGTAGCCGGGCATGTAAACGGTGGACAGACGCGCGCGGCCCAGCGCATCGACCGGGCTGCCGGGCAGCACCGCCAGACCCGGCGCGGCAATGTGGATGCCCAGCACCACGGTGCCGCTGCCCAGGCCCTGCAGCGACAGCGCGTCGTCGATCTCGGTGGTCTGCGAATCGTCGATAGAGAAAGCCTGCACGGCGGCCAGCGGCAGCTCGTCCTTGATCTCGGGTGCCTGCAGCGCCGGAAAGCCAGTGCCCTTGGGGAAAAAGTCGAACAGAAAACGCCGCCAGTGGAACTGGTAGGGCGAGGCGATGGCGCCTGCGCGCTGTAGCAAATCGAGCGGTGCGGTCTGGGTGGCGCGCGAGGCATCGACCACGGCCTTGTATTCCGGCGCGTTTTTGTCGGGCCGGAACAGGATTTTGTAGAGCTGCTCGCGGATCGGCTCGGGGCAGGTGCCGGCCGCCAGTTCGCCAGCCCAGGACTCGATCTGCGCCTGCACCAGCTTTTTCTTCTCGATGGCGGCCAGCGCCAGTTGCAATATGTCGGACGGCGCTTTCTTGAAGCGGCCCTTGCCGGCGCGGCGGAAATAGTGCGGCGCTTCGAACAACCTTATCAGTGCGGCGGCCTGGTGCGTCAGGCTGGCATTGGCGCTGAAATAGTCTCGCGCCAGGTCGGCAAAACCAAACTCGTCGGCGGGCGCAAATTCCCAGGCGAGGTCGAGCTCGATCTCTTCGCTTAAAGCGCGGGCACTGGCCAGCAGCTCTGCTGGCGCCGGTTTTTCGAACTTCAGCAGCACGTTAGCCGCCTTCACTTTCACCCGTTTGCCGGAATCCAGCTCGACCTGAATGGATGCCTCAGCCTCCGACAAAATGCGCCCGGCCATGAACTTGCCGGCTTCTTCGAACAATACAAACATGGCGGGCATTGTCCCCCATGGCGCTTTCGGGGGCCGGGCTCAGGCCAGCGCGAGGAAATCGAAGACGGCGTTGGTGTGGTCGTCGAAGTCGCTCAGCGCATGGTCGCTGCCTTCGATCAGGCGGATGGAAGCACCGGCATAGCGGGCCAACATCTCGCGCCAGTCCAGCAGCTCGTCGCCTTTGGCGATGACGGCGAGGTAGTTCTCGGGCTGGGCCAGCGGTCCGCAGTACAGGGGTAGCAACTCGTCTACATACTCGGCGCGGAAATAAAAGCGCTCCTCGGAGTCGTGCCAGGTGGTCTGCTCGCCGATGTGCCGGGCCAGATCGCGGGCGGGGTCTACGGCAGGGTTCAGCAGCACGGCGTGGCAGCCGCTTTGCTCAGCCACCCAGGTTGCGTAGAAACCGCCCAGCGACGAGCCGACCACTGCCATGCGGTCGTGCGGCCAGCCGGCAACCGCCTGCCGGATGACCGTAGCCGCTTCGGCCGGCGAGGGCGGCAACTGCGGGCAGCACCAGGCCACGCCGGGGTGCTGCGCCAACACCCGGGCCGCCACCTTGCGCGACTTGACCGATTGCGGCGACGAACGGAAGCCGTGCAGGTAAAGCAAATGCGTAACAGCCATGCGAAATGATAGGGCTCCCGCTGCAGCCGGCTCCGGCAGCGGGATAATCGCGCCATGGCTGCCGTTTTTGACAAACCCCCGCTGTGGCAACGCGTCACTCCCCTGTTCCGGGGCTTTGACGGGCCGCTGGCGTTTGCGGTGTTTTTGCTGGCCTGTACTGGTATGTTGACCATGTACTCGTCGGGTTACGACCATGGCAGCCGCTTCATGGACCACGGCCGCAACATGCTGATTGCTGCCACCATCATGTTCATCGTGGCCCAGGTGCCGCCGGCGCGGCTGATGCAGTTTGCGGTGCCGCTGTATGCGCTGGGGGTCGCGCTGTTGATTGCAGTGGCGATTTTTGGCATTACCAAAAAGGGTGCGCGGCGCTGGATCAACCTGGGCATCACCATCCAGCCCAGCGAAATACTGAAGATTGCCATGCCGCTGATGCTGGCCTGGTGGTTCCAGAAGCGCGAAGGCCAGCTGCGCCCGCTCGACTTCGCCGTGGCCAGCGTGCTGCTGCTGGTTCCGGTGGGGCTGATCATGAAACAGCCCGACCTGGGCACCTCGCTTTTGGTGTTGGCAGCGGGCCTGTCGGTGATCTTTTTTGCCGGCCTGAGCTGGAAGCTGATTTTGCCGCCGGTGCTGGTGGCGGGTGGGGGCATTGTGCTGCTGGTGCTGTTTGAGCCCACGCTGTGCGCCGAGGGCATGCGCTGGCCGGTGCTGCACGACTACCAGCAGCAGCGCATATGCACCCTGCTCGACCCCACGCGCGACCCGCTGGGCAAGGGCTTTCACATCATTCAGGGCATGATCGCGATTGGCTCGGGCGGCATCACCGGCAAAGGCTTCATGCAGGGCACACAAACGCACCTGGAGTTCATTCCCGAGCGCACTACCGATTTTATTTTTGCGGCCTATTCCGAAGAGTTTGGCCTGATCGGCAACCTGCTGCTGATGGCGGCGTTCATTTTTCTGATTTTGCGCGGGCTGGTGATTGCGATGGACGCGCCCACGCTGTTTGCTAGGCTGCTGGGCGGCAGCATCACGATGATTTTTTTCACCTACGCCTTTGTGAACATGGGCATGGTCAGCGGCATTCTGCCGGTCGTGGGCGTGCCGCTGCCCTTTATCAGCTACGGCGGCACCGCGATGGTGACGCTGGGCATGGGCATAGGCATCCTGATGTCGATTGCCAAGTCAAGGCAGCTTTTGCAGTCCTAGCGGCGGCCAGGGCTGTTCTTAAGAAGAAATAGGCAGCTAGCCGGCGTCCCTTCTGACGTTATTGCTATAAATAAAATAGTAGTCACCGGGTATGCTGGCAGCCTGTGCGCAATGGCACGCGCGCCCAAAGGGCTGCTGGCGCGGCCTCTGTCGGCACAGGTACGAATGCCTACAATCTGGACATGACCCAACGCACTGCCTCTCTTTCGTCCAAAGCCGCACCGCAAACCCAGTCCACCACCGACCGCCTGGCGGTGGCCCAGGGACTGCTGCTCACGCCGTTTGGCCTGAACGAGTCGCATCTGGCCAAGGCGCTGGCCGAGATCAAGGCGCACAAGGTCGACGACGCCGACCTTTATTTCCAGTACACCCGCAGCGAGGGCTGGAGCCTGGAAGAAGGCATCGTGAAGACTGGCAGCTTCAGCATCGACCAGGGCGTGGGCGTGCGCGCGGTCAGCGGCGAAAAAACCGCGTTTGCCTATTCCGACGATATTTCTGAGGCCTCGCTGCTCGACGCGGCCCGTACCGTGCGCACCATTGGCGCGTCGGCCGGCGACATCCGCGTCAAGGTGGCCAGCAACAAGATTGCCAAGAGCCGCTCGCTGTACAACGGCGTCGACCCCATCAGCACGCTGGACAGCGCCGCCAAGGTGGCGCTGCTGGGCCGGGTGGAAAAACTCGCCCGCGCCAAAGACCCGCGTGTGGCCCAGGTGATGGCCGGCCTGGCCGCCGAGTACGACGTGGTGATGGTGGCGCGTGCCGACGGTACGCTGGCCGCCGATGTGCGCCCGCTGGTGCGGCTCTCTGTCACGGTGATTGCCGAACAAAATGGCCGCCGCGAAATGGGCTCGGCCGGCGGCGGTGGCCGTTTTGGCCTGGCGTATTTCGACGACGCACACCTGAACGAATACGTGGACGATGCAGTGAAAGCTGCACTCACCAACCTCGAATCGCGCCCCGCCCCCGCCGGCGAAATGACCGTGGTGCTTGGCCCCGGCTGGCCCGGTATTCTGCTGCACGAAGCCATTGGCCACGGGCTGGAAGGCGACTTCAACCGCAAGGGCAGCAG
>JAZKCX010000032.1:0-17923 GCA_040387875.1 Pseudomonadota bacterium | reverse complement strand
TCGCCCGTTCTGCTTGGCTGGTGGATGCAGAACGGGCTACAGAAAAGAATAGAAGCACCTGAACGGTATCTTCCGGTCTCCCCAGTAGTCAGACGCGTCGCGGAAGATGTCGAGCAGTTGCTCGCGCGCTTCCTTGTCGAACTTCACGTTGGCCGGAATCTGCTCCAGCACCACCACAAAACCGGGCTGCGGGCCCGATTTGTGCAACGGGTCTGTCATGCAGTCGTACAGCGCATCGAAGTTCTTGCCAAAGTGCGCAGGAAACGTGAATTGCTCGGCGATCAAATCCAGCACGTCCTGTTTGGTCTGGGCGTTGGCCAGATTGGCGTACAAAAAATGCTGGCCCAAATGGCTGGCGGCATCCTGCAAATCCTGCACCCGGAACGCGCGGATCGACTGCACGATGTTGGGCCGGATGCCACGAAGTGTCATGTCCATCTTCGCTTCTCTTTCTATAGTCAAAAAATCTGCGGCCTTGCGGCCGGCTCATATTTCTGTTTACTCAACGATCCTGCGGAAACTCGCATAGTGGTCGCTGGTGTAATAACAAACATCCGGAATCCGGGGCTGGCCGCCGCACACAATCCGTTTGGCACCGCGGGTCCGGGCGCCGGGGGTGGCCACCGTGTATTCGCGGTAATAGCCCCGGTTCTTGCCGGGCAACAGGCGCTCGCGGTTGCCGAAAACCGTACCGTCCTTGCTGTAAGGAAATGGACCGCCCTGGCGAATCAGCGCATAGGTGTCGCGCCCCTGGCGGGGCAATTCCGAAAGTGCGACCTCGGTCTGCAAACGGGCCTGCGCCTCGTTTCTGGCATGAACTGGGGCTGCGCCGAGCAGTGCTGCCCCGCACAAAACCCAAGCGAGCCCTAACTTATTGATCTTGTTGATTGCGACCCGCACCATCACGACACCTTTCGGAACCTCCGGGTTAACCCGAAAATTTCAAGACGGAAGTGTGACTGATTTAGGTCGGGAAAGCAAGTACCTGCCCGCTGATTAGGCAGGACAGCAAGGGATATCAGCGCCAAAAAGTTGGCGCTTGCTATCAAAATATGGCTTACCGGGCGGCGTTGGCGTCGGCAACCGTCAATGCGGTCATGTTGACGATCCGGCGGACAGTGGTACTGGCTGTCAGGATATGGACAGGCTGGGCGGCCCCCAGCAGCACCGGCCCAATGGCAATATTGCCGCCTGCTGCGGTCTTGAGCAGGTTGTAGGAAATGTTGGCCGCATCAATATTGGGCATGACCAACAGGTTGGCTTCGCCGACCAGGGTGCTGTTGGGCATCACCGTGGTGCGCGCCACCGGGTCCAGGCCCACATCGCCATGCATCTCGCCATCTACTTCCAGCCAGGGCGCGCCGGCACGCAGCAGTTCCAGGGCTTCGCGCATCTTTACCGCGCTGGGCTGGTTGCTGCTGCCAAAGTTGGAATGGCTGAGCAGCGCGGCCTTGGGTTTGAGGCCAAACCGTACCATTTCCTCGGCCGCCAGCGTGGTGATCTCGGCAATCTGCGCGGCGGTGGGGTCGTAGTTGATGTGGGTATCCACCAGAAACACCTGGCGATTCGGCAGCAGCAGGCCGTTCATGCAGGCATAGGTATCGACCCCCGCGCGCCGACCAATCACCTGGTCGATGTAGTGCAGGTGCATTGCGGTGGTACCCCAGGTGCCGCAGATCACGCCGTCGGCCTCGCCCTTGTGCAGCATCATGGCGGCAATCAGAGTCAGGCGCCGGCGCATCTCGATTTTGGCCATCTGGATGGTGATGCCCTTGCGCTCGGTCATGCGGTGGTAGGTCTGCCAGAAATCGCGGTAGCGGTGGTCTTGCTCGACGTTGACGATGTCGTAGTCGTGGCCTTCGCGCAGGCGCAGGCCGAAGTTCTTGATGCGCTGCGCAATGATCAGCGGCCGGCCAATCAGGATGGGTCGGGCCAGACCCTCGTCGACCACAATCTGGCAGGCGCGCAGCACGCGCTCTTCTTCGCCCTCGGCAAAACATACGCGCTTTTTTTCAGCCTTTTTGGCGGCCAGAAAAATCGGCTTCATGGTGGTGCCGGACGCATAAACAAAGCTTTGCAGCTTTTCGCAGTAGGCGTCCATGTCCTGGATGGGGCGCAGCGCCACACCGCTGTCGGCTGCGGCCTTGGCTACCGCCGGCGCGATCTTCATCATCAGGCGCGGATCAAACGGCTTGGGGATCAGGTATTCGGGACCAAAGGCCAGCTGCTCCCCGGCATATGCGGCGGCAACCACCTCGCTCTGCTCGGCCTGCGCCAGTTCGGCAATCGCGTGCACTGCGGCAATTTCCATCTCCACCGTGATGGTGGACGCGCCGGCATCGAGCGCACCGCGAAAGATGTAGGGAAAACACAGGACGTTGTTGACCTGGTTGGGGTAGTCGGTGCGACCGGTGGCCATGATGGCGTCGCTGCGCACCGCCTTCACTTCCTCGGGCAGGATTTCGGGCGTGGGGTTGGCCAGCGCAAAAATCAATGGGCTGGGGGCCATGCTGGCCACCATGTCGGCCTTGAGCACACCGCCAGCGGACAGGCCCAGAAAAATGTCGGCGTCCTTGACGATTTCGCGCAGCGTGCGGGCATCGGTTTTTTGCGCGAACTGGATCTTGTCCTCGTCCATCAGCTCGGTACGGCCTTCGTAAACCACGCCAGCCAGGTCGGTGACGTAAATGTTCTCGCGCGGAATACCCAGCTTGACCAACAGCCCCAGGCAGGCCAGCGCCGCAGCACCGGCACCCGAGGTGACGAGCTTGACCTTGGCCGGGTCTTTGCCCACCACTTGCAGGCCGTTCAAAATCGCCGCGCCGACCACAATGGCGGTGCCGTGTTGGTCGTCGTGGAAGACCGGAATCTTCATGCGCTCGCGCAGCTTGCGCTCGACATAAAAACAGTCGGGCGCCTTGATGTCTTCCAGGTTGATGCCGCCGAAGGTCGGCTCCAGCGAGGCAATGATGTCCACGAGCTTGTCCAAGTCGTGTTTCTCGTTGATCTCGATGTCGAACACGTCAATGCCGGCGAACTTCTTGAACAGCACGCCCTTGCCTTCCATCACCGGCTTGGCCGCCAGCGGGCCAATATCGCCCAGGCCCAGCACCGCCGTGCCGTTGGTGATGACCGCCACCAGATTGCCGCGGCTGGTGTACTTGAACGCGTTGGCGGGGTCCTTGACGATTTCTTCGCAGGGCGCGGCCACGCCGGGCGAGTAGGCCAGCGCCAGATCGTGCTGGTTAACGAGCTGCTTGGTGGCCGCTACGGCAATCTTGCCGGGCGTCGGGTACTGGTGGTATTCGAGGGCCGCGCTGCGCAGTTCTTCGAGTTTCTTGGCGCGCTTTTCGTCTGTCATAGTGGTCTGGATGGGGGACATCGCTTGTCTCCTGCTACGGGCGGGCAGCAGCGGGCCTGGGAAGGTGGCTGAATTGTAGACCCCGCATTTTTCCGGCCGGCATCAGCAATAACGTGCAATCAGCGCTGCCAGCCGGGTCCGGGTGGCCTGCGCCATGGCCGACGGCGGCGTCACCAGCGCCGCACGCAGCGCATCGTGCGCCGCCGACTCCGGCGGCTGGCTGGCCAGGCTGGCCACCGCAAAGCGCAGCACCTGCTGCGCCCGTTCGGCGTTGGTGCGCAGGTTGGCAATGGCCAGTTCGGCCGTCACGCAGGCTTGGTGGGGATGCCAGCAATCAAAGTCGGTCACCAGCGCCAGCGTGGCATAGGCCATCTCGGCCTCGCGCGCGAGCTTGGCCTCGGGCACATTGGTCATGCCGATGACCGACGCGCCCATGCTGCGGTACCAGCCCGATTCAGCGCGGGTGGAAAACGCTGGCCCTTCAATGCAGACATAGCTGCCGCCCCGGTGTAGCCGCACGCCGGTCAGGCCCGCCGCCGCAAAACCGCTGGCCAGCACACCGCTGAGCGCGGCGCAGACCGGGTCGGCCATTGAAACGTGGGCCACCGCACCCTCGCCAAAAAATGTGCCTTTGCGCTGCTGGGTGCGGTCGATGAACTGGTCGGGTAGCACCAGGTCCAGCGGCGCGATGTCTTCTTTCAGCGAACCCACGGCCGACACCGAGATCAGGTAGCGCACACCCAGGGTCTTGAGCGCGTAGATGTTGGCGCGAAACGGAATCTCCCCAGGAATGAGGCTGTGGCTGCGGCCGTGCCGCGCCAGAAAAGCCACCGGAACGCCGTCGAGTTTGCCGGTGACGATGGCGTCGGACGGCGCACCAAACGGTGTTTCGACCACTTGCTCGGTGATGTCGGTAAGGCCCTCCATCCCGTAGAGGCCACTGCCGCCGATGACGGCAATTGAAATGGGGTCGGTCACGGGCTGCTCCATGCTCTGCGCTGTCTACACTTGGCAAGTATGGCACCGCCCCTGTCCATCATTGTTCCCACCCTCAACGAAGGCGCACAGCTCGCAGGGCAACTCGCCGCGCTGGACAACCTGCGGGCGCGCGGCGCCGAGCTGCTGGTGGTGGACGGTGGCAGCAGCGATAACACCGCCGCGCTGGCAGCCCAATGCGGCGCCCGGGTGCTGCTTGCCCCGCGAGGCCGCGCAATGCAGATGAATGCTGGCGCGGCCGCCAGCCAGGGCGCAGTGCTTTTGTTCCTGCATGCCGACACCAGGTTGCCACCGCAGGCTGACCAACTCATCGCAGCGGCGCTGCAAGGCAGTGCGGTCTGGGGCCGGTTTGATGTGTGTATTGACAGCAGCCGCCCGATATTGCGCGTGGTGGAGCAGATGATGAACTGGCGTTCACGGCTGACCGGTATCAGTACCGGCGACCAGGCGGTGTTTGTACGGCGCAGCGCTTTCCAGGCGGCGGGCGGTTTCCCGGAAATCGCGCTGATGGAGGACATTGCGCTCTCGCGCGCCTTGCTGCGCCAGAGCCGCCCGGTTTGCCTGCGCGAAACCGTGCGCACCTCGGGCCGGCGTTGGGAAAAAAACGGCGTGTGGCGCACCATCTGGCTGATGTGGCGGCTGCGTGCCGCCTATTTTTTTGGCGCCGATCCGGCGCGGCTGGCGGTGTTGTATGGCTACCAGCCCCCACCACGCTGAGCCGGTGGCCATCGCCATATTGGCGAAGGCGCCGGTGCCTGGCCTGGCCAAAACCCGGCTGATTCCTGCCTTGGGCGCGCACGGTGCAGCGCGTTTGCAGCGTATGCTGACGCTGCGCACGCTGGCCACCGCGCACCAAGCGGCTACCGGGCCCATCACGCTGTGGTGCGCGCCGGACACCCGGCACTCCTTTTTCAGGGCTCTGGCCCAGCGCGGCGTGGTCTGCCAGCAACAACCCGAAGGCGACATTGGCGCGCGCATGCACGCGGCCAGCGCCTGGCAGGCCAACCAGCCCGGCAGCTTGCCACTGCTCATTCTGGGCACCGACTGTCCTGCGCTCACTGCGGCTGATTTGCAAGCAGCGGCCCAGCGGCTGCGCTCCGGCACGCCCGCCGTGCTGCAGCCCGCGCAGGACGGCGGCTATGTACTGATGGGTCTGCGTGCACCCGAGCCGGGCGTATTTGCTGGCGTGCACTGGAGCACCGACCAGGTCATGGCGCAAACCCGCACGCGCCTGCAGGCGCTGGGCCTGTCGTGGTGGGAAGCGCCCACGCTGTGGGATGTCGACGTGCCAGCCGACCTGCACCGGCTGCAGGCGCTGGGCCCTCTGCTGGCGCCATCTACCGCCTTAATCGGCAAACCCGCTCCTATTGATTCACACTATTGATGTAGGCTCCGCTGCAATGGCGCAAGCCGGGGCCGCACGGGTATCATCTTTTCCACACTTCACAGGGAGACCGCCATGGCGCTGATGGACTTCATCAAGAAACAGTTCATAGACATCATCCAGTGGACGGAGGAATCCGACGGCACCTTGGCCTGGCGTTTCCCGATGGCCGAGATGGAAATCCAGAACGGCGCCTCGCTCACGGTGCGCGAATCGCAGATGGCGATTTTTGTCAATGAGGGCAAGGTGGCCGATGTTTTTGGCCCCGGCATGTACAAGCTCAGCACCCAAACACTGCCGGTACTGACCTATCTGAAGAACTGGGACAAGCTGTTCGAGTCGCCGTTCAAAAGCGACGTTTATTTCTTCAGCACCCGCCAGCAGGTGGACCAGAAATGGGGCACGCCGCAACCCATCACCGTGCGCGACAAGGACTTTGGCGCGGTGCGGCTGCGGGCCTTTGGCAACTACAACTTCCGCATTGCCGACCCCAAGCTTTTTCACACCGAAATCTCCGGCACCCGCGAAAGCTACGGCACGGCCGATCTGGATGGGCAACTGCGTGGCCTGGTGCTTCAAAACATCAGCAACGCGATTGCGTCGAGCGAAATAGCGTTTCTGGATTTGGCCGCCAACCAGCTTGCGTTTGCGCAGGCACTGACCACCCAGCTGGCGCCCGAGTTTGAAAAAATCGGCCTCAAGCTGGACGGCATGACGGTGCAGAACGTCTCGCTGCCCGAAGAACTGCAGAAAATCCTTGACCAGAAAATCGGTATGGGCATGGTCGGCAACGATATGGGCAAGTTCATGCAGTACCAGACGGCGCAAGCCATCCCCAAATTCGCTGAGGGCGGTGGTGGTGGCAGCGGCATTGCGGGCGACGCGATGGGCCTGGGCGCCGGCGTGGCGCTGGGTCAGGTGCTGGCGCAGAACCTCAGCCAGGGCCTGAGCGGCGCACAAAACCAGGCAGCGCAGGCCGCGGCTGCCGCAGCCGCAGCCACAGTCAAGCCCGACGACGTGATGGCCACGCTGGAAAAACTGGGCGAGCTCAAGACCAAGGGCATCCTGACGCAGGAAGAGTTTGACGCCAAGAAAGCCGAGTTGCTTAAAAAGCTGATCTAGCCGGCCCTCGCCGGCAATAACAAAAAAAGAGCCGAATGGCCACCGAGGAGAGTCCACAACGCGCCTACCGGGCCGCCTGCCCGGGCTGCGGCGCGCCAGTGCTGTTTCGCAGCGCCCAGTCCACCCATGCGGTTTGCAGCTACTGCCAGAGCACGGTGGTGCGCAGGGGCGAAACGCTGGAGCGCGTGGGCAAGATGGCCGAGGTCTTCAACGACTACAGCCCGCTGCAGCTCTTTAGTTCCGGCCGCTGGAATGGCAACGGCTTCACGCTGATCGGCCGGCTGCAGTACCAGTACGGCGAGGGCAGCTGGAGCGAGTGGATTGCCAGCATGGACGACGGCAGCACCGCCACGCTCAGCGAAGACAACGGCGCTTATGTTTTTTCCACACCCGTTAGCAGCCAGCGCGGCGTACCGGCGGCAGAGCAGTTCCGGGTAGGCGCTACCACCGCGATCAACGGCAAAAGCTACACCATTGCATCCAACGCGCAGGCCTCGCTGATGGCCGCGCAGGGCGAGCTGCCCAAACTGCCGCCGCTGGGCACGCCCTTTGCCGTGGTCGAGCTGCGCAGCGACGACGGCGAGGTGTTGTCCATCGACTATGGCCCGCAGGTAGCGGGCGGCGCGCCAGAACTGTCGCTAGGCAAGGCCGTGCAGCTTGACGACCTGGAGCTGCGCGGCCTGCGCGACGAATCGGCCACCGAAGAAAAAGCCCAGCAGTTCGACTGTCCCAACTGCGGCGCGCAGGTCGAGGTGGCGTTGGCCGCAAGCAAAAGCATCACCTGCCGCGCCTGCAATAGCATCATCGACCTGACGCAGGGCACCGGCGCCGCTTTGCAGCATGCGCTGCAGCACGAGCCGGTGCAGCCACTCATTGCGCTGGGCGCCATCGGCCAGTTGCAGGGCGTGCACTGGCAGGTGGTGGGATTCCAGCACCGCATGGGCCAGGACCCGACCGACCCCGACGAGAGTTTTGGCTGGAGCGAATACCTGTTGTTCCACAAGTCCAAAGGTTTCACTTTTCTGGTGGATTCCGAAGAAGGCTGGAGCATGGTCAAGCCGGCCACGGGTGCGCCCCGCTTGAATGGCAACACCGCCACCTACCTGGGCAGCGACTACCAGCTCAAATACAGCTACAACGCCGAAACCACCTACGTGGCCGGCGAGTTCTACTGGCAGGTGCAGCGCGGCCAGAAAACCTTTAACCGCGACTTCGCCAAGGGCGCCAATTTGCTGTCGATGGAGCAGTCGGTCAGCGAAGTGTCGTGGTCGTTCGGCAGCACCATCAGCAGTGCGCTGGTGGCGGCGGCTTTCAAGATGGAGGATGCCGCGTTGCTGGAACGCAGCGACGCCTCGCCGGTGGCATTCAAATCGGGCATCAGCGTGGGCACCATCATTGGCATTTTTCTGGTGCTGGTGATTCTTTCTGCCGTCCTGAGCAGTTGCGACGACAAATGCGACCCCGCAGTACAAAACTGCAGCAACCGCAGCTCGGGCGGCTCATTCGGCGGATTTTCCAGCGGCGGCGGCCACAAATGACGGCCGCGCCCCACCTAACTTTTGAAGGAGAGCGTCATGGGCATTGAGTGGCTGAAACCCGGGGCTTTTTTCGGCTCCATCCTGTACGCGCTGATTGGCGTGTTCATTTTCTGGATCTGTTTTGTCATCATCGACAAGGTCACGCCTTACGACCTGTGGGCCGAGATCGTAGAAAAGCAGAACCGCGCGCTGGCTTTGGTGGTGGCGGCGATGTGTCTGGGGATATCCATCATCGTAGCCGCCGCCATCCACGGCTGAAGCTGCTGCGCGAACGCATGGCGGCGTTGCGGGTCCCGATCAGTCCATCCTCACGACCCTGAAGGTCGCTCCGGTGGTCTGCCACCCGCGCCTTGCCCTGCGTCCGCTCGCGACGCTTCACCAATACCGCCGGGGCCGCCACGTTAGGTTGCCGTCGTATTCTCTGACTTGACCATGGCCGCCATCCTTCCTCCCACACCCATCTCTCCCCCCACCCCCCGCCCCGTCGAAGTCGCGCTGCTGGCCAGCGTTTTTGTGGTGGCGGCGTGTGGGCTGGTGTACGAGCTGGTGGCGGGGGCGCTGGCGTCGTATGTGCTGGGCGACTCGGTGCTGCAGTTCTCCACCATCATTGGCACCTATTTGTTTGCCATGGGGGTGGGCTCGTGGTTGTCGCGGTTCTTCGAGCGGCAGTTGCCGGCGCATTTTCTGCGGGTGGAGCTGCTGGTGGCGCTGGTCGGGGGCGTCATGCCGGCGCTGCTGTTTCTGGCCAACGCCTACATTCCCGGCGCCTTTCGCCTGCTGCTGTATTCGCTGGTGTTTCTGGTGGGCCTGCTGGCCGGGCTGGAGATTCCGCTGGTCATGCGCATCCTCAAACGCAACGTGGCGCTGAAAGACCTGGTGTCGCAGGTGCTGACCTTTGACTACCTCGGTGCGCTGGCGGTGTCGGTGGCGTTTCCGCTGCTGCTGGTGCCCCACCTGGGGCTGATTCGCACCGGCCTGTTGTTTGGCCTGATGAACGCGCTGGTGGCGCTGTGGGCGCTGTGGCTGTTTCGCCATGAGCTGCGGCAGTTTCGCGCCCATGCGATTGCCTGCCTGCTGGTGCTGGCCACGCTGGGCGCAGGCTTTGCGGGTGCCTCCACCATCACCAGCTGGGCCGAAGACCGGTTCTACCAGGACCGCATTGTTTTTACCGCAACCTCGCCCTACCAACGTATTGTGGTGACGCATGGCACGGCAGCCGGGCACCGGCTGTTTCTTAACGGCAACCTGCAGTTTGCCGAGCGCGACGAGTACCGTTACCACGAAGCGCTGGTACACCCGGTCATGGCCGCCTATGCCGGCGGCGCAATAGGCCCGCGCAAGGTGGCAGTACTGGGCGGCGGCGACGGCATGGCCGTGCGCGAGGTGCTGAAATACCCCGGCGTGCAAAGCGTCACGCTGGTTGAGCTGGACCCGGCCATGACCACACTTTTTTCGCAGCAGCCGGCGCTGGCGCAGCTCAACGGCAACGCGCTGCAATCGCCCAAGGTCAAGGTGGTGAACACCGACGCTTTTGGCTGGCTGGAGCGCAGCACCGAGAGTTTTGACGTGATCATCGTAGACTTTCCGGACCCCACCAATTTCTCCATCGGCAAGCTCTACACCAACTCGTTTTATGCGCTGCTGGAGCGCCGGCTGGCAGCGGGCGGTTATGCGGTGGTGCAGACCACCTCGCCGCTGGTGGCGCGCAAGAGTTTCTGGACGGTGGCCCACACGATTGCGTCGGTGGGTTTGCAGGTCGCGCCCTACCACGCCAATGTGCCGAGTTTTGGCGAGTGGGGCTTTGTGATTGCCAGCCACCGGCCGTTCCGCCAGCCCGACCAGCTGCCCACCGGCCTGCGGTTTCTGAACCTGCAAAGCCTGCCGCTGCTGTTTGATTTTCCGCAGGACATGGCGCGGGTGGAGACCGATATCCAGCGCCTTTCCAACCAGATCCTGGTCACCACCTACGAGCAGGAATGGGGCAAGGCGCTTGGGCATTGAGCAAGGCATGAAACGCCGTGCGTTTTTGGGTACAAGCGCTGCAGCACTTGCAACGCTTGCCGCATGCGACCCACCACGCCGTCAGATCACCGGCGGCTTCACCGGCATCAACGCCGAGCGCGGCCACGCACTGCGCGATCACACCGCCTGGCCCGCCCCCACCACCACCCACCAAACCCAGGTGCTGATTGCCGGTGGCGGCATCGCCGGCCTGGCCGCGGCCCGCGCGCTGCGGCTGCAGGGCGTGGACGATTTCGCGCTGCTGGAGCTGGAAGACAGCACCGGCGGCAACAGCCGGGGCGGTACGGTGGCGGGCATCGCCTGCCCGCTGGGCGCGCACTACCTGCCAGTACCCACCGACGATGCGCCCGAGGTGCAAAACCTGCTGGAGGAACTCGGCCTGCGCCGAAGGGTGGCCGGCCGCTGGACCTACGACGAGCGCCACCTGTGCCACAGCCCCCAGGAGCGGCTGTTCTTCAACGCCGGTGCCGGCTGGCAGTGGCAGGAAGGCCTGCTGCCGGTGCAGGGCGTGGGCACAGACACACTGGCGCAGTACCAGCGCTTCGCACAACGGGTGAAAGCCGCCCAAAAGGCTGCAAAATTCACCATTCCAGCATCAGATAGGCCTCTAGCCGGCGTCCACAGGGCTTTAAACGCTATAACTTTTGAAGCGTGGCTGAACCAAAACGGCCTCGACGACAACCACCTGCGCTGGTACCTGGGCTACTGCTGCCGCGACGACTACGGCGCCGGCATAGCCACTGTGTCGGCCTGGGCCGGCATTCACTACTTTGCCAGCCGGCACGGCTTTCATGCCCCCGGCGAAGCCGATGCCGAGGCTGGCGACGGCCTGCTGACCTGGCCCGAGGGCAACGGCTGGCTGGCGCAGCAGCTCGCCGCACCGCTGGGCGAGCGCGCCAAAACCGGCCGCACCGTGCTGCGCATCGCCGCCGAAAAACACGGCGTG
The DNA here is from genome assembly GCA_040387875.1 of Pseudomonadota bacterium. Classification (GTDB taxonomy): domain Bacteria; phylum Pseudomonadota; class Gammaproteobacteria; order Burkholderiales; family Burkholderiaceae_C; genus PCRC01. The sequence goes on along the minus strand of JAZKCX010000032.1, from coordinate 6,554 downwards.
GTGGTGGATGCCTTCAACCACACCAGCCAAGCCACCGAGCGCTGGCAGGCGCGCCAGTGCATCGTGGCTTTGCCGCTTTTCATTGCCTCGCGGGTGCTGGAAAACCCGCCGCCTGCGCTGCGCCAGGCGGCAGCCGCTGTGCGCTACGCGCCCTGGCTGGTGGCCAATTTGCACATCGACGCTGCGCTGAATGACCGGCCCGGTGCCGCGCCGAGCTGGGACAACGTGATCTACGGCAGCCGCAGCCTAGGCTATGTGGACGCCATGCACCAAAGCCTGCAAAGCGTGCCGGGCGCCACCGTGCTCACCTGCTACCGCGCGCTGGGCGATGTGCCCGATGGCCGACGTATGCTGCTGGAGCGGTCGTGGAGCGCCTGGCGCGACGAGATCGTGGCCGAGCTGGCTGCCGCCCATCCCGACCTGCCGCGCAAGGCCACCCGCATGGACATTACCCGCTACGGCCACGCCATGGCCGTGCCCACCCCCGGCCTGCGTGGCCACCCGGCGCTGAATGCGCTGCAGCAGACCCCGGCCGCGCCCTGGCAAAACCTGCGTTTTGCCCACAGCGATTTGGCCGGTTATTCGGTGTTTGAAGAAGCCTTCACGCTCGGCCACCGCGCCGGTGAATCGCTGGCCAAAAAGCGCTGACCCCACCAGCCCCAAGCCGCAGCGCCCCGTGGGGCTTAGCTCGCCCGCTTAAGATGAACCGATGATGCCGCCTGCCCTGCTTCGCCCGCGTTTGCTGACACCCGCGCTGGTGCTGCTGCTGGGCGGTTGCGCCGGTATCGCGGGACTGTTCGGCAAGGACAAGCAGGCCGATGCGGTCAACCCCGGCAGCACCTCCACCGACGCCAACGCCCCCGCCGCCTACGGCCTGGAAGTGCGCGCGCCCGACGACCTGCGCAAGCTGCTGGCCAACTACCTCGATCTCGCGCGCTTTCAAAAGCTCAGCGGCGACGACCGCATCAACCTCGCCGACCTGAACCGGCTGGTGCAGGCCGCACCCGCCCAGGCCCGCGCGCTGCTGGAGACCGAAGGCTATTTCAATGCGGTGGTGAAAGCCCGCCGCACGCCTGCTACAGCCGGGCAGTTGCCTACCGTGGTGGTCGAGGTCGAGCCCGGCCCGCGCACGCTGGTCAGCAGCGTGGCGCTTGATGCGCGCGGCGATCTGCAAACTGCGCTGCAAAAAAACGATACCGCCGCCAACACGCTGGTGCTCAAGCTGCGGCAGGAATGGAAGCTGGGCACCGGCAAGCCCTTCCGCCAGGGCGTCTGGAGCGATGCCAAAAACACCACCCTGGCGCAGGCGCGGGCGGGTGGCTATGCAGCAGCCAGCTGGGCCAGCACCGAAGCCAAAGTCAACGCGCCCACCAACGACGCCAGGCTCAGCCTGACGCTGGACAGCGGCCCGCTGTTTTATTTTGGCGATATCAAGACCGAAGGCTTGCAGCGCTACAACGCCCGGGCGGTGGCCAACCTCGGCACCTTTGCCCGCGGTACGCCCTACAGCGAAAAACTGGCGCTGGATTTTCAGGACCGGCTGCAGCGCGCCAATTTGTTCGAAAGCGCGTCGGTCGAGATCGATCCCGACCCCGCTGTTGCTGCGGCCACGCCGGTGACGGTGCGGCTGAAAGAGCTGCCGAAAAACCAGACCGAGCTGGGCGTGGGCTACAGCGACAGCACCGGCCAGCGGGTCTCGGTGGAGCACCTGAACCGGCGCCTGTTCGACCGCTCGTTTTTTGGCACCGACATCATTGCGCGCAACCGCATCGAGCTGGGCCGTGACCGCCAGTCGCTCGAATCCAGCCTGCTGACGCACCCGCTGGAAGGCGCCAACCGCTACCTGCTGTCGGGCAAGCTGCAGCGCGAGGCGCTGGCCGGCGCCACCGTGCGCTCGGCCAGCCTGCGCGCCGGCCGCACCTTCGAGAGCGAACGCATTGACCGGCTGGTGTTTGCTGAAGGCGTAGCGGCGTCCACCATCAGCCCCACCGACCGGCGCGTTGACCGCTCGCTCACGGGCAATTACCACTTCACCTGGCGCAACCTGGACAGCGTGCTGCTGCCCACGCGGGGCCAGGCGCTGCATGCCGAAGCCGCGCTGGGCTATGCGGTCTCCAACGTGGCCGAGAACGGGCCGTTTGCCCGCGCGCTGGGCCGGCTCACCGTCTACCGGCCGCTGGGGCCGGTCTGGCTGGGCACGGCGCGGGTGGAGGCAGCGCAGGTGTTTTCCAAAACCAGTGTCGGGGTGCCCGACACGCTGCGTTTTCGCGCCGGCGGCGACGACTCGGTGCGCGGCTATTCCTTCCAGTCACTCGGCCCCATCGTCAACGGCGCGGTCAGCAGTGGCCGGGTGCTGCTGGCCGGCAGCCTGGAAGCGACCCGGCCCCTTCTGCCGGCGGTACCGGCGCTGCTGGGCGCGGTGTTCATTGATGCCGGCAGCGCCGCCAACCAGTGGGGCGAGCTGGATCCGGTGGTGGGCTACGGCGTGGGCCTGCGGCTGCGCAGCCCGGTGGGGCCATTGCGGCTTGATGTGGCCTATGGGCAGGAAGTGCGGGAGTTTCGACTCCACTTTGGCGTGGGCATCACGTTTTGACGCAACCGTCTGACCGCATGCCAGCGCCTGCACCCGCCGCTCCAAAACGCGCGGGACGCCGACTCTGGTTTGCTCTGGCGCTGGGCACAACCGTGCTAGTCATTGCGCTGGCTGCGGCCATTCCTGCGCTGCTGGCCAGCCTGCGCTCCACCGACGGCACGGCCTGGTGGCTGGCGCGTCTGCCAGGCGTTACCGTTGCCGCGCCCGAGGGTGCGTTCCTGGGCGATTTTTCCGCCGCCACCGTGACAGTGGAGCTGGCCAGCAGCACCGTGCGCATGACCGATGTGCGCTGGCGCGGCCTGGCCGTGGCCCGCTCGCAGGTACGGGGTGCCTGGGCCGATGTGCGCGCCGAAACGCTGGACATCGGCCGCATCGCGCTGCTGGCGAAAGAGGCTCCGCCGCCGCCCGCAAGTGCACCGCGCAGCGCCCCGGCAAATTTGCGGCTGCCGCTCACGCTGCAGGTCGAGGCTTTGCGCATTGGCGAAGTCCAACTGGCGGCGCTGGGCGATCGGCCGCTGCGCGACATTCAGGCCCGTATTGGCGTGGGGTCGCAGGACGGCGCACTGCACCGGCTGGAGCTGGCGCAACTGCTCTGGGACACGCTGAAGCTGAGCGGCAGCGCGCAGGTGGGCGCGGATGGCGATATGCCGGCCGATGTGCAACTGGCGCTGGCACAAACCGACAGCCCCGGCGCCCTGCGCACCCCACCGCTGGCCGGCCAGTTGCGCCTGACCGGGCCGCTGGCGCAACTCGCGCTGCAGGCCAGCGTGCGCAATGCTGATGTTGCCGCTGTAGCCGGTACAGCCTTGCTCGATGCGAATGCACAGGTCCAGCCCTTTGCGCCCTGGCCCGTTTCTGCGCTGAATGCCCAACTGAACCAGCTGGATCTGTCGCGCTTTACCGCCGCCGCGCCGCGCACCGAACTCAGCGGCCGCGCAACAATTACCAGCCCCGCCGCCAACCAGCCCGCCACCCTGCAGCTCACGCTGGCCAATGCCCAGGCCGGGCTGTGGAGCGCGCAGCGGCTGCCGCTGCAGCAGCTCACCGCCACCCTGCTGGCGCTACCCGACCAAGCCAGCGCCATCACGCTGCGCGAACTTGTCGCCGAACTGGGCACCGCGCAGCAGCCAGCTGGCCGCATCGTGTTGCAGGGGCAGAACGAGCCGCAGGGCTGGACCGTCAACGCCACGCTGCAGGACGTACGGCCGGATCGGCTGGATGCACGGGCGCCAGCCCTCGCGCTGTCGGGCCCGCTGTCCGCCAGCGGCAGCAGCGCCGATGCGGGGCAGAGCGCGGTTTTCAAAAGCGATTTGCGTGGCACGCTGCCGGCAGGCGCGGCGCAGCGCGAGGTACGTGTGCTGCTGGACGGCAGCGCCCGCCAGAAAGCCGACGGCGTAATCGCGGTCGCGCTCAGGCAGGCGCAGCTCAGCGCCGGCGCGGCCAGCGCGGAGCTGAGCGGCAACCTGGAGCGCAGCGGCCGCAGCGCCCATTGGCAGGTGCAGGCCCAGGGCCAGTTCCGCGACTTCGATCCGCTGGTCTGGTGGCCGGGCGCAAAACAAACCGTGCTGCGCGGCGGCCCCACCCGCATCAACGGCAGCACCAGTGTCAAGCTCGCGTGGAAAGGTTTGCAACCGGCAGTCAGTGCTCCTGCCACCGCTGCATCGGCAGGCAAGGCCGCAACACAAACCGCCACCCAGGGCGGCGCGCCGATCTGGCAGGCGCTGTTTGCCGCATTCAGCGGGCAGGCGCAGATTGCGCTGGACAAAAGCCAGTTGCTGGGCCGGCCGCTGCAGGCCGACCTGCAGATTGCCAGCGACGACGCCGGCGCCGGCCGCGCCGACCTGAAGATGACAGTGGCCGATAACCAACTCAGCGCCCGCGCGCGGCTGGCGGCCCAGGCCAATGCCGGAGATCTGGCAGAGTTCGAGATCAACGCGCCAGCCTTGCAAAAGCTGCAGCCGCTGCTGGCACTGGCCGGCCTGCCCCGCGAACAAAGCATTGCAGGGCAAATCATCGGTAAGGCCGCCGTGCGTGGCCGCTGGCCCGACCTCACCAGCCAGGGCACGCTGGAGATTCGCGGTCTGGTAGCCGGCCCGCACCGGTTGAAGCAGGGCGACTTTGGCTGGCAACTCGGCACGGCGCTCGACGCCGCTACAAAAATCGATGCAAAGCTTGCAGGATTGGTGCTGGCCAACCAGCCGGTAGACAGTGCCGAGCTGACGGTGCAGGGCACGGCGCGTGCCCACCAGATGCTGCTGCGCGCCCGCGCGCTGCTCGATGCGCCCAAACCCGGCGTACCCGCCACAACAACCAGCGGCCAGAGCGCGCCCAAAAAGCAGGCCAGCCTGTTGCTGCGCCTGCAAGGCGGCCTGCAGCACAACGCACCGGCGCTGGCAGTGGCCCCCGGCAGCGCCGGCATGAGTGCCTGGCGCGGCACGGTGGAGCAACTCGAAGCCGCCGACACGACCACACCGGCCCAGCCCTGGCTGCAGGGCAAGGGCATCGGCATTGCCGTGCAGTGGTCTGAGGCGGCGCGGGGCGTGGAAGTGCAGCCCGGCCGTATCGACTTTCGTGCGGGGTCGGTTACCTCCGCATTGCGCTGGACGCGGCTGCTGTGGCAGCAGGCCAGCGCGCCGTCCAAGGCCGGAACGCAGCCTGCTGCGGTCTTCGACATCCAGGCCGCAGTCGACCCCTTTGCGGTGGCGCCGGTGCTGGCGCAACTGCAGCCCGATTTCGGCTGGGACGGCGATCTGGTGGTGGGCGGGCGCATCGCGCTGGCCAGCAGCCCCGCACCGGTGGCCGACATCGTGGTCGAGCGCGTCAAGGGCGACCTGGCCATCACCAGCGAAGACGATGTGCGCCAGGCCCTGGGCCTGACCGACCTGCGTTTTGCGCTGAACGGCAGCAACGGCATCTGGAATTTCACCCAGGCGGTGGCCGGCAAAGCCATGGGCGTGGCGGCGGGCGCCATCACCGCACGCACCGCGCCCGGCGTGCTGTTGCCCGATGCCACCACCCCGGTGCAGGGTGTGGTCGAGTTGCGGGTAGCGAATGTGGACGCCTGGGCCAGCTGGGTGCCGGCCGGCTGGCGGCTGGGCGGCGCGCTGCAGACCAGCGCCAGCATTGCCGGAAAGCTGGGCGCGCCCGAGTTCACCGGCCAGCTCAAAGGCCAGAATTTGACCGTGCGCAACGTGCTGCAAGGCGTGAACATCACCGACGGCGACGTGGCGATTGCGATGAACGGCGAAAGCGCCACGGTAGAGCGTTTTACCGCGCGCGCCGGCAGCGGCACGCTGAAAATCACCGGCGGCGCCAAGCTGGGCGACAACCCCAGTGCCACGCTGCAGGTGGTGGCCGACAAGTTTCAGGCGCTGGGCCGGGTTGATTTGCGCGTTGTCACCAGTGGCCAGGCGCAGTTGCGGCTGTCGCCGCAGCGCATCGCGCTGGACGGCAAGCTGGTGGTCGATGAAGGCCTGGTCGATTTCACCAAGGGCGACGCACCCAGTCTTTCCAGCGACGTGGTGGTGGTGCGCGCGCCCAACGCGCCCAAAAACAACACGCCGGGCGACATCAAGCCGGCTACTGTGGCAACGCCGCCGCCCGCCAACCCGGCCCGGCAGATCGCGCTGAATCTGGGCGTCGATCTGGGTGAGCAGTTGCGGCTGAAGGGGCGCGGGCTGGACACCCGGCTGGCCGGCGACCTGCGGCTTACTGCGCCGGGCGGCAATCTGGCGGTGAACGGCACGGTGCGCACCGTGGGCGGCAACTACGCAGCCTATGCACAAAAGCTCACCATCGACCGCGGCACGCTGACTTTCACGGGTGTGCCCGGCAACCCCCGGCTCGATATTGAGGCGACCCGCCCGCGCACCGACATCCGGGTGGGCGTGTCGGTCACCGGCACCGCCATCAATCCCCGGGTGCGGTTGTTCTCCGAGCCCGACCTGCCCGAGGTCGACAA
>JAZKCX010000031.1:0-9343 GCA_040387875.1 Pseudomonadota bacterium | reverse complement strand
CGCAGATCGTGGCGGTGCAAACCGTGGTGGAGAAGCGCGCCACCTTTGCCTGCACACCGGGGCTGCAGCGTCCGCCTATGGAAATTGCGCCGAGGCTATTGGCCTGCGGTGACTATGTGGCCGGTCCCTACCCCGCCACGCTGGAAGGCGCTGTGCGCAGCGGTATGGCAGCGGCGCAGGCGCTGTAAGCTGCCACCATGAAAAATTTGTTTTTAATACTGGTGCTGGGCCTCGCGCTGCCAACGCTGGCAGCCGAGCGCTTCACATCGGATGCCGACCACACCTTCGCATTTTTCGAGTTCAACCACTTGGGCTACAGCGTGCAGCGCAGCCGATTTGACAAGTTGAGCGCCACCCTGGAACTGGACCGTGAGAACCGCAGCGGCAAAATAGAAGCCACCATCGCCGTGGCGTCGGTCAGCACGGGCTCGGCCGCCTTTAACCAGACATTGCTGGGCGAGGGCTTTTTTGATGCGGCGAAATTCCCCACCATCAGCTTTACGTCCACCGCGCTGGCTTTTGACCGCTTTGACGGCATCGCCAGCGTGACGGGCGACCTCACCATCAAGGGCACCACCCTGCCCGTCACCCTCACCCTGAGCAACTACCGCTGCATGATTCACCCGTTGCTGCGCAAAGAGGCTTGCGGCGCCAACGCCAGCACCACCATACGCCGCAGCGCTTTTGGACTGGGCAAGTTTGCGCCGCTGGTGGGCGACACGGTGACGATTACGATTGCGATTGAGGCGCTCAAAGCCGAGTAGCGGCCGATATCAGGCGGCCAGCAAATCGCATAGCGCGCCCAGCTCCGCCACCGTGGCATGCGGCGTCTGTGGTCCGGTATGCATCCAGGCCTTTCCGTCGCGGTTCACCCACACCGCCTGCATGCCGGCGTCCAGCGCGCCCAGGACGTCCATGGTCACATCGTCGCCGATGTGCAGGACTTCTTCGGGCGCTACCGGTACTGTTTGCGCTGCCGCGTGAAAGATGCGCACGTCAGGCTTGGGAACACCAAAATCGTGGGCGCTGACAGACGCTGCAAAAAAAGCCCCCAGCCCCACCCGCACCACATCGGCATTGCCGTTGGACAAAGCCACCAGCGGATAGCGTGCGGCCAGCCGATCCAGTGCCGGGCGCACATCGGCAAACAGGTTCACCTGCTGGCGCGCGTCAAAAAACACCTCAAACGCCGGCTCGGCCAGCGCCGCGTCGTCGCCCGCCTGTTGCAGCGCCAGGCGGATGGATTCACGCCGCAGTGCGCTCAGGTCGTGCTGCAAATCGGGCCGCAGCAACACCATCTGCTCGCGGATTTTGCGCAGCGCGGCCGGCGTGGCGTACAGCGCGGCGGTGGCCGGTGCATGGGTGGTAAGCCAGCCCAGCAGCACCTCTTCGGCGCGCTGGATAGTGGGCCAGATCGGCCACAGGGTGTCGTCCAGATCCAGGGTGATCGCCCGGATTTTTTGAATGTCCAGCATAGGTGCGGGAGAATACAGGATGCCTTCGATTAATCCTTTTGCGCCCGAGCCCCCGTTTACCCATGGCCAGACGCCCCGCACTGCCGTGCTGCTGTGCAACCTGGGCACCCCCGATGCCCCCACCCCGGCCGCGCTGCGGCGCTACCTGGGCGAGTTCCTGAACGACCGGCGGGTGGTGGAGATTCCACGCCTGCTGTGGTGGCTGATATTGAACGGCGTGATCCTGCGGGTGCGGCCGGCCAAGTCGGCCGCCAAATACGCCAGCATCTGGACGCCCGAAGGCTCGCCGCTGCGGGTCTGGACCGAAAAGCAGGCCACGCTGTTGCGCGGCTACCTGGGCCAACGCGGCCGGCCGGTGCTGGTGCGCCACGCCATGCGCTACGGCACGCCGTCAGTGGCCAGCCAGCTTGACGCCCTCAAGGCCGAGGGCGCCACCCGCGTGCTGATTCTCTCGGCTTATCCGCAGTACTGCGGCGCCACCACCGCCAGCGTGTTCGACGCCGTCTACGCCTGGGCCAGCAATGTGCGGGCAGTGCCGGAGCTGCGTTTTGTCAACAACTACCACGACGATGCCGCCTACATCGACGCGCTGGCCCGGCGCATTACCAACCATTGGCAGGCCCATGGCCGCGGCGAACAACTGGTGATGAGTTTTCACGGCGTGCCCGAGCGCACGCTGCAACTGGGCGATCCCTACCACTGCGAATGCCACAAGACCGCGCGCCTGCTGGCCGAGCGGCTGGGCCTGCAGCCCACACAGTACAAGGTGACTTTCCAGTCGCGTTTCGGAAAGGCCAAGTGGCTCGAGCCCTACACCGAGCCTACGCTGAAGGCGCTGGCCAAGGCCGGCGTCAAACGGGTCGACGTGGTCTGCCCCGGCTTTACCAGCGACTGCCTGGAAACGCTGGAAGAAATTGCAATGGAAGGCCGCCAGGCCTTTCTGTCGGCAGGCGGCCAGGAGTTCCAGTACATCGCCTGCCTGAACGACAGCCCGGAGTGGATTGACGCCCTGGCCGGTGTGGCCCAGAAACACATGCTGGGCTGGCCGGTGTCGCCACCCGACGCCGCCATCCTGAAAGCCAGCCACGAGCGGGCGCGGGCCCTGGGCGCGCGCAACTGATGGACGGCTTGCGGATAGACAAGTGGCTGTGGGCTGCACGTTTTTACAAAACCCGCTCGCTGGCCACCGAAGAAATCGGTAAGGGCCGGGTGCGGGTAAACGGGCAGGACGCCAAACCCTCGCGCGAAGTACGCCTGGGCGACACGATTGACATGCGCCAGGGCCCGGTTATTCGCACAGTCAAGGTGCTGGCTTTGAGCGGCATGCGCGGCCCGGCGCCAGTGGCCCAGGCGCTGTACGGCGAGACCCCCGAAAGCGTGGAGCGGCGCGCTGTTGCGGCCGAGCAGCGGCGTTTTGGCAGCGAGCCGGCACTGGCCCAAACCCAGGGCCGGCCCACCAAACGCGACCGCCGCAGCCTGACTGCATCCGAAGGCTGGGGCAAACGCTGGAGCGCCAGTGTGGACGACGATGGCGCGGCCTGAATGCTTTTGCAGGATACTACGATATTGATAGCATAAAAGTGAATAAAGGCGCCGGCTAGAGGCAGTTTTTATTCATAAAACAGCCCTGAAACGCAAAAAAGCCGCCCGGGGGCGGCTTTTTCATGGCTGCGGCCGATTTCAGTTCAGCGCAACCTTCTTGCCGTCTTTGTAGACGTACAGGGTGATGGCCGGGTTCTTCAGCTCGCCATTGGGCTCGAACACGATGTTGGTAGTGACGCCCTTGAGGTTGGTCTCGATGATCTTGGGGGTGTAGACCTTGGGATCGACCGAATTGGCGCGCTTCATCGCATCGACCAGCACAAAGGTGGCGTCGTAGGTGTAGGGGCTGTAGATCTGGAACTGGCCGGGATACTTGGCGTCGTAGCGCTTGCGCCAGGCTTCGCCACCGGGCATCTTGGCCGGCGAGGCGCCGCCTTCGGCACAGACCACATTGCCCAGCGTCTTGGCGCCGGCCGACAGCTTGGCAATCTCGGTGGTACAAATGCCATCGCCGCCAAAGTACTTGACCTTGCCCATGCCCAGCTGCTCCATCTGGCGCAGCATGGCGCCGGCCTGGGCGTCCATGCCGCCATAGAACACGCCGTCGGGCTTCTTGGCCTTGATGGCGGTGAGAATGGCCATGAAATCGGTGGCCTTGTCGTTGGTGAACTGGTCGTCCACCACGGTGATGCCTTTGGCCGCGGCGGTTTTCTTGAACACCGCCGCCACACCCTGGCCGTAGGCGGTACGGTCGTCGATGATGGCAATGCGCTTGAGCTTGAGGGCGTCGGCCGCATAAAAAGCCAGACCGGCGCCGAGCGCATTGTCGTTGGCGATGATGCGGTAGGTGGTCTTGTAGCCGGGCTTGGACAGATCGGGGTTGGTGGCGGCGCCGGTCACGTGCGGAATGCCGCAATCGTTGTAGACCTTCGATGCAGGGATCGTGGTGCCCGAGTTCAGGTGCCCGACCACGCCGGCCACCTTGGAGTCGCACAGCTTGTTGGCCACGGCCGTGCCCTGCTTGGGATCGGCCGCATCGTCTTCGGCCTGGATCTCGAACTTGATCTTTTTGCCACCGATGACGATGTTTTGCGCGTTCAGGTCTTCAATCGCCATACGCACGCCGTTTTCGTTGTCCTTGCCGTAGTGGGCCTGGGCACCAGAAAGCGGCGCCACGTGGCCGATCTTGACGACCTGCACATCTTGCGCGGATGCGGCAGCGGCAACGCCAGCCAGCGCAGCCATCACCATCAGATTTTTCTTCATGGGCATACAAAGTCCTCCTGTCGGGGTTTTGGGGTTGGAATGCAAGGCGGATTATGGCCGCACCGCCCGGGGCGATTTTCAATTATTTCGTATCGAGTTCCTGCGCCACCGCATCGTTGATGGCCTGGCGCACCACCGCTTCGATTTCGTCGCGCAGCCGCGGCAGCATGGCCTGGGTCTGCTCCCGCACCACCTGGGCCATGACCTCGCGCACGCGGCGCTCCAGCGCCACATCGACCCGCTGCAGGATGCGCTGCACCAGCGGCTCTTCCAGATCGGCCCAGCGGGCCTGAAAAGTACTGCCTTCGGCCCCCGCCGGTTGCTCGACCACCTCGGTAAGGGTGGGCACGAAACGCGGCGGAACCCGTGGCGGGGCGGCGCTCATGCGGCAGGGCCGGCCAGGTCGCGGCGCTGAATGTCGTAACCGCGCTGGGCATAGTGTTTCCAGCGCAGCCGGGCCTGCTGGCGGTCGGCGTTGTCGTTGGTCACGACTTCAATCAGCCGCTCGAATTTTTCAAACCCTGCAGGCACACCTTCGCCGAGGTTGACCGCCACCGGGTGCGCCGGTGTGCCCGCCAGCGCTTCGGCCAGCACCACCGGCGAGGCCGCCACCATGGCGGGTGCGGCGTTGCTGTGGCAGTGGGCGACAAAATCCAGCGCCGAAAAAGTCCACAAGGCGCGGTCGAGTTCTTCCAGCATGTCTGGCGCGGCCGTCACCACCGTGCGCTTGCCGCTGGCGCTGGCCTTGCGCAGCAGCCGGCAGGCATACGACAGCTTGTCGGGCGCGTTGAAGTGGAACTCGATCTCTGTCATGGATCGCGGGGGCTTACTTGGCTGCCACCGGCTTGCGCACCGGCTTTTTTGCAGCCACCGGCGCAGCAGGCGCCAGCGACAGCAGGTAGTTCACCAGCAGCGGCACCGGCCGGCCTGTGGCGCCCTTGGCAGCGCCGCTTTTCCAGGCGGTACCAGCGATGTCAAGGTGCGCCCAGGGGTACTTGGCGGTAAAGCGCTGCAGAAACTTGGCGGCCGTCACCGCACCGGCCATGCGGCCGGCAATGTTGGCCACATCGGCAAAGTTGGTCTTCAGGCCCTCTGCATAGTCGTCGTCCAGCGGCAGGCGCCAGCAGGGGTCGAGCGCGGCATCGCCGGCCGACAACAGGGCCTGCGCCAGTGCCTCGTCAGCCGAAAACATGCCGCTGCGCACGGCGCCCAGCGCCACCACACAGGCACCGGTCAGGGTGGCGATGTCGATCACCGCGCGCGGCTTGAAACGCTCGGCATAGGTGAGTGCATCGCACAACACCAGCCGGCCTTCGGCGTCGGTATTCAAAATCTCGATGGTCTGGCCGCTCATGCTGGTGACCACGTCGCCGGGTTTGATGGCGCGGCCGTCGGGCATGTTCTCGCAGGCAGGAATCAACCCGACCACATTGAGCGCGGGTTGGAGTTCAGACAGCGCCTTGAAGACGCCCAGCACGCTGGCGGCGCCGCACATGTCGAACTTCATTTCGTCCATCTCGCCGGCGGGTTTGATGGAAATACCGCCGGTATCAAAGGTGATGCCCTTGCCCACCAGTACCACCGGCGCCTCGGTTTTGGTGCCGCCGTTGTAGCGCAGCACGATGAAACGCAGCGGCTCCTCGGAGCCTTTGGCCACTGCCATGAAGGAGCCCATGCCCAGCTTGGCAACTTCGCGCGGACCCAGAATTTCGGCCTTCAGGCCTGGCAGCTTGCCCAGCGTGGTGGCCAGGGTTGCCAGGTGGGTGGGCGTGGAATGGTTGGCCGGGCGGTTCGCCCACTCGCGCGCCAGCTCGGTGCCGGCCACAATGCCGGTGGCCGTGGCGTGCGCAGCCTTGAATTTGGCGGCATCGGTCACGCCCAGCACCACCTGCTGCAGGGCACGTGCGTCGGCCTTGGGCTTGGTGGTGGTGTAGACATAGCTGGCGTCGGCCGTGGCCTGCACCGTGGCGCGCAGGGCGGCTTCGCTGGCATCGGCCAGGGCCCCCAGGTGCACCACCACGCGGGTGATCTTGGGCGACTTGAGGGCGCCCACGGCAGCGGTCACGGCGCTGCGCACATGGCGGGCACTGCCGTCGCCCACACCGGCAAACACCAGCCGGGTGGCAGCCACGGCACCGGCGCGGTAGCTGTGCAGCAGCCGGCCGGGCTTGGGTTCAAAGTCGCCGGCCTTCAGCGCCGCGGCTAGCAAATCGGCCAGAGGGTCGCCCGAAGGCTTGAAATGTTCGTCGACCAGCACCACCAGTGCGTCGCACTTTTCACTGGCCAAACGGCTCCAGGCCAGGGTTTTCAATTCAAAGTTCATAATTCGGGCTCTTCCTGTCTTTAGATGTTATTCCATTCTTCCATTCGCAAGGAGCTGGCCCGGTCATTCGGCGCCACGCTCGTGGTGCTGGTCACCATCGTGATGTCCATGGTGCTGATCCGCACCCTGGGGCAGGCGTCCAAGGGCGTGGTCAGCCCGCAGGACGTGATGCTGGTGATGGGGTACACCGTGCTGGGTTACATGCCCACCATCCTGACGCTGTCGCTGTTCATCGCCATCGTCGGCTCGCTTTCGCGCATGTACCGCGACAGCGAAATGGTGATCTGGTTTGCCAGCGGCCGCGGCCTGGCCGGGTTTTTAAGCCCGCTGCTGCGTTTTGCCTGGCCGGTGCTGCTGGTAATCGGCGCCTTTGCGCTCCTGGTCTGGCCCTGGACCAACCTGCAGACCCAGGAGCTGCGCGACCGTTACGAGCGCCGCGGCGACCTCGACCGGGTGGCACCCGGGCAGTTTCAGGAATCCGCCAGCGGCGGCCGGGTGTTTTTTATCGACAAGGACCTGGCCAACAGCGGCAGCAGCAAAAACGTCTTTATCTCCACCTCCGAGCGCGGCAAGGAAACCGTGACGTCAGCCAAAAGCGGGCGCATCGAAATTATTGGCGGCGACCAGTTCCTGATGCTGAGTACCGGCCAGCGGATGGAATCGACCACCGCCCAGGGGGGCCTCAAACTGAGCGAGTTTGCCGAATACAGCACCCGCGTCGGGCCGTCCAAGATTGGCGTGCCGGACGAGCTGCCGGTGCGCGCCAAATCCACCATGCAACTGGTGATGGAGCCCACCCGCGTGCACCAGGGCGAGCTGGCCTGGCGCATCGGGCTGGCCCTGGCGGGCCTGAACTTTGTGGTGATTGCGCTGGTGCTCTCCAGCGTCAACCCGCGGGTAGGCCGCACGGGCGGGCTGATTTTTGCGCTGTTCACTTTTGTTGTGTATTACAACCTCATCAACCTGGGCCAGAACTGGGTGGCCAGCGGGCGGGTGGGCTTTGGCGGCTTCATGCTGGGGCTGCACGGCGGCGGCATGATGCTGGGCCTGCTGTGGCTGGCCAAGCGCCACAAACAATGGACGCTGCGGGGGCTGCTGCGGCCCCGGGCAGCCCGCACATGAAAACCATACGCCGCTTGATCTACGGCGAGGTGCTGGCCTCGTTCGGTTTTGTCACGCTGGGTTTTCTGGCCCTGTTCTTCTTTTTTGATTTTGTCGACGAGCTGCAGGACATCGGCAAGGGTTCGGTCAACGGCGCCTACCAGCTCAGCCACGCCCTGCTGTATGTGGGCATGCGCATTCCCACCCATTTGTACGAACTGATGCCGATTGCGGTGCTGATTGGCACCATTTTTGTGATGGCGCGGCTGGCCCAAAGCTCGGAATACACCATCCTGCGCACCAGCGGCCTGGGGCCCTGGCGCGCCCTGCGCACGCTGATGGGCCTAGGGCTGGTGTTTGTGATCATGACCTTTGCAGTGGGCGACTACGTGGCCCCGGTGACGGAGCGCAGCGCCCAGTTGCTGAAAGCGCGTTTTCAGGGCCGGCTCACCGTGGGTCAGACCGGTGCCTGGCTGAAAGAGAAAACGCCCGGCGGCACCTATGCGGCCAATATCAAGTCGCTCACACCCGAGGGCGACATGCGCGATGTGCGGGTGTTCGAGTTCGACAGCCAGGGCTTCCTGATCTCTTTGATGCAGGCTGAGACCGCGCGTTTTGCCAGCGACTCCTCATGGACCATGGAGAACGTCACCCGCAGCGCATTTTCACGGCCGGGCAGCGAGCCGGCCAGCGTGACCCGCAGCCAGGCGCCCAGCATGCGGCTGCCCACCGAAATATCGGCCGAAATGGTGTCGGTGGCGCTGCTGCGGCCCGACCGCATGGGCACGGTGGACTTGTTCCAGTACATCCAGCACCTGGAGGCTAACGGCCAGCGGGCGCAGAGGTACGAAATCGAGTTCTGGCGCAAGGTTTTTTATCCGCTGAGCTGCATGGTGATGGTGGTGCTGGCCCTGCCCTTTGCCTACTTGCACTTTAGAAGCGGCGGCATCATGGGCTATGTGTTTGGCGGCGTCATGGTGGGTATCAGCTTCTTTCTGCTGAACAACGTGTTTGGCTACATCGGCAACCTGCGCGACTGGGCACCCTGGCTGGCGGCGGCTGCGCCGGGCCTGCTGTATGTGGTCCTGTCGCTCGGAGCCTTTGGCTGGCTGGTATTAAGGCGTTGACCGCATGACCCAAGGCATTGTTCTTTTTGCGCACGGTTCGCGCGACCCGCTGTGGCACAAACCCATGGAAGCGGTGGCCGAGTGCATACGCCAGCGCGAACCGGGCGCGCAGGTGGCCTGCGCCTATCTGGAGCTTAGCCAGCCCGACCTGCCCACCTGTGCGGCCGAACTGATTGCCGGTGGCGTGGACGGCATCCGCATCGTGCCCATGTTTCTGGGGGTCGGCAAACACGCCCGCGAGGACCTGCCGCAACTGGTGCAGGCGCTGCGGCTGGCCCACCCTGCCGTGGTGTTTGAACTACAAAAAGCCGTGGGTGAAGACCCGCGTTTGGTCGAAACTTTGGCCCATATCGCTACGTCATAGGCTCATATTGCATAATGAATTCAAGTTTTTAGCTTGAATTCATATATACAACCAAGCCCATGAACCTTCACCAGTTTCGTTTTGTGCAGGAAGCTGCACGCCGCAACCTCAACCTGACCGAGGCGGCCAAAGCCCTGCACACCTC
>JAZKCX010000030.1:0-5614 GCA_040387875.1 Pseudomonadota bacterium | reverse complement strand
ATCGGTGATGCGGCGCTCGCGCAGCTTCTGGTACTCGCGCATGCCGCTGGCAAAAATACGTTCCATCGGGCTGGAGTTGTTGCCGGCCTGGGCGGCCATGTTGAACAGCTCATTGAGGCTGGTGCCTGACCAGAAACTGCGCTCGAACTCCACGTTCTGGGTGCGCATTTTCTTCAAAGCGAAAACCTTGGTGAAGATTGCCGCCCAACTGGCAATCGAAACTACCGCCAGCAGCAGCATGACAGCCTGAACCACCCAACTGGCGTGGAGGATCAGGTTGAGGATGGACATGTCTTGGTTCATTTCAGGGTTTCCAAAATAATTTCCGGTATTCTCGCAGGCTTGAAAGTGCTTGCATCGACCCAGCCGATGCGAATGCGACCCTCGCAGAGGATTATCGCACCCTTTTGCTCCGATATTGATAGCGCCTGTTGCTCTATTGACAGCGAAACCCGGCCTTTTTCCACCAATTTCGCGGTCACCAGCAACTGGTCGTCGAGCCGGGAAGGGCGGTGGTAGCGCACGGCAGTGTCGGCCACCACAAACATGCCACCGGTATCAACGCGCAGGCGCTGTTGTTCAATGCCGAGCGAGCGCAGCCATTCGGTGCGGGCCCGCTCAAAAAATTTCAGGTAGTTGGCATAAAAAACAATGCCGCCAGCGTCGGTGTCCTCCCAATAGACGCGAACCGGAAATTCAAAGGCCATGCGCCGCTCCCAGGGCCTGCAGCCGCGCAACCGACTCCTGCAACTGGGCCATTGAACTGGCGGTCGAGAACCGCAGGAAATTCCCGGTTTCAGCCACGCCAAAGTCGCGCCCCGGCGTTACCGCCACATGGGCCTTGTGCAGCATCTCGAAGGCCAGCTCCCAGCTGCTGGCCACGCCCAGCGCTTGGCACCATGCCGAGCAGTCGGCCCAGGCATAAAAAGCACCGTCGGGCACCACCGGTACTGGCAAGCCCAGCGACTGCAGCGCCGGAATGAAATAGTCGCGCCGGGCTTTGAAGTCGGCGCGCCGGCGCTCGTATTCGTCAATGCTGACCTGCTCGAAACAGGCCAATGCGGCATGCTGCGCCACGGTGCTGGGGCAGATGAACAGGTTTTGCGCCAGTCGTTCGACCACAGGCACCAGCTTTTGTGGCACCACCAGCCAGCCCAGCCGCCAGCCGGTCATGCTGAAGTATTTGCTGAAGCTGTTGATGCTGATGACCCGGTCGTCCAGCGCCAGCGCGGTCTGGCCATACAGCGGGTCGTAGCTCAGGCCCAGGTAGATTTCATCCACCAGCGTAATGCCGCCGCGCTGGCCCACGAAGTTGTGGATGCGGCGCAGTTCCTCGGGGTGGATGGACGTGCCGGTGGGGTTGGAGGGCGATGCCAGCAACACAGCCCGGGTGGCCGCCTGCCAATGCTTTTCCACCTTATCGGCGCTGAGCTGAAAACGCTCTGCGGCCCCCACCGGAACCAGTTTGGCCGTGCCGTCGGCGGCGCTGACGAAATGCCGGTTGCAGGGGTAGCTGGGGTCGGGCATCAGCACCTCGTCGCCAGCCTCTACCAAGGCCAGGCAGGCCAGCTGAAGTGCGGCGGAAGCGCCGGCAGTCACCACAATCCGGCTGGCCGGAATGTTCACGCCAAAACGGCTGGCATACCAGCCACTGATGCGTTCGCGCAGCGGGTGCAGGCCGGTGGCGTCGGTGTAGCGGGTGTCGCCGTCATGAATAGCCCGGGCGGCGGCTTCCTGTACCAGCGGCGGAGCGGTACGGTCGGGCTCGCCAATGTTGAGGTAAATCATGGGCGCATCGGTGTGCGCCACATCGCGCGCCAGCGCCGAGGCAGCCTTGGCCACCTCCATCACATAAAACGGTTCGATGCGCTCGGCGCGCTTCGAAATTCTCATGCGCCGTCAACCACCTTGGGGGCCGCCGCCGGCTTGCGGGCTGGGTCTGCCTTGACCTCGGCCGGCCGCAGCTCAGGCGCCAGTTTGTTCAGCACACCGTTGACGTATTTGTGGCCGTCGGTGCCGCCGAACTCCTTGGCCAGCTCGATGCATTCGTTGAGCACCGCGCGCCAGGGCACATCCAGGCAATGCTGCAGCTCGTAAGCGCCTATCCACATCACAGCGCGCTCAATCGGCGAAATCTCTGCCAGCTTGCGGTCTAGCAGGGGCAGTATCAGCGCATCCAGAGCGGCCCCCTGCGCCACGCAGCCGTGCAACAGTGCGTCGTAGTGCACCGAATCGGCCTTGTGAAAGCCGGCCAGGTCGCGGGTGAAAACATCAATGGCCTCGGCCTCGTTGCGGCCCACCAGGTGCTGGTACAACGCCTGCAGTGCAAACTCGCGGGCCCGGCTGCGGGCCGACTTGGAGGCCGCCTTGCGTGCTCCTGTGGCGGTAACGCCGGTGCGCGATTGCCGGGGCGGGCGCTGGCCGGGCGGGGAGATTTTTTCGGTCATGCGAGTTCGGTCAGCAGGTTGGCCATTTCCACCGCCACGCGGGCCGCATCGCGGCCCTTGTCGGTCTGGCGGGCCACGGCCTGCTCCATGTTTTCGGTGGTCAGGATGGCGTTGGCCACCGGTATCTGGTAATCCAGCGCAATGCGGCTGACGCCAGCACCGGACTCGTTGGCTACCAGTTCAAAATGGTAGGTTTCACCGCGCACAATGCAGCCCAGCGCAATCAGCGCATCAAAATGGTTTTGCTCAGCCAGGGCCTGTAGCGCCACCGGCACCTCCAGCGCGCCTGGTACCAACACGTGTTTGATGTGCCTTTCGGCTACACCCAGCGCCGCAAGTTCCTGCTTGCAGGCCTGGGCCAATGCATTGGTAATTCCCTCGTTGAAGCGGGCCTGAACGATAGCGATGTACAGCTTGCTGCCGTCGGTGCGGTCGCTCGTACCTTTGTCTGCGCCAAACATGTCGCTCTCCTAGTGGCTGAGGTAGCCGGTAATTTCAAGGCCGTAGCCCGCCATGCTGGGCATGCGCCGCGGGTTGCCCATCAGCGTCATGCGTTGCACGCCGCATTCACGCAGTATCTGGGCGCCGACGCCGTAGGTCCGCAAATCGACCCTGCCGCGCTCTGGGGCCTGGCTGGCCCGGGCCGTACCTTCAAACTGCGCTATCAATTGCGAAGCGCTCTCGCCGCAGTTGAGCAGCACCGCCACGCCTTTGCCTTCTGTGGCGATGCGCTGCAGGCTGGCGTCCAGGCTCCAGGAGTGCATGGGCCGCGCGACTTCGAGCGCGTCAAGTACCGACATGGGTTCGTGCACACGCACGGTGACGTTTTCGTCGGCAGCCCACGTGCCCTTGACCAGCGCCAAATGCACGCTGTGGCTGGTTTTGTCGGTAAACGCATGGGCGGTGAACTCGCCAAACAGGGTTTGTATAGGCCGGGTGCCGATTTTTTCGACCAGCGACTCATGGCGGCTGCGGTGTTCGATCAGGTCGGCAATGGTGCCAATTTTCAAGCCGTGTTCGGCCGCAAAAATCTGCAGGTCGGGCAGGCGGGCCATGCTGCCGTCGTCCTTCATGATCTCGCAGATCACGGCTGCTGGCGCGCAGCCGGCCATGGCCGACAGATCGCAGCCAGCTTCGGTATGGCCGGCGCGCATCAGCACACCGCCGTCCACCGCCTGTAGCGGGAAAATATGGCCGGGCTGCACCAGATCACTGGCCTGCGCATGGGCAGCGACGGCGGCCTGTACGGTGCGGGCACGGTCTGCTGCGGAGATACCGGTAGTTACGCCTTCGGCCGCTTCGATAGACACGGTGAAAGCGGTAGCGTGTTTGGTGCCGTTGCGGGTAACCATGGGGGGCAGGCGCAGCAGCTCGCAACGCTCGCGGGTCAGCGTAAGGCAGATCAGGCCACGGCCAAAACGGGCCATGAAATTGATGGCTTCGGGCGTGACGTGCTCGGCAGCCAGCACCAGGTCGCCTTCGTTTTCGCGGTCTTCTTCGTCCACCAGAATCACCATGCGGCCGGCGCGCATGTCGGCCACGATGTCTTCCACCGGAGAAATCCCCACAGGGGCAAGTGTGCTCATTTCAAGTCTTTCAGCATGCGTTCAACATAGCGCGCAATCAGGTCAATTTCCAGATTGACGGTACTGCCCACCCGCAGCTGGCCGAGAGCCGTATGGGTGACTGTGTGGGGAATCAGGTTAATGCTGATCTCGGCGCCGTCGGGCACATCAGCCACCTGATTGACCGTCAGGCTGACGCCGTTAACGGTGATAGATCCCTTGTAAGCCAGGTATTTTGCAAGTTCTACCGGCGCCAGCACCCGCAGTTCCCAGCTTTCGCCCACCTGCGCGAAGTGGCGAACATGACCTATGCCATCCACATGGCCAGAAACAATGTGGCCACCCAGGCGGTCGTGCGCGCGCAGGGCTTTTTCAAGGTTGATGGTGCTGTGTTCAGCCAGACCCGTGGTGCGGGCCAGCGATTCGGCAGAAATGTCTATGGTGAATTGGGCTTTGCCGGTATCCAGCGTGGTCACTGTCATGCAGGCGCCGTTGAGCGCAATGCTGTCACCCAGGCCTACGTCGTCTAGGTAACCCGCAGGCGGCTCTATGGTGAGCCGCTTGCCGTGTTGCAAAGAGCTTCCGAGGTCGTGCACGGCGACGATGCGCCCCACACCGGTGATGATTCCGGTAAACATGCGACATTTTCGCAGGGAATCGGCCGAATGCTGGGGTGAACCCTTAAAAACTGTCGCGCTCGGGAATCTGGGCAAGTATGCGCAGGTCGGGCCCCACCATGGTGCTGGCAGTAAATTCAAGCCCCACCGCAGCATCCAGCGAGTCCAGCGGGCCCAGCACTGCCATGTTGCGGCCCGCACCAATCAATTTGGGTGCGAGGTAGAGCAAAAACTCATCGGCCAGCCCTTCGCGCACCAGCGAGCCGTTGAGCTTGTGGCCGGCTTCCACATGCACTTCGTTCACCTCGCGCGCCGCCAGATCACGCAGCATGGCGGCCAGATCAACCTTGCCGCCGGGGCCGGGCAAATAAATTACCGTGGCGCCACGGGCTTCCAGTGCTTGCTGTCGCGCGGCTTTTTCTTCGGCGGCATAGATGAAAAGTTTGCGCGACGGGCCAAAAAGCTGTGCGTCCAGCGGCGTCTCGAGCCGGCTGTCGACCACTACCAGGTGTGGCTGACGCGGTGTATTGGTCAGCCGGACATCCAGCAGCGGGTTGTCTTCCAGCACCGTGCCTATGCCGGTCAGCACCGCGCAGGCCCGGGCCCGCCAGGCATGGCCGTCGGCCCGCGCCGCCTCGGAGGTGATCCACTGGCTGGTGCCATTGTTCAGGGCTGTTTTGCCGTCCAGCGAGGCGGCAATTTTCATTCTTACCCAGGGCGTTTTGCGGACCATGCGCGAGAAAAATCCAAGATTGAGTTCGCGGGACTCGTGAGCGCCCGGCCCGATCTGTACCGCAATTCCCGCAGCCCGCAGACGCGCAAAGCCCTTACCAGCCACCAGCGGGTTGGGGTCGGCAATCGACGCAACCACACGGGTGATGCCCGCCGCAATCACCGCCTCGCAGCAGGGCGGGGTGCGACCATGGTGGGAGCAGGGCTCCAGCGTGACATACAACGTGGCGCCTTTGACATCGTGGCCCCGTGC